>JBBSLZ010000001.1:0-50359 GCA_038233435.1 Chthoniobacterales bacterium
CTCCTACTCCTACTCCTACTCCTACTCCTACTCCTACTCCTACTCCTACTCCTACTCCGAGCCCGAGCCCGAGCCCCGACGCCTCTCCCTCTCCCACGACGTCTCCAGAAGCCTCTCCCGCGCCGACATTTGCCTTCCCACTTCCCTCCGCCTCGCCCTCCCCGAGCGAAAGCCCCTCCGCGTCGCCCACTCCTTCCTCAAGCAGCAGCCCGAAATCGAAAAAAGCGCGCCCGAGCTTAGCCCAATCATGAAAGCTCCCTGGCGCAGCAAACTCCTCTGGCTCGTCCTCGTCCTGGCCGTCGCGCTCCTCGTCGTGCGCGCCCTGCTCCCCATTTGGGCGCGCGATTACGTCAACCGCAAGCTCACCGAAATGGAAGACTACCGCGGCCACGTCGCCGACGTAGACCTCCATCTCTGGCGCGGCGCCTACACCATTCACGGCATCGAGATCGTCAAGACCGGCGGCGGCCATGTCCCCGTGCCATTTTTCTCTGCGCCCACGATCGATCTCTCCGTGGAATGGAGAGCGCTCTTCGATGGCTCGTTCGTCGGCGAGATTCACCTCGAGCAGCCGAAACTGAACTTCGTCAATGGCAAAACCAAAGCGACCTCCCAAGTTGGCGTGGATCAATCCTGGACCGGAAAAATCGGCGAGCTCTTCCCGCTCAAGATCAACCGCGCCACCGCCCACAACGGCGAGATCCACTACCGCGATTTCAGCCGCAAGCCCAAGGTCGACGTCGAGATCGACCGCCTGCGCCTGATCGCCACTAACCTGACCAACAGCCGCAAACTTTCCGAGACGCTCAACGCCAAAATCGAGATCGAAGGCCGCCCCCTCCGGGCCGGAAAGCTGCGGGCGAACATCGACATGGACCCCTACGCCGCGAAGCCGACCTTTGCCTTGCAGTTGGAAATGGAATCGATCCCGCTGGTGAAGCTAAACGATTTCGCGAAGGCATACGCGGCCATCACCTTTGAAGCCGGCACCCTCCGTCTCGCCACCGAGATGAACACCAAGCAAGGCCGCTTCACCGGCTTCGTCGAGCCGGTCTTCGACAAGATGGCCATCTTCGATCCCGGCCACGATTCCGCTAACCCGATCGACTTCATCTGGCAGGGCATCGTGGGCGGTCTCACCCGCATCATCCGGAACCAGCCGAAAGATCGTTTCGGAACCAAAGTGCCGATCTCTGGCAGCTTCGACGATCCCGCGCCAGCCATTCTCGAAACCGTCTTCAACGTCTTCCGGAACGCCTTCGTTAAAGCCTTCGAAGGCAAGCTGGGGCACGACAACATCGATCTGGAGAAGCTCCAGGACGCGCCCGAGACGAAGAAGTAACTGGCGCACTCGGGCATTGTAGCGACGGCGCTCTGTCGCCGTAAACACGCGTGGATTGCAGGGAACGCGCCCAAACGCCGACAGAGCGGCGTCGCTACAGTGCCCTCATCCCCTAAAGCAGGTCGCGCTCGAGAAAGCGCGCGCCACACTTAACTCAACAGCTCCTCCAAATCTTCCGTCGACAACCCGCTCATGAGCGGCTCCTCGCTTCCGATCACGCCTTCGCTCGCGCTCCGTTTCCGCTCCTGCAGCTTCGCGATCTTCTCCTCCACCGTATCGCGCGCGATCAACTTGTAAGCCGTCACCACCCTCTTTTGCCCGATGCGATGCGCGCGATCCGTGGCCTGCGCTTCGGCGGCGTAGTTCCACCAAGGATCAAAGTGGATGACGGTGTCGGCCGCCGCGAGGTTCAAGCCGACGCCGCCGGCTTTCAAGCTCATGAGGAAGACGGGGATGGCGTCGTCGTTTTGGAATTGATCCACCACCGCCTGGCGTTCCTTCGTCCGGCCGTCAAGATAGGCGTAACGAATCTTCTGCTCCTCCAGGCGCGCGCGCAGCAGCGTAAGCATGGCGACGAATTGGCTAAAAATGAGCACGCGGTGCCCACCATCGATCGCTTCCTCCAGCAGCTCGTCGAGCAGGTCGAGCTTGGCGGAGTCTGCCCCCGTGGCGCATGCGTCCCGCTTGCGTTCCCCCGCCACGCGCAAGCGAGACGCATGCGCCACGTCCAGCAGTCGCAGGTCGCAGCAGACCTGCCGCAGGCGGAGCAATCCCACCAACATCTTCATGCGCCCCGCCCCGGCATTACCGCCAATGGTGGTCGTTAGGCCGGTTTGGATTTCGCGCAGGAGACCGTCGTAGGCTGCGCGCTGCGGCGGGGTCAGATCGCATACCACCACCTGTTCTATTTTCTCCGGCAGATCCTTCGCCACTTCCGATTTCTTGCGCCGTAAAAGGAAAGGCCGCAGCCGCCGCGCCAGTCGGCGCTGCACTTCTGGTGCGGGTCCGCGCGCGAGTGGTTGCTCGTAGCGTTCCCGGAAGTCGACCCGAATGCCCAGGTAGCCCGGCTGCACGAAATTCATCAGCGACCAAAGATCGCGCACCGAGTTTTCCATCGGCGTGCCGGTTAGGACAAAACGATGCCGCGCGCGGAGGGAAAAAGCCGCCTGCGCGTTCTGCGTATCGGGGTTTTTGATATGCTGCGCCTCATCCAGAATCGCGCTGGAGAATTGCAGGTTGTCGTAGTTTTCGGTGTCGCGTTGCAGAAGCGCGTAGCTGGTCAGCACGATCTGCGCGTCCGGGATCTCGGCGAAACGGGCGTGGCGCTCCGGTCCATCGAGCAGGAGCACGCGCAACTCCGGCGTGAAACGGCGCGCTTCGTTTTCCCAGTTGGTCAGGAGCGAGGTCGGGCAGACGATCAGCGCCGGCTCGCGGGCGGCTTGCGCGCGCAGGAACGCGAGCGTTTGCACAGTTTTCCCCAGGCCCATTTCGTCCGCGAGGATGCCGCCGAGATTGTTGCGCGCGAGGCGGACAAGCCATTCCACGCCTAGACGCTGATAATCGCGCAGCTTCTCGTCGAGATCGCCGAGCGCGAGGTCGCCGACCGGTTTCTGCGTGGTCAAGCCGCGCAAGGCGGCGCCCATATCCTGCGCCGTTTCCGCAAGGTAAGCGGCGTGGCTGCGCGCGATGCGATAGGTGCCGGGCTGGCTTTGGCGTGGATCACAATCGCGCAAGACCTCTTCAAAATCCGAAATCGCATCCGAGTCGAAAACGGCGGTGCGACCGCTACGCAGCCGGGTTTTGCTTTGGCCCGAGCGGAGCAGGCGCTGGAGCTCGGTGGCGGAAAACATCTCGCCATCGGCGGTGCCGAGCGAGTAGCGCAGCTCGAACCAATCGGTCCCGGAACCGACTACCTCCATCTTCGGAGTGAGCGGTTGCAGATCGCCGCTCGCCTTGGTTGCAGTGGCGGAGAGATGGACTTCCCACTCCTGCTCCAGGCGCGGGCGTTGAAAGGCGAAGAAGCGCGCGATCTGATCTTCGTCCTGCAGAATAAAGCGGTCGCCGCGTGTGCCGAAACCAAGCGCGCGGAGGCGCGTCACGGCGGCCACTTCGGCCGATGTATCGCGGAGAAGGATGGCGTCGTCGCTCGCCTCGCGGACGAAGGCCGATTCGTCCTTCCGCGGCTCGGCGCTCAGCCGATGCGCCGCGTTCGCATACCTGGCGGATAACTCGCCGCGCAACTCCCGGAGGGAGCCTTCGAGATTAAGCACGAATTTCGGCGTGGCAAAGCGCACCTCCGGCAGGACGAAATCGCTTTCGACGACAAACCAGGCGGCGAGCCGCGGGGCCGTGGCAATCAGAAACTTCTGCGCGCTCTCACCGCGCCAGGTGATGCCGCCTTCGGCCAGCGCCCGCAGCTCACCCGGCAGATTTTCGGCCAACGGGAGGAAGGAAGCGTCGCGAAAGATCCACGCTTCTTCCTCAGCGACGAGCAGCCGCTCCTCGCCCGCGGCGGCCAGCTCCATCGTCACCGAAGAAGAATCAGCGCGCTTCAAGTACAGCCGCGGCTGGAAAATTTCGGTCGCGATGCGCGCCGCTTTCGTCTTGCCAAAGGTGACGCGGGGATGCCCGCGCAAGCGGCCGAGCAGGCGGAGAAAATCCGGCCGCGAGAAGGTGCGCATCGCGTCGACGCGGCTGAGTTCATCGAGGGCGGCCAGATCGTGCGCATCGCAGGCGTAGGTCTCGTTAGGCGAGAGCGTCGCCGGCATCGCGCGCTGGCCGTTTCGCTCCACTTCGGTGACGAGCATGATCTGCTTTTGCGACCAGGCGGATTCGAACTGGGGCGGCAGGATGAAATGGAACGCGAGGGCGGGTACGTCCGCGCTTCCGAGTTCGACAAACTTCGGCCCAGGGGCGGGTTGGCTCGCGGGGGCGGCGGAAGTCGCGCGCAGATCGTTGGAGCCGGCCCGGCCCCGGGCCGAACTCTCTTCTTGCGCACGCTTTATCCATTCCAGCCCGACCGCAAGCGAGTGCGCACAGATTTTCCCCCACTGGCGCGATTCCCGACAGGTGCAGATGTTTTCGACATCGGAGAAGGTGGTCACGCGCAATCCGGAGCGCAGGGTGCGCAGTCCATCCTTGACCATCCCGGCCACGAGCGGTGGCTCGTAGCTGGCTTCGAGGACGCGCCCGGCGGCGTGCAGACTCTGGGCGGCTTTCATGGCCGGCCAGCCGCCTGCGTTTACGAGCAACTTCTGATTAATGGGAACTGCGGCATCGGCCATCGCGCGCTCACTCTAGAGCGTCTTCAGGTATTCAAGCAGATTCTCTTTCTTCTTCCGGCGTAAGGGTGGTGCCGTAGAGATGGCCGCCATTCCCGTTCGCCCGGCGGCTGGTCTCGAAGAGGAAGAACGGCTGATGGGGCTCGCCGGCGGAAGCCGGGCTGATTGATCAGGCCCGCCACCCGGAAACGATCGGCGCACGGATACTTCCGGTTATCCAAAGCTTTGAGCAGATCCATCATCTCGTAGCCGCCCTGCGCCACGCGATTCCAGAAGTGTTCGTTCCCGGCCGACCAGAGATTCCAGGCATTTCGACCCATGATCTCGTCGGGCGTGAGCGCGATTCCGCCATCCATTTTTTGGAACACATCCGCGGCCACCTGGGGGAAACCGGCGGTCGATTTGCCGGCGAGTTTGGCTTCGTCCTTGTAGGTTTTCTGCCAGCAGCCCGTGCTCAAAGCGAGCGGCAGCGCGAATGCGCAAGCCCGTGCTCCGACTCGTCGGAAAAGCTTCACAGCAAGCCGATTGTCTTGGGAACTAAGGTTCCCGGCAAGCACATTTTCGCGTCGCGCGCGCCCCCGGTGAAAGAGGCGGCTGATCGTGCCGATAAAAACTGTTTTTATGGCATTGACGGATTCGTTCATGCCCCTTCAGGATGAGCGTCGGTGGACAATTTTTCTGGAAAACACTGAAATGAATCCCCGCCAATCCGTCACTCGCAACCCTCAAGAGCGCCAGAACCAGACACTCAGAGCATGTTTTCGCCCGTCCAGGCTTTTTATGAGGGCTGGTTTAATCGGGGTTTTTCTTGGCTCGATGCTTTGCAGGATGGAGACGGCATGCGCGGGCGTGACGTTTGATCTGCAGGCCGAGAATAACATTCCGCTGTTGCCTTACGGAGAGGATCGAATGCGGGTCCGGTTCAGCACCGTCGGCGCGGGCAATGGCAACGAAGTAGAGTTTATCGTAAGTAATCGCTCAGCCGGCGAAAAGTGGGAGGCCGCCGAGTTCTGGGGCGTCTACTGGGACGTGCCGCCCGTGAGTGGCACGGCGGTACTCAATTCATTCGGCACCCCTCTTCGCTTCACCGCGACCGCAGAGAAAGCACCCGACAGGCCATGGCAACAGGTGATTTTAGTCAGACTAAGCTATTTCCCCAACGGCGCTCCACCGGCTAACATCACTCCAGGCGATCAGAAAGTGGGAGGTAGCTCGTGCGGATCCAGCGCCGGGATGGCGCGCTACACGGTCGATGCCAAAGAAGTGAGCTTGAATGTGCAAGATACTCCGATCGGATATTCGCCCCCACGGGGGCCAGCGATGAATTTCACTGTCACCTATAATCAACGGGCGGACCCACCACCGTTAGCGTTCAACTACTCCAACTTGGGGCCGAAATGGACCACAAATTGGGTTTCGTACGTGGTTGAGGATGCGCCCGATCAACGACCATCTACGAAAGTTTTCGTGCCCGGCGGAGGCGCGGAAGCGTACTCGTATCAGTTGCCTTCCACGACGTCGGCACCGCACCCACAGAGTCACGCCATCCTTGTGCGACTTGAGGCCGGAAGTTACGAAAGGCGCCTCCCCGACGGTTCCAAGCAAGTCTATGCCAAAACAGACAACGGCGCTGGCTACCCCAGGAAGGTATTCATGACTGAGTGGATTGACCCCACCGGCAGCTCCGCAACGCTCAGATACGATGATAACAACTCCCCATTTCCTCTGCGTCTAAAAGGGATGATCGATGATCTGGGCCAGGAAACAACGCTCAGCTACAACGAGGCTGATGATCCGTATACCGCGAATACGATTCAAATCGGCGATTGTCCCCAAAGTGAAGGATCCTGAGAATCGCATCACGCAATACGACTGGTGTTCGTGCGGCTCGCTCGGGAGCATCACCGACGCCTTGAATCGCACCACGACCTTTTACCGTGATCTGCAGGGCCGCGTGACACGCAAGGAGTATGGGGAGATTAATGGGGGACAGGGAGTTAATTATCTTTACGAAGGCCAGACGCCGACAAATCCTGTCGGCTCGACCGGCCGTCTCGCTTCGATGACGGATGCGAAGGGGCAGCGGACGAACTATCGATACGGCATCGACGATAATATCGAAGAAATTAGTTACACAGATTCTTCCGGCGCTCCGCTCTATCCCGTTACGCCGAACGTCTCCTACGGTTATGATCCGAATTACAGCCGGCTTACGTCGATGGACGATGGCACAGGCCACACGGATTATTCCTATCATTCAGTGGGCTCTGGCGCGGCCCTTGGAGCCAGTCGGCTCGCAACAGTAGACGGGCCGCTCGGTGACGATGTGATTAGGTACACCTACGACGAGCTGGGGCGCATAGGAAGTGATTCCGTCAACGGGACAGGTACGAGCATGATCTACGATGCTTTGGGCCGAATCACCAAGACGACCACTCCCGTTCTCGGCGGAGATTTCCCCCGCACCTACGATTACGTGACGGCTCGACTCGAATCAGTCACAGCTCCAAATGGCCAGGTGGCGACCTATCATTATTTGGGCGGGACCCAAGACCGCCGGCTCGAATACATGGAGAGCCGCCAGAGCGGAGGGACAAATTTGTCGCGCTTCGACTACACCTACGACCCGGAAGGCGAGATCAAGTCGTGGACGAAGCTGTTGGGCGCCGCTTCCTCAGGCCTCTGGTTCCAATACGACGACGCCCAGCAACTGCGAGGCGTCCAAAACGCTGCCAACGCGAACCTTTCTACTGCCGACTCCGTCTTCGACTATGATAAGGCTGGAAACCGGACGCTCGACTCGCTGACGAATCCGCAGCTCGCGGTCCCCAACGGCGCGGTGCATGCATACACTTCCAATGAATTGAATCAGCTCACTGATGTCACCCACACGGTCAACGGGGTTATTTCCGATACTTTCCCGATTCTGTACGATCTGAATGGCAACATGACCTACGATCCGGCCGGTAAAACGTTCGAGTGGGATGCGGCCAACCGGCTGATTGCGATCAATTACATCAATAACGGAAAACGCTCCGAATTCGCCTACGACGGGGCGAACCGGCGGACGAAAATAACGGAGAAAGGCGCGGGGCAGACGGCGGTCGCGCAGCCGGCCGGGAATGCCTACAGCGATTTTGCCACCGCGGCCTTCAGCGCCACGGCGGGAAATTATACCATCCGGTTCGAGGGCCTCGAAGCTGCAATGGGGAGTGCGGTTCTGATCGACGAGGTGCGTTTAAATAACGTTCTGGTCGGCAATGGAAGCTTCGAGACGCCAGAGCCCCTCGGAGACGAAGGGGAGGTTTACAATCCAGCCGGCGCCAGTTGGACGTTTGAGGGCGACGCAGGGGTAGCCCGGGCTTGGAGCGGGCTGACCGACGGGAACGCGAGTGCGCCGGGAGGCGCGCAGGTGGGTTTTGTGCAAGGTGATTCGGGCGTGATTCGGCAAACGGTCAACCTCGGCGCCGGAGCCTACACGCTGGCATTCAAAGCGGCGCAGAGCGCGGGGAACAAGATGCCGCAGCGGGTGCGGGTGACGATTGAGAAGATCGGCCAGAGCATGAGCGTGCAGCGGTATGTTTGGGATGGGACGAGGATCGCGGAAGAGCGCGATGGCACCGGGGCGAATGTGACAAAACGGTTCTATCCGGACGGCGAGCAGCGTTTAAACGAGAAGACCCTGGCCATGGAGCCGTTCTTCTACACCCGCGACCACCTCGGAAGCATCCGCGAAATGACCGATGCGAGCGGGGCACTACGGGCGCGCTACGATTACGAAGTCTGGGGCAATTCGGCCGTCGTGGAGGGCGACATGAGCCTGGACTTCGGCTACACTGGGCATTATTTCCACGCGCCCAGCGGGCTGAATTTAACGCTTTATCGAGCCTACGGCCCGGCTATGGGACGTTGGCTAAGCCGCGATCCTATCGGCGAGGCAGGCGGGATCAATCTGTATGGATACGTGGATAATAGACCTTTGACCCACATCGATCCCGAAGGACTAGCGAGTCTAAATCTCTTTGAACCTACTGATCCACTTCATACTTATGCTAATCGCCAGCCTTCGACACCTGGTATCTTCAATGTAGCCGGACATGGAGGGCCCGGCTACGCATGGGATTCGAACAGCTCTTTGTTGCCTCCCGTGAAGCTGGCAAACCTGATTCTTACATCGCCGAATTATCATCCTGGCGACGTCCTTGTCCTCGATGTCTGCGACGCCGCTACGCCGCGGTCTGATGGAAAACCGAGCTATGCTGAAGCCGTTGCAAACGCCTTGGGAAGACCGTTGTTCGCACCGAATACTAAGGTAACATACGATGGAAATGGCCACGTTGCACCCTCGGGAGACAATGGTGGCTATCTAAAGGTCAAACCCCGTTGAGCTACTTCGTGAAACTGTCGTTTTGGCGGGGTGTTGCAGCTCTGATTATCTGCGCGCTCCTGTTATTGGTGGTCACGATGTGCGTCCGGAACCGGACAATTCTTCCTTCGGATCGGTCAAGTTTGACGCACGATGAGATCGAAACGCTGACGCTGTCAGCAAACGCCGGTGACAGTACTGCGGCTCGTCGGTTAAGTAGATTTTATCTAGACATGGAGGGTAATGGGGTGCGTGCGTATTATTGGATGCGCCGCGCAATGGAGCTGGGCGATCCGAGGGCCGAAGACGATTTGCAAGCCCTTCGTGAAATTTTTCCAGAATTACAGGGAGAAGCCGAGTGACGCCAGGGTCGTCCTAAACGCAAGGGGAGGGTCGAACGCGAAACCCGGTTCGGCGTGGGCTGCACCTTCCAGCAGCGCCGCGAGCACGAAGTGATGGACGAAGACTGGAGTGTCTCGCCTGTGACGCAGCGCCTCCGAGACAAGGCTTGGTCGCAGCTCGGCACGAGTGGAAGCGGGAACCACTTCGTCGAATTCGGCGCGTTTAAGGTAGCGCAAGCTTCCAGCTTGCTCGGGAACGACGACTGCAAGCTGGAAGCTTGCGCTACCTTGCCGCCCGGCGAATACGTGGCGCTCCTCACTCACAGCGGCTCGCGCGGGACGGGGGCCCAGGTTTGCCAGCACTACAGCCGGCTGGCGATGGAACGGCACCCGGAGTTGCCGAAAGAGCAAAAACACCTTGCCTGGCTCTCGCTCGATGAGGAAGCAGGCCAGGAATATTGGAACGCGATGAACCTGATGGGTCACTACGCGGCGGCGAACCATGCCCTCATCCATAAACACATCGCGCGCTCGTTAGGCGCGCGCGTCGTCCTCGAGAACCATCACAACTTCGCCTGGAAAGAGCGCCACCTGATCGCGGGCGAAGAACGCGCAGTGATCGTGCACCGTAAAGGCGCCACGCCAGCCGGCGTGGGCGTGCTCGGCATTATCCCGGGCACAATGGCGTCGCCCGGTTTCCTCGTGCGCGGCAAAGGCCAGACCGAATCGCTCGCCAGCGCCTCGCACGGCGCGGGCCGCGTTATGAGCCGCACGAAGGCGAAGCAATCGTTTACCTGGAGCGCGGTGAAGAAGCTGCTCGCCGAGCGCGGGGTCACGCTGCTCTCCGCCGGACTCGATGAAGTGCCCGGCGTCTACAAAGACATCGACGCCGTCATGGCCGCGCAGACTGATTTGGTCGAGGTGCTCGGCCAATTCGATCCGAAGCTGGTTAAGATGTGCCCCGCCGGCGAGCGGGCGGAAGATTGAGCCAAAGCGACGTCTTCCTTCGACCCTTCAGGCAACCCGCGGCCGGGCGGCAGGCCTGGTGAAGGCGACTCGCCTCAACGAACTTTATCGAATTCACCTCGTTCCACATGAGCCTTCGACATGGTCTCGAAGCAGCGGCCGAAAGGCATGAGTTTTCATCCACAGATTCCTCGGTCCCGATTCACACAGGTTCCGAAAAAGAATTAGGGCGCAGAAACTCTGTGCGATTTGTGGACCGTTCGGGGCGGCTCATTGCGATGATTGCCGCAGGTCGTGGGCTTTGGTATTCTTCCGGCATGAGCACCTTACCGGAAGTCAAGGCCGCGGCGGCCACGCTGCCGGCGGAGGATCGCAGCGCCTTGGTCGCGTGGCTGAGTGAATCGGACGACGTTTGGAAGATCCGTCGCGAAAGTCTGCGCCGTGAAATTCAGATCGGCTTGGATGAGATCGAGCAGGGTGAAGTCGAACCGCTCGACATGGCAGAGATTAAGCGCGAGGCGCGAGCCCGCTTTGCCACCTAGCATCGGAACGGATGGCAAGGGTCGATCGAGCGGCGCGCGCGGAAGCCGATCTCATTGAAATCTGGATTCACATCGCGCAGGACGATCCCTCGGCTGCCGATCGTCAACTCGACCGAATCGACGCAGCCTGCGACATGCTCGCGACAAATCCCGAAGGCGGCCCACGCCGTGAAGACCTCGCGCCAGGCCTTCGCTTCTATCCGGTTGGAAACTATCTGATTTTCTACGCGTCGATCGAGGACGGAATCATTCTGGTGCGCGTGCTTCACGGAGCCCGCGACTACGCTTGGGATTTCGACCTGCCATCTTAACCGCCTCTTACACTGATCAACGTCACTCGTCCGGAAGGGCAAGGCGGTCGCAGGCAGTTTCATCCACAGATTCCCTCGGTCCCGATCACACAGATTCCGAATGGGAATTGGGGCGCCGAAAATCTGCGTAATCTATGGTTCATTCGCGTCCTGCTTGCGCGGGTGATTAACCCAGCGGCGTCATCACCGCACGATGAAGGAATGCGAATCATCGTGGTTTTGCCGGAGACGCAAATCAAAGCGATCGGTTCCTATCGGAAGCGAAGGCATCTCCCGTGCGGAAGACGTCTGGATTGCGGTAGAAGCCTTAGCAGCTCCAATTTCGAGGAATTATCACACAAACACACAGCGCCTTCCTTCATAACGGATGTGATGGCCGAGTGAGACGGGGTCGGACAGTCCGGAGCCCGCCGCTCCCTTTATTGAATGAACCGGATCGTCACCGGCTAGCGGTAGAATGCTTCGTCGCTCCTTTGGATGACGCCGACGATGACGCGGACGGAGAACAAAGCGGCCGGATGTTTCTCATAATCCGGCCGCTCGGATTGAACTTCTGACTACGGATCAGCGGATTTCGGTCGCCGCCTTCCCGCCGACCCAAGGTGCGGGTCGCGTCGGCTTGACACCGCCGCGCAGCGTCCCTACCCAGGAAACGCTCCTCGCCGTTACGCGTTGCCCGCGATCCAGGCGATCGCGTTGTCGGCCAGCTTATCGAAGGCGGTCACGGCGAGGGCGATGTGCTCTTCTTTCGTGTCCTCGATTTTGTTGTGGCTGAGACCGTGCAAACTTTGCACGAACATCATGACCGTCGGCACGCCGGCGCGCGCCACTTCGGCGGCGTCGTGCAGCGGACCGGAGGGAAGACGATGGGGCGTGGCTCCGCTGGCGCGGATGGCGTCGTCGCTCAGCGCGATTAATTTTTCATGAAAGAGGATCGGCGCGATGTTCCAGATCCGCTCCCAGGCGACGGTGACGTTGCTTTCCTCCGCGAAACGCTCGCTGGCGGATCGCGCGTCGCGTAACATGGCGGCGAGGCCGTCCGCGTCGAGGTGGCGTTGGTCGAGCGTGAGGATGCAATCTTCCACCACGCTGGTGACGATGCCGGGACGCGTCCGGCAGGAGCCAATCGTGCAGACGCCGCCGTGCCGCTCCGCGATTCGGTAGATCTCCGGACTCATTTTGGCGGCGGCGAGGAAGGCATCCTGGCGACGATTCATCGGGGTGCTGCCGGCGTGGGCGGCCTGCCCGTGGAAGGTGAGGGAGTGCCGCTCGACGCCGAAGGTGCCGAGGACCGTGCCCAAGGGCAGATCGAGGTCGAGGAGGACGGGTCCCTGTTCGATGTGCAATTCGAGGTAGGCGGCCGCGTTCTTCAGTTCGCGTCCGCACGCGAGCACGTTCTCGAAGTCGATCTCGTGCTCCCGCAGAGCGGCGGGCAGGGCGATGCCGTCGCGGTCTTTCAACGCGCGCGCTTCCGCCAGGTTGAGATTTCCGGAGCAGGCCGAGGAACCGAAGAGGCTTTTGCCGAAGCGGGCCCCTTCTTCGTCCGCCCAATCGACCAGCCGCACGGTGACCGGCGGCCGCCCATGGTATTGGGCATGGAGGCGGCGCAGGATCTCGGCTCCGGCGAGGGTGTTCAGGCAACCATCGAGCCAGCCACCGTTCGGGACGGAATCGATGTGGCCACCGATGAGGAGGCATTTCTCGGATTCGCCCACGAGGGTGGCCCAAAGATTTCCGGCTTCATCGCGATGGGTCTCAGCTGGGATGGCCTCGGTCTTTTGCTGGAGCCAGGCGCGTGCGCCCGCCCAGAGACCGGTGAAGGCGACGCGTTGGGCGCCGTTTTCGTTTCCGGTGAGCGCGCGTAATTCCTGGAGTTCCGCGATGGTGCGTTGCGGATTTAGAGGGGCTCGCATCGGCGTCTCCAGCGCCCCACTCTCTACCGAGCGGCTGGCGCAGCGGCGAGATAATTCATCGTCCGGCCGGGAGGCCGTAAGGCTAAATTGAATTTTTTCCGGAAAATTCGGTCCAATTCTACACGCCCGGGAGACGGCGCTTTCGATCCAGAGAGCAAAGACATTTCCGCACTCGGGTTGATTTTTTTTCTGTGTCCATGGAACGCCCTACTTATCTCGAACATTACCGCGTCATGGTGGACAGCGTCGGCGCGCCAGTGGAACTCCGGCGGAATGGCCAGCACGTCGTCTACCAGGCAGAGGATCTGCGCTCCGGACAGGAAGTGGCACTCGGCGTGATCCGGGATTTTTCGCCGGAGAATCTTGACCGCTTGGAAGAGGAAACGCGCCGCGCGGAGCGAATCGCGCATCTTAATCTTCCCCGTATCTTGGAGGTGGGACGGGAGCCGGGCCGCGTCGTCTACGCCACCGAGAACTTCGTGGGCACGCCCGCGGAGGAATGGATCGAAGAGCACGGACCGATGCCGGTGGGCCCCGTCTTGCGGATCGGGCTCCAGGCGGTCAGCGCGCTGGGAGCGGCCACTTACCACAGCGTCTCGCATGGCGCGATCAACCCGCGCCATGTCCTCCTGGTGCCCGGCCAGACGGCGCAGGGAGATTGGCCTTTGATCAAAATTCTCGGTCTGGTGGGGCCGTTACGCAGCTTTGCCGGCTCTCAGTTTGCAGGGGAAGCGGCGGACTTCGAGGCGCAATTCGCCAGCCCGGAACAGTGGCAGAATCGCCCGGTTGATTTCCGTTCCGAGATCTACTCGTTAGGCGCGACGCTTTGGTATCTGCTCACCGGCGCGCCGCCAGCGCCGGCAGAGGAACTCGACCGGGTGAGCGGGCTTTCGAAGCCGGTCCTGAAGTTGCTCGAGGAAATGCTGGCCCGCCCGCCCGAGGCGCGGCCGCACGATCCGGTCGCTTTCGAAGAGGAGATACGGAAGTGCCTCGATCAGGTGGAACGGCGGGCCGCGATCGGGCGGAAATTTGGGGTGCCGGCGGTGGCACCGATCGCGGTGGTGAAAAAAAGCGAGCCGCGGCCTCCTTGGACGATGGGGAGAACCCTGGCGGTGGCCGCGGTGGTGCTGCTCTTCATGGGCCTGGGCATCTTTTTCTGGTCCGCGAATCTGCGCCCCGGTCGGTCGCTTCTTTCCAACAGCGCTCCGATTGGGGTGCCGATCGGCGTGCCGGACGCTGCGGACGCGGTAGAGGCCAAGAACGGTGCGGATCGCGTTCCTAACCGCTCGAGCACAGCGGCGGTTGATCTCGCCTCTCGCTCCGTCGCTTCCGCGACGCCAGCTGATGCTTCCGCTTCGGACATCGATTTGGTGGAGCCCTCGGCGCCGGGGGAAGGGCCGGGTGCACCGGCACGCTTAGCCCAGACCGCTCCGATGGCTCAGAGCGGTCCTTCGGTAGCGCCGGGCGCCGAACCGCCTCCTCCTCCGATCGTGGCGGAAAACGATTCGGCGGAGATTTCTTCCCTGCCCTCCGAAACGGCGGAAAATCCGATCAAGCCAGACTTTTCCAATCCGGATGTCGCTGGCCTCCCGGAGCCTTCGCAAGACACCGCGCCCGTCGTTGCGGCGGGGAGCCCAGAGAGCCAACCGGAACCGACAGCCGTAGCGGAGGTGCAAGCACCTCGTCGTCCCGAACCTGCCAGCACGCCCACTCCGGTCGTGGCGCAGCGGGCGAAGCCGGCCACGATTCAGGGATTGCCGGTGCGGCGCGCGGAGCCCATCCAGGCGGTAGATTCGGTTACGGAAATCCGGCCGATCGCGAGCCCGGAGCGCACGGGGCGGCGATTCAACGGCTTGGAAGTGCGGGCCGCGGAGCCAGCCGAAAACACGCCGGGCTTGCCGAAACGCTCGCGGCGGGCGCGCTTCCTCGGGACGACGCCGGACGGCGAGATGGTCTTCGAGTTGCCTTCGGCGGAAGAAGGCTTCGTCGCCCCGCGCCGGTAGGGAAGCCGCGCTGCGGCGTCCAGGCGGAGTGGCCTGCTGCTGGACTTCGGACGACCTTCCGCGAACCACCCCTCTTGGACGGCGCAGCGCGCCGTCCCTACCCAGGGAGCCTTATCGCCTTACGCTTTCCGCCTCGCGCACTTTCTCGGCGGCCACGCGTCGCAACCCGCCGGTCAGCCCGATTTTCGAGAGCGTCCAGATAATCCACTTCGTGGGATCGAACTCCCACGGCTTCACCCCGTTGCGGTAGTCGTGTTGGAACTCGTGGTGATAGTTATGATAGCCCTCGCCGAAGGTGAAGACCGCCAGTAGATGCGAATCCCGCGCACTGCAACGATCTGAATAAGGCTGCCGGCCCAGGGTGTGACAGGCGCTGTTAATCAGGAAGGTGCAATGCTGGAGCACGGTGACCCGCGCCACCCCGGCGATGAGAAATCCCCCGAGCGCGCCGACCGCGCCATTCCAGAGCCAGCCGATCGCCGCCGGTAGGGCGAAGGCCACCACCACCGCGATGAGATGGACATAACGGTGTTGCCACATGACGAGGCGATCGCGCTTTAAATCCGGCACATTATCGAAGGGCGGTTGCGGACTCATCTTGAAGAGCAGCCAGCCGATGTGGGCGTAAAAAAAGCCTTTCGAAATATCGTAAGGATCGTCGTCATGATCGACGTGCTTGTGGTGGCGCCGATGTTCGCTCGACCACATCAAGACCGAGTTCTCAAACGCGCCCGCCCCGAAGATGAGCGTAAACAAACGCACCGGCCACGCCGCCCGGAATGCGATGTGCGAGAAAAGCCGGTGATAGCCCAGGCTGATCGAGAACCCGCTCGCGCAAAACATGGCGAAGAAAAGTGCCCACTGGAACCAATCCAGACCGAACTTCCAAAGATAAAGCGGGACCGCGGTGACGGTCAGTGCCGCCGTTCCGATCAGAAACGAACTGGTCGTCCAGTTGATCCGGTGCCGCGGCACGCGGAAGAGGGTGCGCTCGCGCTCCGCTGGCTTCTGATTGGGCGAGGCAGGAACCGGGCGGCTGACGGGAGCAGATTCAGGAACGGGAGTAAGAACTGGCACTGTGGATAGTAGGTTGGTTCCGGTTTAAAGCAATCCGCGCGCCGGGGGTGACGTTCGTTCGGCAGAGTTAAAAATTTTCCCGTTCACCGCTCAGAGCGGCCAGAAAGATACCAGCGTAACCGTCAACTCGAGCCCCACTTTCATGTAATCGAGGGTCAATATTTACCCGGCCCACACCGCTCGGAAGGTTGAACGAAGAGCGAGAGTCTTCCTGCTGGGGACGATTCGCCCACCTCCGGGATATGTCGATGTGTGGACCAATTGGGGGTCATGTGGACCAATTGGGGGTCAGGCTAAGAATCTTGACAGAAGCGGCGAGCGGGCTTTGCTGCGAGATCCCAGAGCATTAGGGTCGAGTATGGAGGAGCCCAGAGATATTATTCGCCGAACGAATCTGTCATGATTCTTAGCCTGACCCCCAATCCCGATCCGGCGTTCTCCGAGTTGCCGGCACGTTTTCCAGACAGGGCTCTGCTTAACGCGGATACGCTCGCGGACTATGCTCGATGAACATTCGCGACACGCTCATCTATCTTATGGCGGCCGCCGTTATGACGCCTGCATATACGTGCGGACAGGACCGCCGAAGTCAAGATTGTGACCGTCCTAAATACAAGCTAGAGATTGTCGATCAGCCAGAAAAGCTCCGCTTTCGACTGATTCTCACTTCGACAGATAACCGCGACATCTGCATACATTTCGGCATCTGGCCAGACAGCGAAGGCAGGACTGAAACCGGCCCGGATGTGTATTCGATAAGAACAGACGAGGGAATTATTTACCCTCATCCTCCGACCGTGGAGATCGACTGCTGGGATGCCGATTGCGTAACACGAGTCGGACCGGGCGAGTCGCTCAACGGCTTTATCGCATATTCCGAGTTCGGCGACCCGAGTAAAATTAGATCGCTTCGCAAGCGCGAGCTTCGCGCCCACATCGTGCCTTCGGTGTGCGAGAGCATCACAGGAGACGGGCGGAAGAACGCCGTTCCAAGTACCGACGACCCGGAGCCGGCGTCATCGCCAAAGTCGGCGATCACGCCTAACGAGTAGTAGAGTTAGCGCAGCTTTGCTGCAGTAAATAACGAACGGCCCTCCTGCGCCACCGCCTTCGAACGAGACCCGGCACGCATCGCGCCAGCGCAGCACTCGTCCCCAATCCCCTAACGAGTCCTGCACTGTCACGCTGCGTGCTTGCAAGAATCCCCGCTCCGCCCTCTGTTACGCCGGCTGCTTCCACGAGATCATACAACAGCGGTGTAGGGAATCGATTGGGGGTCAGGCTACAAATCTTGACAGAATCGGCGTCATCGCCCAAAGGCCGCGATCCCGCCTTGGATGCAAAAGAGTCAGCCGGGCGCTAACGCAATTCCCGTCAGTCGCTCAGAGCGGCCAGAAAAGTTCCAGCGTTACGAGCACCACCGCCGCCAGCGTCACCGTCAATCCCAATCCGACTTTTACGTAATCGAGGATCCGGTATTTACCCGGCCCATAGACCAGCAAACACGAGGGCTCGAACGGCGCCACGAGCGAGAACGACGCCGTCAGCATGATCCCGATCGCAAAGGTGCGCTCGTTCGCGCCGATCTGATGCGCGGTGTTGATCGCCACTGGCAGGACCACCAGCGCCGCGGCCGCATTCGACATCGGCTGCGTGAGGATGATCGTGAGCACAAAAAATCCCCCCAGCACCGCCAGCACGCCAAACGGTGCGCACCATTTCACGATCACGTCCGCCAGGAAAGCCGCTCCGCCGCTCTTCTCCATCGCGGTTCCGAAGGCCGTCATCCCGCCGATCAAAACCAGCAGCCGCCAATCTACAAACTCATACGCCCGCTGCACACTGATGCACCGGCTCAAAACCGTGATCACCGCCGCCGTCAAAAACGCCACCGAAAGCGGAATCCACCCCAGCGCGCCGATGATCACCGCCGCCCCGAAGACCGCCACCGTCAGCATTCCCTTCCGCGGATGATATAGCGGCTCGCTCACCTCGCCCATGAGCGCCATCCCCGGGTGACTGCGCAGCCCCTCGATCCGCGGCGCCTCGCCCTGCACGAGGAGCAGATCGCCCACCCGCAGCACGATGTTTCCCACCTGCTCGCGGAGCGATTGGCCATGCCGATAAATCGCCAGCGCGGTCAGGCCGTAGTGCTGGCGAAAATTTGCCGCCCGCAGCGTGCGACCCGGCAGCTCGCTTTGCGGCGTCAGGAGCACCTCCGCGATCTTTAAGTCCGAACCCTCCAGATCCAGATCGCCCAGGCTGAACTCCGGCTTAATCTCGATCCCCTCGATCTTTTTCACCTTCATCAAGGTGTCCGCCTTGCCCTCCACCAGGAGCGTATCGCCCTCTTCGATCAGAATATTACGGCCCGGGATGATCTCGCGTTCCGCCCGCAGGATTTTCAAAATCCGGAACTCCAGCACGTTTAAATCCGAGTCGTAACTCTTCTGCCCGATCAACGGCGATTCCGGCAGGACAATGATCTCGCTCACATACTCGCGCATCGCGTAGTGCGCGGTCAGGCTCGTCTCCGGATGATCCGGCAGCAGCCGTTGCCCGATGAACATGATGTAAACCAGCCCCACGGCCACGATTATCAAACCGATCGGCGTCAGCTCAAACATCCCCAGCTCCTGCATCCCCACCTTCTTCATGTAACCGCTCACCGCCACGTTCGTCGACGTCCCAATCAACGTGCACGTCCCGCCCAAAATCGAGGCGAACGCCAGCGGCATCAGCAACTTCGAAGCCGACACCTTCGCCCGCCGAGCCAGCGTCATCACCGGCGGCACGAACATCGCCGTCACCGTCGTGTTATTCATAAACCCGGAAACCGCCGACGTGGTCCCCATCAAGAGCAAGAGGAGACGGTTCTGATTCGACCCCGCTAGCTTTAGTAACCGCGTCCCGAGCAGATCCAGCACCCCCGTTTCCTGCAGCGCGCCGCTGATCACAAAGATCGAGCCCAGAATGATGATGATATCATTGCTGAACCCTTCAAAAGCCTCATGCGGCGTCAGGATTCCGCCCACCACCAGCGCGATCAAAAGCATGAACGCCACCAGATCCACCGACACCTTCTCGGTCGCGAAAAGGACGATCGCGATTACCAGCAAACCCAGGACGAAAGCGATGGAAAGCGTCATGGAAAAAAGATCGAGCCTAAAAACGCGGGGCAATTTCGTCGGCCCAAACCTTCGCCGAAACCCGTCAATTCACGAGCAAAATCGCAGCCGGTCTCCGTCGTGGCCGCCCCTTGGAGCCGGCCCGCCCTCGGGCCGAAGTCTCCGCCCCGCCGCCCCGCGATTGCGAGCCTCCTCTCTCTGAGGTAAAGTAAGCGCGCTCCGCAGCCCTCCCCTCATGTCCTCCCGCCCGCCTGTCCACTCCCCCGCATGATCGGCTGGCGCACCAAACGCGAACCCGTCCGGATCACGCGCGACATCGTCATCTCGAACAAACACGGCTTCCACGCCCGACCCGCCGCCGCCTTCGTCCGCCGCGCCAATAGCTTCCGCTCCCAAATTTCCATCCTCCGGAACGGCGAACGCTACGATGCCATGAGCCTGATGGACATTCTCCGTGGCCAATTCGAATGCGGCGCCACCGCCCAGATCGAAGCCTACGGAGTCGACGCCGAAGCCGCCGTCACCGCCCTCTGCGCCGTCCTCCTCGAGCTGCGCGATCAGGAAGCCGGCGAATAACGCAAGCCTCCCTTCCCTCCTCCTCCGGGGAGCGCGGGCGCCCTCGCCCGCTGTTTTGGGCGCCCCGCCAAAAACTCTTGCCCCCGGCAGGCGAGATCAATCAGCCCCGCGCTTAGAGCGGGTCATGCACTTTGTTTACTGCCTGCTGATAAATCGCGAAGTAGCACAGGCGTCCCGCCGGTGGGGACACCGGGCATCTTGCCCGGTGAGACAGAGTTGGAGGAAGGCAACGAAAGGGAAATCACCGGGCGGGACGCCGGTGCTACCATTCGCAAACGCACCGCAAGAAGTGCATGACACGCTCTAGGGAGTAAAATCCTGGCCCGGGCTCAGTCTGGTGCAAAATGCGGCTAGCAAACGCGCCGTATTCTCCAGATCCACCAGCGAAAGCAACTCGTTAGGCGTATGCATGTAACGGAGCGGCACCGAGAGCAGCCCCGTCGCCATCCCACCGCGCGCCAGTTGCATCGCGTTCGCATCCGTCCCCGTCCCGCGCGCTGCCGGCCCCACTTGATAGGCGATGCCCTCCGCCTCCGCCGCCGCCACCAAAAGCTCGAAAACGCGCGGATTAATATTCGCTCCCCGCGCGATGATCGGCCCGCCCCCGATCCGGAAGTCGCCCGCGCGCTTCTTCTCGATCCCGGGCGTATCCGTCCCGTGCGCCACATCGAGCGCGATCCCCACCTCCGCCTCGCTCGCAAAAGCGCTCGTCTGCGCGCCGCGCAACCCGATTTCCTCCTGCACCGTCGCCACCCCGATCACGCACGCCTCGAAGACCTGCTGCTGGAGCAACCGCAACACCTCCGTCACGATCCACGTCCCCATCTTGTTATCGAACGCCATCGAGACTGCGTGCTCATTGGCCAACTCCAGATACGGCTGCAGAAAAACGCCCGCGTCCCCCAGGCTGACCAACTCCAGCGCCGCCGCCTTGCTCGAGACGCCGAGGTCGATGTAAAGGTCGTGCATCTTCGGCACCTTCTTCTTGTCCTCCTCGTCCATCAGATGGATCGCCTTCCGCCCGATCACGCCCGGGAGCAGGCCCGCGCGGGTCATGATCGAGACGCGTTGCGAAGTGGCCACCACCGGGTCCACCCCGCCGATCGGTTCCAAATGCACGAACCCATCCTCCGTAATGTAATTAACGATGAACCCGATCTGATCGCAGTGCCCGGCGAGCATGATCCGCGGCCGCCCGTTTGGTTGCCGCGTCCCGAAGACATTCCCCATCACATCCGTGCGCACCTCATCGCACCATGGCGCGATCCGGGCCCGGACCAGCCTCTGCACTTCGTGCTCGTAACCCGACGGGCTCGCCGTCTCGACCAGTCGTTTCAAAAAATCTTTACTCTCGGAATTCATAGGCAGATCTGTCGGCTACCATCGCGCAGCAACCGGCGCAACTGGCTACCTACCCGCGCGAGTCCGCGCCCGCCCCCTCCCTCGTAGCACAGGCATCCTGCCTGTGCGGACACCGGGCGTCTCGCCCGGTGAAGCGCGGCCTAAAACTTCGAATTTCCCGCTCCGCTCCCCGCCAGCGCCGGCCCCGCTGGGTTGCCTTTCCCTCTCAACGCCGCTAAAGGTTTGCCGCAATGAGACATCTGGCATTCGCCGGGATGATCTTCTGCGCGGTCTCCGCGTTCGCAGGTCCCTCCCCTTTCCCCATCACCGGTCCCGTCATCCCGGGCACCCTCGCGCTCCTGCGTGGCAGCGTGGCCCACGCGCCCGCGCAAGCCCCCGACGAGGTCAAACGCGCCATCTGGGCGGCCAACCAATTGCGCGATAAACCCTATCGCTTCGGAGGCGGGCACCGCTCCTTTAACGATTCCGGCTACGACTGTTCCGGCACCATCTCGTATGTGCTCGGCGGAGCGGGCCTGTTAAAATCGCCCACCAATTCCTCCGGCTTCAAACGCTACGGCCAACGCGGTCGCGGGAAATGGATCACCATCTTCTCGCGCAACGGGCACACCTTTGCCCTCATCGCCGGCCTGCGGCTCGACACCACGCCCTTCAACACGATGAAGCGGGATCGCTTCTGGGCGCCGCGCTGGCAGGCCACCCCGCGCGAGCCGCGCGGCTTCGAAGCCCGCCACCCCGCGGGCTTCTAGCGGGCGGTTTCTGTAGTCGTTAGGTTGGCTGCCACTTCGACTGGCTGGAAAAGAGAAGCCGCAGCGTGCGCGGCACGCGAAAGAACCCGGCGATCACCCCTTTCCAGCCAATCGTGGCCCCCACGCTGCGGCGGAATTTTTCGTGATCTGGCAGGGCGTGGAAACCGTTTTCTTTTTTCGCCGCGTCCAGATTGAGAATGCTTTGGATGAGCCCGAGGTGGGAGAAGGCCTGGGGGAAATTGCCTAGGAAATTGCCCGTGGCGGGGTCGATTTCTTCCGAGAGCAAACCGAGCGGGCTGACCCGCGTGATCATTTCCTCGACCAACTCTTCGGCGCGTTTCAGGTCGCCTTCGCGGATGAGATGATCGATCCGCCAAAAGTTGCAGAGGACGAAGGCGCCCTCTTTTTCATCGTTCCAGTTCCGGCGCAGGAGCGGATCCTGCCCGAGTTCTTCCTCGATCGCCGTCCGCGTAGTTACGGCCAGATCGCGCTCCAGGAATCCACTCGTGAAGGCGAGCAGGAGGGAAGCATCCGCGTCGGCTCGATCGAAGCGGGCGGAGAGGAACGGGCGACCGTCCTTTTCCTTCACCCCGCGCCGCAGGATCTCCGCCCGGATTTCGGCGCAGGTTCGCTCCAGGCTGCCGTCCGGGTCCCCGGAGAGATCGCGCGTCCGTTGCAAGGCCAGCCAGCACATGATTTTTCCGAAGGTATAGGGATGCTCCGTCCGCTCTTCCCAGATGCCGTTATCGTCCCGCGGCCAAAGCTTTTTTGCCTCCGCGGCGAGCTGCGCGATCATGGCGCGCTTATCGCGGTCAATCTTGCCGCCGGTATGGTGAAAGTAAAAAAGCGACTGGAGCAGGTGCCCGTAGTTATCGAGTTGGAATTGCTCCTCCGCCGCGTTGCCCATGCGCACGGGCTGGGATCCGGCGTAACCGGCCAGGTGGTCCAATTCGGCTTCGGGCGGAATCGGTGCATCGCAAACCGGAAACATCACCTGGACGGTGGGCGCGGCGCCGTCCTGGCCGCTTTTCTCCCGCCAGTTTTTGACCGCGAAATCGATGAACGCCGTCGCCTCGCCGGAGTAGCCGAGACCGAAAAGCGTCTGGATAAAGAGCGCCGTATCCCGCACCCAGGTGAAGCGATAATCCCAATTCGCCTGCCCGCCGATGCCTTCGGGCAGCGAGGTGGTGGGCGCCGCCACGAAACCGCCCGTGGCCGCGTAGGTGAGCAACTTCAGCGTCACCGCGCTGCGCCGCACCAGATCGGCGTGAGCGCCTCGGTAGTAGTTAAATAAATTCCACTCGCGCCAAAAAGCCGCCGTCACCTCGAGCCAACGCTGCGTCTCCGCCCAATCCGGCGCGCGCCGCTCCTCGGCGTAATCGAGCACCAGGAAAAGCGGACACTCCCGCGTCACCTGGAAACGCCCGCTGAGATCACGCCCGTCAGATTGCAAAGACGCGTTGGTAAACACCGCAGCCTGCTCGCAGGTATAGCCGTGCTCTCCCAGCGCCCGCCAATCCGGCTGGGCCCGCGCATAATCCGGACGCGCCTCGATCTTCCACTCCATCTCGACCGCGCCGCCTCCCTCCCACTCCACCAGTCTAACGAGTTTTCGGGTGGGATGGAGCGAGGTGAAATCGTAGAAGCGCGCCTCCGCCCGGCGCGCGATGACAAAAAAATCGGTCGCCTTGACGGAGCCCTGCGCGGTGCGGAAGCGAGTCTCCAAGATCGCGCTCGCGTCGCGATATTGCTGCTCCACCTGGAAATCCTGCTCCGTGGGAGCAAGCTTGAAGTGGCCACCTTTCTTCTCATCCAGGAGGGCGCCAAAAAAAGAGCCGGCATCGAAAGCCGGCAGGCAAAGCCAATCGATTCCGCCGCGCGGATTGATCAACGCCGCGGTCTCGCAGTTGCCGATCAAGGCGTAATCTTTGATCGGCGTCGTCATCGCAGTCGGAGGCGGGAGCGGGGCGAATATTTCATCAGCGCGGGAAGGCGAAGCTGCGCGGGAAAGGATTTTCGCTCATAGTGGAAGTCAATGAAAACCGCGCTCCTTCTCGCTTTTACATGGCTCGCCCTCCCGGCCTTCGC
Source organism: Chthoniobacterales bacterium (assembly GCA_038233435.1). Taxonomy (GTDB): domain Bacteria; phylum Verrucomicrobiota; class Verrucomicrobiia; order Chthoniobacterales; family UBA10450; genus JACCTI01. The sequence continues at coordinate 24,046 of JBBSLZ010000001.1, forward strand.
CGAACCGGCCGCCACTTTCCAAGTGGAACGTTTTACCTTTGCCGTGCCCGAAGGTTGGCGACAAGTGCCGCCGCCTTCCCCGATGCGGAAAGCGCAGCTCGAAGTCGGTCAAGGAGCGAGCAAGGCGGAGGTCACGTTTTTTCATTTCGGCGGCGGCAGCGGCACCCCGGCCGATAATGTGGCGCGCTGGTATTCGCAGTTCCCGGACAGCGCCGCGACGCAGCAGAGCGAGACCGTGGAAGTGAACGGGGTCAAGATCACCTTCGTCGCCGCGGCGGGGACTTTTAACAGCGGCATGCCCGGCGGCCCGACCACGCCGATGGCCGATTACGCCTTGCGCGGTGCCATCCTGGAGAACGGCGAGGCCGGCGATGTTTACATCAAAATGAGCGGCCCAAAAGCGACCGTGGAAGGCGCGAAGGAAGCCTTCCGAAAAATGGTGCGCGCCGCCGCTGCGCCGGAGTAGGCGCGTTCCTGGGTAGGGTCGCTGCGCTGCGGCGACCAAGACGCGTGGGCAGCTCGAAAAACGCTCAAGCGACGGTACGTTGCCACCCCGCCTGGACGGCGCAGCGCGCCGTCCCTACCCCAATCGCAGCACCAGCATGACGGCGAAGTAGAGCATGAGCAGCGCCGTCAGAGCCTGGGTGGCGATCTGCCAGCTCGGCCGCGCGAAGATGCGGGCGCCGAGTTTGATCGCGGTCGCGAAAACGAATCCCCAGGTGATCGCACCGAACAAGACCGCGCCCGCCAAAAGCAACGCGTTCCAGAGAGAACCACCGAGCCGCCCGCTTTGGCTGCCGATGACCGCGAGCCAGAAACCGATGTTCCACGGGCTGGTCAGCGCGAGGGTAAACCCTAGCAGGTAACCGGGCAGCGCACGTTTCCTCTGCGGCACTTCGGCGGTCTGCGCCGGGCTGTGCCGATCCCGCCAGGCGCGCCAGGCGCCGCGCAGAAAAACGCTGGCCAGGAAAAGGAGCAAACCCAGGCTGATCAATCCCAGGACGACCCGCACCCGCGGCGTGTTGATGAGGGCGCCCGCGCCTAACGAGACGCCGAGCGCCCAGAGCCCATCGCCGGTGCAGGCGCCGAGGCCGACGCGCCACGCGGGCCAGAAGCCGCCCCCGGCGGCCGGCGGGAGCAGACCGCGCCGCATCATCTCGGCATTGATCGGGCCGGGCGGCCAGGCGACCGACCAGCCGAGCAGGAAACCCTGGAAGAGCAGGGCAGAGTTCATCCCCGGTGCGCGATGTTCGCCCCGATGCTGTGGGCGATTTTCAGGTGCGCGCTGATCGCATCGGAATTCTCCGAAGCGGGGACGGGCTGCTGATTATAAAAGAAGGAAACCCAGCCGTGTTTCCGTCCCACCCGGAGAGGGATGCCGGCCAGCGCGACCGCGCAGGCTGGTTTCCAGCGCGGCTCGAAGAAGATGGCCACGTCGAAACGGGCGGCGTTTTGGATCAGCTGGCGGAGCGCGAGGGGCGAGCTCTCGGGCGGATATTCGATCACGGTGTTCACCTCCGGCGCTTCGCGCCAGATTTGCGCGACGGGGCCGGGCGCGAGGACGGCGAGCCAGGTATCGGGCCGGCCTTCCTGGATGGCGCGCATCGCCGGAAGGGCGGCGGCGGCCAGCGCGGCCGTATCGGGCGAGACAATCAGGATGCGGAAGGGATCAAGGGTGCTGCGATCGAACTCCGGGGGAAAGAAGACGCGGCGTTGATCGCGCGCAAAGAGGATGTGCGGACGGAGCGGTTTCCAGCGGTTGTGCGCCCAGAGCCAATCGGCGGGATGGCGGCGGATTTGTTCTTCGAGGAGACGGTTAATTCGGGCGGTGAAGGCTTCAGTGTCGCCGTCTTCGGGAGGGAAGACGGGCTCGGAGATGGTCATTTTCCAACGGGCGTGGCCGACGGTGTTAATCGCGATCGGCACCACCGGATGCCCGCTCCGCAGGGAAAGAGTGGCCGCGAGGGTAGAAGAGGAAGTGAGCCGGCCGAAGAGCGGCGTCCAAAGCCCCGCGTAGCCGGCCCCCTGGTCGATCAAAACGCCGACGACTCCCCCTTCGCGCAGAAAGCGGACGCACTTCAGTAACTCGGTGCGTCGATCAAAGAGGATGTTCCCCGAACCCGCGCGAGTGCGGCGCAGATAACGATCGATGTAGGGATTGGCCAACCCCTGAAAGATGGCGCTGAAGCGATACTCCGGAAATCGGCCGCCGAGGTGACTGAAAAGTTCCCAATTCCCAATGTGACTGATGAGCGCCACCCAGCCATTTTCCAGACGCTCGGTGGGCAGGTTGGCGGTGACGCACTCCCAGACAGCGTCATCGGACATGCGGGCCGCTTTCAGGCCGGCGATAAGATTGGCGCCGAGGAGTTGGAAATGTTCGCGGTTGAGGTCGCGGAGTTGGACCTCGGACATTTCGGATCCGAAGGCGAGGCGAAGATTATTGAGCGCGAGGCGGCGGCGCTTCCAGAAGAGGTGATAAAAGATGCCGCCACCGAATTGGCCTAACGAAAAGGCCACCCCGATGGGGAGAAAATGGATCAAGCCTTCGCAGAGCCGAAAGAACAGGTAAGGAACGAAATAGAAAAGGCGAAAGACCACGGCCATGGCGGCAAGCTTACGCCGTTTTCGCCGATCCGCGCACGGGCTTAGCCCGACTGCCAGCCCCACCCTCACGCAGCCCTCTCGTAGAGACCCGAGACCTTCGCCAAGGGGAACCGATGCGCGCTAATGCCGAATCGATTCCCAAGTTTTGCCGCAGCTGCGGCAAAACTTGGTTAAGTAGGATGCCGTCACTGCTTGAGTCGGTTTCACCGGATTGGTCGCTGCCGCGTTGATCGCTGCCACGTTGATGTCGCCGCCGGGGGGACGTTCGCCGCGCGGTCTTGCTTCGGTTGTCTGCGCTTAGACCGCGAGCGCGGTAGCGGCGGGGCGGGCTTTCGTTTCCGTGAGCATCTCTTCGAGAATTTCGGCGGTGCGCTCGGTGGCCGGGGTGGGCAACCCGGAGCCGAGGGCCTGACGGATGAGCTCGTATTCGGCCAGAATCTTCCGCCGCGCGGGACCGTCCTCGAGGAGCGGGAGGAGGTGGCGCGCGATGTTCTCGGGATTGCTTTTAAGGCCGAGCAACTCGGGGATGGCGGCGCGCTGCAGGATGATGTTCGGCATGGCGTAGAAGGGGATTTTTTTCCAGGACCAGAGCAAGCACCACTCGATCCGGCCGGCGAACGGAAGATCGTAGATGGCCACCTGGGGGACATCGGCGAGGGCGGCTTCCAGGCTGGCGGTGCCGGTTTTGACAATAGCGGCATCGGCGGCGCGGAGGAGATCGGGGGCGCAATCGGTCACGATGGGAATGGTGAGCGGCAAATAGGAGCGCGCTTCCGCAGCCAGCTCGCGCGGCAGGGCAGCCAGAAAACGCGCGGGGTGCCGGGCATTGATGAGGGCGGCGGCGGCGGCCATTTTCGGGGCCAGGACTTTGATCTCGCTCCGGCGGGAGCCGGGCATGAGCGCGATTAACTTTTCCTCGGCGGCGATGCCGAAGCGCTTCCGGAGCGCGGCGCGCTCGTCGGTGGAACCCACTTTTTCGAGTGCGGGATGCCCGACCCATTCCGCCCGGCAGCCAGCCGCGTGCAGCCGTTCGGCCGACCACGGGAAGGGCGTGGCGACGCGCTGGACGTATGGGACAATGCCCAGGCCGGGAGTCCCTTCGCGTTGCCAGGAGCGCGGCGGGAAATAAAAGAGGACGGGAATCCCGCGCGCGTGCAATTCCGGCAAAATCCGGCCATTAAAGGCGCCCCAATCGCAGAGCACCGCAGCGTCCACGCGGTGAGAATCGAGGAAGCGAAACAACTTCGCCCGCAGTTTCCGGCAGCGGAAGTATACCTGGATGGCGGAGATGATGCCGATCGCGCTGCAGTTGGTGGTATCGCCGAGCACGTGCCCGCCGGCCGATTCGGCCGCCACCTCCTGGAGACGCGCTCCGCCCAGGGCCTGAAGCGCAAGGCCAGGATCGCGCTGTAAAAGGAAGCGCCCCAGCGCCGCCGCGTGGACATCGCCCGAAACATCGCCGGCGGTGAAAAGAATCGAAGACGAGGGGGCGGGCATGTAACGGAAACGCAAGCGGGAGCCGTGCGGGACTCCCGCATCAATGCCAAGCGGAGAAAGAATTTTCAAGCCGCAACTGCGGCCAGGATACGAGCTGGTGGTGGCGCGGAAGCATGCGCGCGTCTAGATTCCGCACCTCGTGCACTATATTGCCGACATCTTCCGCTTCGGTGCGCCCTACTTGCGGCGCTATTGGCTCGCTTTCGTCCTGGGGATTTCCTTCAGCATCCTCTACGGATTCTCGAACGGCACCGTCGTCTGGGGGACCAAGACCATCCTGGATCGGTTTAGCCCGCCTTCGATCGAGGCGGTGACTTCCGATTCGCACCTCTCGAAGATGGAAAAGGTGACCTTTAAAGTGGTGGACCCGTGGCTGCCGCGGACCGGACGCCCGATCGATGGGCGGCAAATGGTGGGTGGATTGCTTTTCCTTCCGCTTCTGGTCGGGCTGCGCGGTTTGGCCCAATATTTGGGCGCCATCTTCATGGCTTCCGTGGGCGAACGGACGGTGAACGATCTGCGGGGGGATGTGCTCGCGAAATTGCAGAGCCTCTCGCTCGATTACTTTAACAAGACCAGCATGGGCGATCTGCTCCAGCGGATCAACGGGGACACCGCGGCCCTAAACCAGTGTCTCAGCAACGGCTTCATGGACTCGGTGAAGGAGCCGTTCTCCATGATCGGGATCACGATCGCGCTCTGCATGATCGATTGGAAGCTGACCATCGCCGCGCTCATCCTGACTCCGCTCTGCCTGATTCCGATCTCCACTTTGGGCAAGAAAGCGCGCGCCGCGGCGGCGATCGGGATCAGGGCCACCATCAGCCAGGCCAGCCTGCTGGTGGAGATGTTGCCCGGCATCCGGGTGGTCAAAGCGCTCAATCTGGAGGAGGAACAATCCCGCCGTTTCCGCGAGCACTCGAAGGAGCTGATCCGCGGGAAGCTGAAAGCCGTCTCCGCCCGGCAGCAGATCAATCCGATCATCGAGACCTTCTCCATGCTCGGGCTGGGCATGCTCTTGATTTACGTCTTTTATAGCGGTCAAACCACGCCGGACATGGTCAGTTTCCTGGCCGGAATGCTCTTGTTCTTTATCCCGGTAAAACGGCTGGCCTCGCTTCACTTGACCCTGCAGGAATCAAAACTCGGCGTCGATCGCCTGGCCCAAATCCTGACGGAAGTTCCTTCGGTCAAAGAGCGCGCGGACGCGACCCCGCTGCCGGCTTTCACCAACGGGCTGCGCTTTCGCGGGGTCTGCTTTGCCTATGAGACGCAGCCGGTCCTGAAGCAGATCAATCTCGACATCCCGCGCGGTTCCCGGGTTGGAATCGCGGGTGATAACGGCTCCGGCAAAAGCACGCTCGTTAACCTGCTGATGCGATTCTACGATCCGACCGAAGGTGCGATCGAGATCGATGGCGTGAATCTGCGCGATGCGAAGGTGGCGGATCTGCGGAATTTGATCGGACTGGTGAGCCAGGAAGTGGTCATCTTCGATCAATCCGTGGCGGGGAATATCGGCTGCGCCAAAGCGGGCGCCACCCAGGCGGAGATCGAGACTGCGGCGCGGGCGGCCGGTTGCCATGAATTCATCATGCAGTTTCCGGAAGGCTACGAGACGCGGGTGGGCGAACGCGGGGTCCGGCTCTCCGGCGGGCAACGCCAGCGGATCTCGATCGCGCGCGCTTTCGTGCGCGATGCTCCCATCATTATTCTGGATGAAGCGACCGCCTCGCTCGACGCGCAGGCCGAAGCGGATATCCAGGGCACGGTGGATCGGTTGGAAGAACACCGCACCGTCATCTGCGTGGCGCACCGCCTCTCCACCCTCGCGGAAATGGACACGATCATCGTGCTCGCGGCCGGCGAGGTGATCGAGCATGGCACCTTCGATGAGTTACTGCAGAGCAACGGCCACTTCGCCCGGATGGCGCGGCAACAGGGTCTGGCGGTGGCGCGGCCCGAGACGTTCACGACTGAGTCCGCGGTCGTGCCGGTGGAGGTGTAAGACAATGCGCGGGCGAGCGCTGTTTCTCCTCGCGCTGGTTTGGGGCGCGACGGCGGCTTTCGCGCAGGATGCTACCACGCCGGTGACGCGGATCGCGTTCGGTTCCTGCAATCGGGAATACCGCCCGCAAGTGCTCTGGAAACCGATTTTGGCCTGCCAGCCGGACGTCTGGATCTGGCTGGGCGATATCATCTACGGCAGCGCGGAAAATTTGCCGGACTTGGCGCGCCGTTATCAATCCGCCAAAACGCAACCGGACTACGAAATGCTCCGCCAGCGTACGCGCATTCTGGGGATATGGGATGACAACGACTACGGCGAAGGCAATGGCGGCGCCGATAATCCGCACAAACGCCAGAGCCAGGAATTGCTCCTGAATTTTCTGGACGAGCCGCCCGAGAGCCCGCGGCGGAAACAGGAAGGTATCTACGCGGCCTACACCCTTGGCCCAGCCGGCCGGCAGGTGAAAGTGATCCTGCTCGACGGCCGCTATTTTCGGCAGGAACCGCCGCGTCCATGGGATTTCCTCTTTCGCCACGCCGCGGCCGAGCCAGACATCCTGGGCGAGGCGCAATGGCAATGGCTGGAACGGGAACTCGCCGGCAGCACCGCCGATCTGAATTTGATCTGCTCCGGGATCGAGGTGCTCGCCACCGAACAGCCTTTCGAGAAGTGGGCCAATTTTCCCGCGGCGCGCCAGCGCCTGCTCGATCTACTCGCGAAAACGCAGCCTCGGAATCCCATCTTCCTGAGCGGCGATCGGCATCTGGGCGAGATCTCGCGCGCGGTCGATCCCCGCCTTCCTCAACCGCTCTACGACATCACTTCCAGCGGGCTCACCCATCACGCGGAGAGCGGGTTCTTTTATAATTTTAAACACGAGCCGAACCGCTTCCGCCTCGGCGAACTCTATCTCGCGCTCAATTTCGGCTTGCTCGAAATCGATTGGAACGCCTCGCCGCCCGTCGTCACGGCGGAGATTCGCGGAGTGGATAACGTGCTCGCCCGCTCGGCGAAAATCACCCTCGCGCCCACGGCCAGCGCGCCGCGTTAACGAGTCGTTCGCCGCCCGCGGTGCGGCGCCAAAGCAAGACCGCGACCAGCGTGCCCAAGGCGGCCCCGGCGATCACATCGGAAAGATGATGCGCACCCACATAGATCCGCGCGCCCGCCACCAGCACGATGAACGGAAAGACGAGTGCGCCGAAGCGGCGGCGCCAGAGAAAAAGCGGAAGCACGAAACCGGTTGCGGCGGTGGTGTGCCCAGACGGGAAGGAATTGTAAGCGTGGTCAAAAATCAGCCAGCGCGCTTCGCTCCGGATTCCATACCAACCTTGCGCCGCCACCGCCGAAGGCCGCGTCCGGCCGGTCAGGCCGCGGGCCACATCAGCCGAGAGGCCGGCCAGCGATGCGGCCACCATCATCACGCAGAGGACGCGTTTCCACTCCTCGCGTCGTCTCCACCAGGCGAGCAGGAACCCAAGCAGCGCCGCGCCCATCAACCAATGCCAGGCGAAGTAGCGGCTGCACATTTTTGCCAGCAACTCGGCTTCCGCGCTCCGATGCGTCACCACCCAATGATCGACCGCAGCGTCCCCAAAAAAAGCGGCGACCAGCGCGCTGAGCAGGCCGAGCGCGATGCTCCAGCGGGCGGTTCTGGAGAGTGGAGAAAGAGAAGTGGTCACGCGAATTCGTTTACTCTTCGGCCCGGTCGCGGGCCGACTCCAACGAAAGCGGCAACTTCAGGTCGATCAAACAGTGTTAGTTGCTCGTTAGGCAAATCAGGGTAGGGACGGCGCGCTGCGCCGTCCAGGCCGCGTGGCCCGCTCTTGATCTTGCGCACTTCCCAAACTCGCCCAAGCACCCCCTGGTCGCCGCAGCGCGGCAACCCTACCCTGGCTAGCCGATTACATCGACCGGCTCTGTCAATTGCACGCCCCGCGCGTGCAGCGGTGTCACATCGCTCTCCCGTGGCTCGCGCGTAAAACCGCGCCGCGATCCGCGCACGAACTGAATCAAGTGCGAGACGTTTGCGTCCTCCAGGCGCGCCATATCCTGCAGGGCCGTCTCAAGCGGAAGCATGGAGCGTAGGAGCAAATGGCAGGCGCGTTTCAAATTCATCCGTGTCTCCGCCGTAAACCCGGCCCGCCGCAGGCCGACCGTATTCAAGCCACGCACGCGGCACGGGTTCCCATCCGAAATCAGGAACGGGAGGACGTCCTGCACGATTTTCGCCTTCGCGCCCACCATCGAGTAGCGTCCCAGCCTAACGAATTGATGGACGCCCACTTCATTGGAAAGAAAGACGTGATCCTCCACCGTAATGTGACCGGCGAGGGCGGTGCCATTGGCAAAAATGCAGTGATCGCCCATGACGCAGTTGTGCGCGACGTGGACGCCGATCATGATGAAGTTCCTCGAACCCACATGCGTCACCTGATCTTCTCCCGTCGCGCGATGGATGGTCACGTTCTCGCGGATCATGTTTTCGTCGCCGATCAGGAGGTGGCTGCGTTCCCCGCGGAATTTCACATCCTGCGGCTCGCCCCCGAGCGTGGCGTGCTCGAAGACCCGGTTCCCTTGCCCGAGGGTGGTGAAGCGTTTGATGACCGCATGGGCGCCGATCTGGCAGCCAGCGCCGATCCGAACGTCATCTTCGACAATGACATAGGGCCCAATCTCGACCCCAGACGCGATCTCGGCACGGGGACTGATCACAGCTGTCGGATGAATGGCCACTCGTAGCCAAGGTAGTTATTTTCCATCATTGGTAAACAAGAAGCTAAAACGCGTGAAAATCGGCCTTCTCCTGGAACAGTTCGAGCCCAGCCGCGGCGGGCTGGAACATTGGACGTGGCAATACGCGCACGCCCTGCGGGCACGCGGCCAGGAAGTGCACGTGGTCGCGTTCACTTTTGCCAAGGGCCTGGAAGGCAGCGGGCTGGTGCTTCATCCGATGGGGGAAAGGCCGCGTTCTCGGCTGGAACGCGCCGAAGTGATCGCGGCGCATCTGCCTTCGTTAGGCCTCGACCTCACTCACGATATGGGCATCGGCTGGCAGGCCGATATCATTCATCCGCATGGCGGCTCCACCAGGGCGCTTTGGGAGCACAACCTTTTACGCATCCCGCGCTGGCGGCAGATCCGCTTCTGGCGGGAGCGCCGCTATCGGGAGCTGGCGGAACTGGAACGCCGCCAGCATACCCGGAGCGAAGCGGTCGTAGTTGCAGTCTCTGAAATGGTGCGGCGGCATTTTGAAACTTGGCACCACCTCCCACCGGCACGCTTGCGCGTCATCCCGAACGGGGTCGACGTGGCGCACTTTACTCCTACGCATCGCCAGCGCTGGCGGGCCGGAGAGCGAGCGAAGCTGGGAGTCAAAGAGGAGGAAGTGCTTTACCTCATGCTGGCCCATAATCTTTTGCTCAAAAACGCCGAGGCTTTCCTGCGCGCCGCCGCCTGCCTCGTTAGGTCGGGCGCTCCCGCGCGAGTCTTGATTGCCGGAGGAAAAAAGACGGAATCTTTTGTTAGGCTGAGCAAGCAGTTAGGGATGGCTGCGGCGGTCACTTTTACCGGAGTGGTCGAGCCCATCCCGCTCTATGCAGCCGCGGATGTTTTTGTTCATCCCACCTGGTACGACCCTTGCAGCCTGGTCACGCTGGAAGCTGCGGCCTCCGGTTTGCCGGTCATCACCACTCGTTACAACGGCGCCGCCGAGTTCATGACGGACGGGGAAGATGGATACGTGCTCGATGATCCCGCGGACTTCGTGACCCTGGCGGCCCGGATGGAAGAGCTGCTCGAACCCGCGCGCCGCCAGGCGATGGGCACAGCCGGCCGCTCCATGGCGGAGCGGCATACCTTCGCCCAGCAAACCACCCAGTTCCTCGAACTCTACGCGGACGTGATCGCGGCGCGCTCCGCGCCGTAACCGGTCCGCGCTCGTCTCCGCAAAGCGATCAACCCGGCCACCCAGAGCGCGAGGGTCGCATACAGAGGCACCCCGAAATCCCGCAACCAGTAGTTTGTAAATGGCAACGAAACCGTCAGATCCGCCGCGATCGAGAGCGAGAAAAGCGCCAGGTAACCTGGCCCAATCCACGGGAAAGGATGCCGTTCCCAGGCATCGGCTAGCAGCGCCATGACCAGCGGAATGGCAAAGATGAAATAGTGCACGTGGCAGACCGGACTGATCGGCAACATGATCACGATCAACCCGCCTAGGAATAAAACCTCCGCGATCGCATCGCCCGGCCGGCGCCGCCAGCCCGCCGCCAGCGTGAGCAAAGTAACCAGCCCTCCGATCGCCCAATGCACGGCGCGGACGGTGGCGCTGTTATCGGGCGGACGCGTGGCGCGGCTCGGATGCGAAAGATTATGCAGCACAACCATGAAAGCCTGCGAACCGGTGCGGGTGGCAGTGGTTAACTCGTGCGCGCGGGTGGTATCGGTGCCGATGCGCAAACCCGGCCGCAGGACCGCCTGATCAAAGTGACGATAAGTGGCCCAGGTCTGCGCTGGACCGAGCACCGCCAGCGGGATCAGGAGCAAACCGAAAAGCAAGCCCACCGCCGCTCCTGACAACGCGCGCACGTCCCTCCGCAGCACCGGGTAGATGAGGAGAAAGGCTGGGAAGACTTTGATGCAAATGGTGCCTGCCAGGCAAAGGCCGGCGCGGAAACATCGGCGCCCGAGGAAGAGCGCGATCATGCCGCAAAACAGAAGCAGGACGAAAGTGTTCGATTGGCCGCGGGAAAGCGTCCGGCCCACCGGCATCAGGCAAAGCAGGATCGGCCAAAGCCGGATTGTCCACCAATGGCGCGAGAAACGCGGCGGCGCGCGACCCGCCGGCCCCGCGCGTTCCAAGGCGCTCGCCAGCCAATCCACCGCCAGCCAAAGCGCCACCACGCTGAGCACATACCAGATCGCCACCGTCACCGGAAAGGGTAGCATCCCGCTTTCATCCGAACCGGGCGGCGGACTGGCGAAAGGGGTCATCGCGATCGCGAAGAGCGGCGGGTAATTATAATGCCAGCCATTCGTTTCCGTGACCGCATACATATCGAGCCCTTGCCGAACCGCCCACGCGCCGCGCAGGAAGCAATCCACGTCCGTCATCCGCCTTTTCAAGAAAGCGGAACGCATCTCCACCACCGCGCCGAAGGCGAGGACGGCGACAAGGAAGAGCCACAGCAACGCCTTCTCCCAACCCGCCAGCCACGACGGCTTAGCGCCGGCCGGCGGCACGGGCGCGGAAGGAACGGGTGGAGAAAACATGGCGCCGAAAGCGGATACTCGATTCCGCCCCAGCGCGCGAGCGAAAGGTAGGGTCGCCGCGCTGCGGTGACCAGGACGCGTCGCGCCCGCGAGACCATCCGTGCTAGCAAAGACGCACCAGTTTGTCCCCTTTCCCTCTCGCGCCAGGGATCGCCCGCACGGTCCAGAGCCACCGCGCCGTCCCTACCGCAGCTTGGACGGGAGCGCTCAGGCGTGACACGCTCCCGGTTGCCTCCCGAATGAAAACGCCGCGCCGCCTGAACACCTTCCAATCGCTCATGCGCGCCTGGACCGAGCTGGCGCCGTATAGTTTCATCCACGCCGTCCGGTTGGAGGAGCCGGCGGATGCGGCGCGCTGGCACGCCGCGGTCAGGGCGGTCCTGCCCGTGCTGGAGTTGGACCCGCGCTCGTTCTCAATCGAATCACCGGCCGTGCCGATCGATGTGCATCTGGCGGCGGAGTTGAACCGCCCCTTCGCGCCCGGCGACCTGCCGTTGCGTTTTTTCCTCCTCCCCGCGGAGGGCAGCGGACATTGGTTCGGCGTCGTGATCGATCACTGGTTCGCGGACGATTTCACTGCCCGCGCCTGGCTACAGTGGATAGTGGACGGTTACCACGGAACCGGATCGGTTCCGCCGCCCGTCGGCTCTTTCTGGGCCGAGCGTCCACCGCGCGGGCGCGGTTGGTGGATGGAAGGAATGAATCTTTTGCAACAAGGCGCCGCGCTTCGTTCGGCCCGCCGCATCCCGTTACGCGACCCGCTCGATTTCACCGTTGGCGTCCTGCGCGCCGAACTGCCGGCAGAGACGCTGGAGGCCGCGCGCCAGTGCGCGCGCGAAGCAGGCGCCACTGTCCACGACGTCTTTCTGGCCGCCGCCGCGCAAGCCTGCGCGCAGCTGCGGCCGGCCGCGCCGGGCTCCCGGCGGGATGGCCTCGGGCTGGCCTCCGCGATTGATTTGCGGCGCTTTGAAACCAGCGCGGCGGGGAACACGGGCGGGCTCCTGATTAGCCAGTATGTGATCGTGGAAACCCGGCCGGACGAAGTGCCCATGCCTGATTTGGTGGCACGGATCGCGCGGAAGACGCGCCTGCTGAAAGCTGCCTCTGGACGAGCAGTTCTTTGCGCGGGGCTGCTCTTCTGGCGTTTGAGTCGAACCCCGTGGGCGAAGGCGACTCTCCACCTGCGCGGCGCGCCGCTCGCGGCCGGCCTCTCAAATGTAAACCTGAGCGGAAGCTGGCTCGAGCAGGCGCCAATCGCGGAGTTCCGCCGCGTCGCTCCGGCCGGGCCGGCGGTGCCTTTCGTTTTCATGATCACGACCTGGCGCGGCCGGATCGCGGTGGATGCCACCTACCGGACAACTGCTTTCTCGCGACCGGAGGCGGAACGTTTGCTGGAAGATTTTGCGCAGCGCCTCCAGCCAGCGGAGAGAGCGGGATGAGTTCGCCGGAAGTGATCGCGCCCGCCGGACGCGAGCTCTGGGCGCGGCGCGCGCTCTGCGTCGGCGCGGTGCTGGTGGTGCTGGCCTGCGCTTTCCGCGCGCTCACTCGGGTGAGCGATGGCGATTTCAAGTTGCACTGGGAATTCGGACGCCGTTTTCTGGCCGGGGAATTTCTTTACAGCGGCGGGATGCATCTGCCTTATCCGCCGTTCTGGGCGATGGCGCATGCGCCATTTGCGCTCTTCTCGATGCCGGTGGCGAAGGCGCTTTTCTTTCCGCTCGGCGTGGCGGCGCTTTGCCTTCTTCTCTGGCTACTGCGGGCACTGGCGGGCCCGGCATTTTCCCTAGACCGGAGCCGCGCTTTCTGGGTGGCGACAATCGCGCTCTTCCTCGCCAGCCGATATGTCCTGCGCGATCTGGCGGAGCTGGGCGTGAACTCGCTCCTGGTCGCGTTAACCTGGCTGGCTATCTATCTTTGGACGCAGCGGCGCGAATTCCTCGCCGGCACGACCTTGGGGTTTGCGATCGCGTTAAAATGCACGCCCGTCATTTTCGCCGGCTATTTTCTCTGGAAACGGCAGTGGCGGATGTTTGCGCTGAGCAGTGGCGCGGCTCTGCTTTTCACGCTTGCTCCGATTCTCTGGCAAGGGCCTGCCACCTATCGCGATCATCTCGCCACCTGGTCGGCAAATGTCTGGCGCGGCTTCGGCAGCGTGAATCCATCGGTCGGCGTGCTCGGGCCGGAGCCGTTGCAAAACATGGCGTTGCGCCCGGCTTTGGCGCGCTATCTGATCCGGCTGCCGGAGGGACATCCGGGCCGCGCGGAGCATCCGCTTTACGTGGATGTGTTCGCGCTTTCCCCGGGCGCGGCGGGCTGGGTAATCAAGGCCATCCTGCTGGGTTTGCTGGCCGGTGTTCTCTGGTGGTCGCGCGGGGCGATCGCGGACCGGCAAGCGCCGCGCTTGCTTTGGGAACTCTCCGCCCTCGCCATTTTGATGCTCCTCTTTTCGCCCATCACCTGGGGCCAACACTCCGTCGCGCTCCTGCCGGCCTCTTATTTCATCGCCACTCTTTTCGTGACCCGTGGCCGCCTGCCGCGCTGGATGCTGGGCCTGCTCGGCGTTTACATTTTAGTCGTGCCGGTGCTGAGCCGGGACATCGTGGGACGCCCGTTCGCTCTCCTGCTCGGCAGCTACCACGTGGAGACTTTTGCCATCATCGGATTGCTGGCCGTGGTGGTGGGATGTGCTCGATTGCCTCGGACATGAGGGCGCCCAAAGTTTCCGTCTGCATCGATTCGTTTAACTACGGGCGCTTCCTCCCGGAGGCGATCGAGTCGGTCTTGCGGCAGAGCTGGCAGGACTTCGAGATCATCATTTCCGACGATCGTTCGACGGATAATTCGTTTGCGATCGCGCAACGCTACGCCGCCCAGGACAGCCGCATCCGCGCGGTCCAAAACGCGACCAATCTCGGGATGGTGAAGAACCGGAATGCCGGTCTGGCGCAGGCACGGGGCGAGTATGTGAAGACGCTCCACGCGGATGATTTTCTGGGTTCAACCGAAGCCATCGCGCAGATGGTGGCGGCGCTGGAGAGCAACCGCGCCATCAGCCTGGTGGCGGCGGCGCGCCAGATTGTGGATGAGCAGGGCCGGCCGCTGGAGACGTGGTCGTCATTGGAAGAACAAAAGCGGCCCTTGGCGGGCGTGACGGTGATTAATCGTTGTCTCTTCGAACAGCGGAACCTGATCGGCGGGCCGAGCGCGGTCATGTTCCGCCGCGCGCTCGCGGGGCGTGGTTTTGACGAAGCCTTCTTCGTCATGGCCGACCTCGAGATGTGGTTCCATCTCCTCGAGCAGGGCTGCTTTTTCTATCTCGCCGAGCCGCTCTGCGCCTTCCGCCAGCACGGCCGCCAGCAAACGGAAAAAGATCGCAGCGCGCTTGCCCCCGCCCTCGAAAACCGCGCCCTGCTCCAGCGTTACCTACACAAACGCTACGTCCGTTTGCGGCGCTGGATCTGGAAATACCTCGAGTACGATGCAGTCCGGCGCATTCTTCGGCGGAGCCGGAAGCTGGGTCTCGGCCGGGAGGAACTGGAAGCCGCCATGGCCGAGTATGGCGGCTGGCGAAAGTACCGCCGCGTGACCGCGAAGAATCTGTATCGCGAGACGCTCCTGAAGGTGCGCCGGCTTTATGAGCGCCATCTGCGGCGGCCGGTGCGCGTGGAAACCGCCACGCGGCCGAGCGGAATCAACCTGGCCGGGTTCGTGCAAAGCGAATTCGGGATCGGAGAATCGTCCCGCGCCTTCTGGCGCGCGGTGCAGGCGACGGGCTTGCCCTGCGTGCTCTGCAACGTCCGCAGCACCATGCACCGGAACCGCGACGAAAGCTTCGCTGAGTTCGCCGGGACGAATCCGTATCGGGTCAATCTGATGACCTTCTCCTTCGATTACGCGCGCCGGTTTGCCCGCGATATGGGGCCGCGCTTTTTCGCCGGCCGCCACAACATCGGCCTCTGGTATTGGGAGCAGGAACACTTCCCGGTCCGCTGGCATTCGGCCTTCGATTACTACGACGAAATCTGGGTGCCCTCCGATTTCACCCGCCAAGCGATCGCCGCCGTCTCGCCCATCCCGGTGCACCAGATCACCTACCCGTTTTACCTCGATGAATCCCAGGCGGTGGCCGATCGGAAGCGTTTCGGCTTGCCGGAGGATGCGTTCATTTTTCTCTTCAACTTCGATTTCCTGAGCACGACTCACCGCAAAAATCCGGGCGCAGTGATCGATGCCTTCCGCCTCGCCTTCCGCGACGACGAGCGCGCGCTCCTGGTCATGAAATCGATCAACTGGGAGCACGACCGCGCCGGCCGCGCCGCCCTTGGCGAGCAAGCCGCGGGCGCGCGGGTGCTGTTCCTCGATCCGCACCTGCCCGGCGCGGAAGTGAATGCGCTTTTCGCTTCGATCGATTCCTACGTCTCGCTTCATCGCTCGGAAGGTCTCGGGCTCGGGATGGCGCAGGCGATGTATCTCGGCAAGCCGGTCATCGGCACCGGCTACTCGGGCAATCTGGAATT
The DNA here is from genome assembly GCA_038233435.1 of Chthoniobacterales bacterium. Lineage (GTDB taxonomy): Bacteria > Verrucomicrobiota > Verrucomicrobiia > Chthoniobacterales > UBA10450 > JACCTI01. Next base: position 39,952 of record JBBSLZ010000001.1, read on the forward strand.
TATGAATGCGGAAAACAGCCTCCTGGTCAGGTACCGCATGACCGAGCTGGAGGAAGACTCCGGTCCCTACGAGCAAGGCACACATTGGGCCGCGCCGGAGGTGGAGCACGCCGCCGACCTGATGCGCTGGGTCTACGACCACCGCGCGGAAGGCGAGGCCCTCGGCCGCCGCGCCGCGCAAGACATCCGGCGGCAGCTCGATCCCGCCAAGACCGCGCGCCAGATTCAAGAGCGCGTGGAAGAGTTAGCCGGGTAGGGACCGCGCGCTGCGCGGTCCAGGCGAGGTCTCATGCTTTGAGATGAACGAGCCATCTCCAGCGTCACCCTTCGGCCCAAGGGCGGGCCGACTCCATTCCGCCAGCGAAGAAGTTTGTCGCGCGCGCGCCGAGGTGATAAGAGCGAGGGACCGCGAAAGAATCACGATGCTTACGCCCCCACCGGACCCCACTTCCGTGGAAAAGATCGCCACCTGGATCCGCGACGCGGCCACCGCGGATTCGTGGCAACCCGGCCACCATCTCCGCCCACCTTCCGGCGCCATGATGCTCGATCTTCACCACGGCCCCATCCAGACCGCTTTGCAGCGCGCCCGGCGAAAAACTTTCGTCAAAATTGCGAAACCATTTCGCCGTTTCTTTCGCAATCAGGGCGCGGTCAATGACAGCATCCTCGAAGCGCTTCATCACCTCGCCCTTCAGAACGAAGAGCTGATCGAGGAGATCGGCCAACTGCGCGATGATCTCCGGCAGCTACGCCGCCGGAGCGGCTCGGCGCCGAAGGTTGAAAACGAGGCCGAGCCGGAATGCGAGTCGTAATCGCCACGGTGCGGACGCCGTTTATCTACGGCGGCGCCGAGGTGCATGCGGATGGTCTGTTGAAAGCGCTCCTCGCCGCCGGCCATCAGGCGGACGTGGTCGCGCTCCCGTTTAATCCGAGCGAGGCGGACCGCATTCCCGATCAGATGCTGGCCTGCCGGCTCTGGGATTTACGCGAGATCGATGGCGTGCCGGTGGATCGTTTGATCGCGCTGAAATTCCCCGCCTACCTCATTCCGCATCCGCAAAAAGTGATCTGGCTCCTGCATCAACACCGCGCCGCCTACGATCTCTGGGAGCACGCGCTCGGCGGGCTGCGGGCTGCGCCGCGCGGGCGGATGGTGCGGGAGATGATTCAACGGGCCGATCGCCAGATGGGCGATGAGACCCGCGCCATTTTCGCCAACTCGGGGAACGTGGCGCGCCGGTTGCGAGACTTCTGCGGAGTCGACTCAGAGCCGCTCTATCATCCACCGGCGGAGGCGGAGTCGTTCTATTGCGCGGAGACGGTCGAAGATTATCTGCTCTATCCGAGCCGCCTTTCGCCCACGAAGCGGCAGGATCTCGTCATCCGGGCGCTCGCCCTAACGAGTGCGCCGGTGCGGATAAAACTGGCCGGCACGCCGGATAATCCCTCTTACGGCGAGAGCCTGCAACGGCTGGCGCGGGAGCTGGGCTTGGCTGGGCGGATCGAGTGGCTGGGATTTCTGACCGAACCGCAAAAACGCGAGGCCTACGCCCGCGCCCGCGGCGTCCTCTTTCCACCGCTGGATGAGGATTACGGCTACGTGACCCTGGAGGCAATGCTGGCTTCAAAGCCCGTCATCACCTGCACGGATTCGGGCGGGCCGCTCGAATTTGTCCTCCATCAGAAAACAGGCTGGGTGGCGCCGCCGGAACCGGAAGCGCTCGCGGCCGCGATGGACGCGCTCTGGCAAAATCCCGAGGCCGCGCAGCGCTACGGGCGGGAAGCGCGGCGGCATTATGACGAGATGAATCTCTCCTGGTCGCACGTGGTGAAGACGCTCCTGGCATGACGCTCAACTGGTTCTCCCCGCTCCCGCCGTCGCCCTCCGCGGTCGCTCGGCGGACGGCGGAGTTATTGCCAGCCTTGGCGCGGCGTGCGCGGGTGATTCTTTGGACGCCGCTGCCAGGCTGGTCGGACGAACTCGAACGCGACGCCGAAGTCCGGCGCTATGATCCGGGAGCGATGCCGTGGACGGAGATCAACGCGGCCGACATGACGGTCTTCCATTTTTCCAATCAACTGGAGGATGACATCTCCGCCTGGCGGGTAAACCAGCAGCATCCCGGTCTGGTCGTGCTCCACGCGGAGAATTTTCAGGCGTTCTTCGCCGGCCAGTTGCGGAATGGAAGCATGGCTTCGGAGGCTTATCTCCAGTTGATGGATTTCCATTATCCGATCGGGGGCCGGGAGGCGGCGGAAGCCGCTCTGCGCGGTGAAAGCATCAGCGCCGATTACTCGTTAACCGGAGCCATGATCGCAAATGCGCTCGGCGTGGCGGTGACGTATCCTCAGGCGATGGCGCAATTGAGCGAGCTGGCGGATGTGCCGGTGGCGCTTCTGCCTTTCGGAGCTAATTCGTCCACCGACTCCCTCGTCGACGGTCTGCGGGCCTTGATCGAAGAGACGCGGGCGAATGAAGCGCGCGCCGCGGTTTACTGGACGGCGGGCCGGGCGGGCCGGCAAATGGCGACTTGGTTCAGCGAGCGAACGGCTCGTTTTTTCCTCCCGCGCCTGGCGGCACAAATTAAATTTCTCGGCCAGGACATCGCAAAACCGATGCGCGCCGCGCCACCCTGCCGCACAATCCAAAACCAATGAGTGGCAAACTGCGCGCCTTTCTGGGCCTCTTTTCTAGCGGCCTCTGCTGAGGGCCTTTCGACCGCGTTCCGTGCTAGCCTTCACGATTGACCGAATGAACGATCGTCCGCCATCCATCCGCACTTTCCGGGAAACGATGCGCGCGTTCGCCGCGGCGTGGTTGGTGGCGAGCTTGCTCCTGGCTGGCCTGCTCGCATCGTCGCCGCAGCTCCACCAATCGCTACACAAGGATAGCAACCGCCTCTCGCACGAATGCGCCGGAACGCTGCTCGCTTCCGGCAGCCTAAAGCATTCGGCCTGCGAACCGTCATCCGTGGCGCCGCAGCTGCTTCCGGGCACCACAATTTCCCAGACGCCGAGCGTCATCCATTTGGCGGCTCTCCTCGCGTTCACACAACGCGAGCACGCGCCGCCCGCCCTCTCCTAAGCGCAGGCGTTCGCCGCCTCCGGTACGGCAACTCGCTCCTCGTAGCGCTCGTCTGCGCAGACGCAGCCCCATGCGGTCTTCACCTGTCGTGAAGCACCGCCGTTTCTGTCCTGCAGTCAGTCCATTTCAATTAGGAGATTTAGTATGAAAAAATTTGCCCTGTTTGCTCTCGCCCTTGCGTGGGGCCTACGCCTAACGAGCGCTCAAGAAGCAGTTTCACCGGCGCCCAGCGCCAGTCCCAGCCCAGCGAAGACAGCCACCACCGAACGCGTCATTGTCACCGCCGGCGCGATCGAACACAGCGAGACCGAAACCGTGGAACCGGTGTCGGTCCTCAACGGGCAAGACCTGAAACGTGAAGCCGGCGCCACCCTGGGCGACACCTTGCGCGATCAGCCCGGCGTGGCTGCGAGCGGTTTCACGGCGGGTGCGAGCCGACCCGTCATCCGCGGCCTGGCCGACAACCGCGTCCGTGTTTTGAATAACGGCACGGAAGTCTTCGACGTTTCGAATCTGAGCCCGGATCACGCCCCCAGCGTGAGTCCGCTCCTCGCTACGAGCATCGAAGTGGTGCGCGGCCCGGCCACGATCCTTTACGGCTCCGGCGCGATCGGCGGCGTGGTGAATGTGAACGACAACCGCATTCCCGTGGAAGCGCCCTCCAACCCGTTCGGAGGCGAACTGGTCGGTCGTTACGGCTCGGTCGATGACGAACGCAGCGGCGCGCTTTCCCTACAGATCGCGCCCACTCCGCATCTCGTCTTCCATCTCGATGGCTCGATTATCCGCACCGACAATCGCGAAATTCCAGGCTTCGCCTTGAGCGAACGGCTGCGGAATCAATTGTCGCCCGAAACGGCGGCCGGGCGCGGCTTCGGCCAGAACCCGGAAGGCGAAGTGCCGAACACCTTTGTGCGCACGAAAGAGTACGGCGTGGGTGCGTCGTACGTTCGGGAGAAAGGCTACTTCGGCGCGTCGTTTAGCCAGTTTCTCTCCATCTACGGTGTGCCGGCGAATCCCGATGCGGTCGTCGCGGGCGAGATTCCGGCGCGGGTAAAACTGGATGTCGATAAACGCCAGTGGAACGTGCGCAGCTCGATCGTAGATCCTTTCCGCGGGATTCATAATGCCAACTTCAAACTCGTTTATACCGACTATCAACATCAGGAGATCGATGACGGCGACGTGGGCTCGATCTTTAAAACCAGCGGGATCGATTCCCGCCTCGAAGCGGTGCATGAGCCGATTGGGCCACTGGAGGGATCGTTTGGCGGGCAGGTCTTCTTCAAGAAGCTTTCCATCCTCGGCGACGAAGCTTTTCTGCAACCGACGGAGACGTTGCAGCTCGCCGGCTTTCTTTTTGAAGAAGCGCATTTTGCTTCCGTGCGGTTGCAGGCGGGCGTGCGAGTCGAGCACGACGATGTCAAAATCAATTCGAGCGATCCCGATCTCACTTCGCTCACATCGCCGAGCCAGAAGCAGCGCGACTTTCTCCCGGTCAGCGCGGCGGTCGGTTTGATCTACGAATTCGCGCGCGATTACCGGCTGGCGGTCAACGCCAGCTTCTCGCAACGCGCGCCGACCGCGGAGGAGCTTTTCGCCCGCGGACCGCACGATGCGACCTTCCAGTTCATCGTCGGGAATCCGAATCTTGATCTGGAAACGAGCCGCGGGGTTGATGTTTCATTGCGGAAAGAGAACGGCGTTGTCACCGGCAGTTTGAGCGGCTTTTACACTCGCTTTAGCGACTTCATCGACTTTACGCCCACAGCCGAATTCGAAAACGATCTCCGCGTTTTCGTTTACACGCCGAAGACGGCGGAGTTTTACGGCGGCGAAGCGCAAGTGCAGTTTCATTTGCTGCCGCTTACGTTGGCAAGCGACCCGCAGGCGTCCGCACCTAACGATCCGAAATCGGTCAAAAGCATGATCACGGGCGAGCCCGCGGAAACGCACAAAAATCCGAACGATCTCTTCCTCGATCTGCGCGCGGATTACGTGCACGCGCAGGACCTGGACCAGAACGAACCGTTGCCGCGGATCACGCCCCTGCGCTACAGCGCGTCGCTCAATTACCGGAGCGAGAAATGGGAAGGGAAGATCGAAGTCCAGCGGGTCGCTTCACAGGATCGGATCGCGCAATTCGAAACGCCGACGGACGGCTACACGTTTCTAAACGCGAGTGTGGGCTACAACTTCCGTGTCGGCCCGACCTTCGTGAATCTGTACCTGCGCGGGACGAACCTGACGAACGAAGAAGCGCGTGATCATCTTTCCTTTTTGAAGGAAGCACTGCCGCTCGCAGGTCGGAGCGTGCTGGTCGGACTTCGCACGACGTTCTAGCGGGTGGCGGGGGTGCAGGCATCGGCGGCGGATGCCTGCGCTCTCCGGAAGGCCGGCCCTTTTCAGTGCCGGCAGTGTCACTGCCGGGAGCAGATATGAAGCATTGCGTCGGCTCGCGGCGCGCGCTTGACATGAACAGCCGCGGCGCGTTCCTGCACGTGCCGGCGGATGCCGGCGTGTCTGCGGTGGTAGTGATCGGCGGTTTTCTCTCCAACATGACGGGACTGCCTTGGATCGATCCGGCGATGAATTTGGTCGCGGTGATCGTGGATGCTGTCCTCGCCGGCCGCGCCGTCGATTCGCTCTTTCTCCAATTCGAATTCGTCGGCGCCCACGGCGCGCATAAGTTTTGAACGGCGTGATTCATAAAATCCGGGGAGCGCACGCCTTCAGGCGTGCTGGCGACGGCATTCTGCCGTCGCGAACTTCCGGGCGCGTCCGATCCGAGAGTCAGCTTCCGCCATTCTTTAACGCCGACGAAAGTTCGTCTCCGCAGAATGCGGAGACCAGCACGCCTGGAGGCGTGCGCTCCCCGGGCCTCCGTAACCACACCGCTATGAAAAAAATCGCACTCCTCCTCGCTTCCGTTTTCCTCTCCGCCTTCAGCGCGGAGGCGAAACTAAACGTCGTCACCACTCTGCCGGACCTGGGCGCGCTCGCGCGTGAGATCGGCGGTGACAAAGTGGACGTGACCACGATGGCGAAACCGACCGAAGACCCGCACTTTGTCGATGCGCGGCCCAGCTTCGTGGTCCAACTGCGCAATGCCGATGTCCTGATCGACGGCGGCGCCGAACTCGAACTCGGCTGGCTCCCGCCACTGCTGCAAAATGCGCGCAACCCGAAGCTGGAAGTCGGGAAACCCGGACGCGTCCAGGCTTCGCAAGGGGTGCGCCTGATGAACGTGCCGGCGAACGTGAGCCGCGCCGCCGGCGACGTGCATGCGCTCGGCAACCCGCATTTCGCGATCGATCCGATCATCGCCAAGACGGTCGCGCAGCACATCGCGCAAGCGTTCGCCGCGGTCGATCCGCCGAACGCCGCCTTCTACGACGCGAACTACAAAGAACTCGAAGCCGAGATCGACGCCAACGATTCCTGGCCGTACTTCGCGCACCGTTTCGGAGTTGAGATCAATACCTTTCTCGAACCAAAGCCGGGCATTCCGCCTTCGCCGTCGCACCTCGCGGAAGTGATCGGCCAGGTGAAAGCGCAGAAGATGAAAGCGATCATCGTCGAGCCGTTCCACGACCGGAAAATCGCGGAGAAGGTGGCCAGCGCGACCGGTGCGAAGGTGGTCGATTTCGCGCAATATCCCGGCGCGCTGCCGGGGACGGAGACTTACGTGAAGTTAATCGACCGCCTGGTCGCGAACCTCGCCGCGGCGCTGAAGTAAGCGGGGGAAATTTTACCGCAGATGGCGCAGATGAGGCACAGGAAGAGGGGATCGCCGCCTTCATCTTCGGCAGCTTCCCATCTCTTCATCTGCGTTATCTGCGTAATCTGCGGTTTCATTAATCTTTATGTTTGAAGTAATGTTTTGGCCCATCGTAGCGTGCGTCCTATTGGCATGGCTGCTCGTTTATCTCGGGCTGCACGTGGTGCAACGCGGGATCATCTTCATCGACATCGCGATGGCGCAGATGGCATCGCTCGGGATCGCGCTCGCGGTTCTCTTGCGGCTCGATTTGCAAAGTCCGGCCACCTTCGCGATTGCGCTTGGCTTTACCCTGCTGGGCGCGGCCGTCTTTTCCATTACCGGCAAACGCGCGAGCGAGATTCCGCAGGAAGCCGTCATCGGCATTTCCTACGTAGTCGCGGTCGGCGTGCTGCACTTCGTTCTCCGGAAGAATTTCCTGCTCGTTTCTTTCAACCGCGACGCCGCCTACGAGAAAGGCCTGCGCGTGCGGTGGTGGGATTTTCTCTTCTACGCGGCCTTCGGTCTGGTCGTGACCAGCTTTGTCGCATCGCGGGCGGGCTGCTGGTCTTCAGTTCTCTGATTGTGCCGGCGGTTTGCGGGATCAATCTGGCGGGCACGCTGGCGAAACGTTTGCTGATCGGCTGGATCATTGCGCTCATCGGCGGCGTGGCTGGTTTGTTTTTCTCGTTTTACGGCGATCTGCCGTCAGGGGCTGCGATCGTTTGTACCTTCGGTGCGCTGCTGGTTCTCGTTTCGATCGTGGGGGTGTTCCGTCCGCGGCGAGCGTGATACGCGGGCCAGCCCTCGTAGCACAGGCATCCCTGCCTGTGGGGACGTCGGGCATCTTGCCCGGCGTTTGCGTTTTGGCGATGAATCACCGGGCGAGACGCCCGGTGTCCGCACAGGCAGGATGCCTGTGCTACGGTCCCCACTTGCACGCATTCCACTACCGCGACGGCTCGCTGCATTGCGAGGACGTCGATCTCGCCCAGGTCGCCGACGACCACGGCACGCCGCTCTACGTTTATAGCGCGAGCACGATGACCGATCACTATCGCCGCTTGCACGCGGCGCTCGGCGAGTTGGAGCATCTGATCTGCTACGCGGTGAAGGCGAACTCGAATCTCGCTGTCCTCCGCTTGCTTCACGCGGAAGGCGCGGGATTCGACATCGTCTCCGGCGGCGAACTCTATCGCGTGATCGCGGCGGGGGGCGACCCGACTCTGTGCACCTTTGCGGGCGTGGGGAAATCGCGGGAGGAGATCGAGTATGCGCTCGAGCAGCGCGTTTTTTGTTTCAATGTCGAAAGCGAAGCGGAGCTTGATTACATCAACCAGATCGCCGCCGGCAAAAAGATGCAGGCGCCGATCGCGGTTCGGGTGAACCCGGATGTGGCCGCGGGTTCGCACAAGTATGTCTCGACCGGGCTGAGCGAGAACAAGTTTGGCATCGGGCTGGAACGCGTCCCGGCGGTTTATGAAAAGGCGGCTGCGTTGCCGCACATCCGCATTCGCGGTGTGCAGATGCACATCGGCTCGCAGATCACCGCCGCGCAGCCGTTCGCGGAGGCGATCGCAAAAGTCACGGCTCCGGTGCTGGCGTTGAAAGAACGCTACGCGCTCGAATTTCTCAGCATTGGCGGCGGGATGGGCATCGCCTACCAGTCGTCGCTGGCCAGCGGCCAACCCGATTGGTGGCGTGCGCACGACCATCAATTGACGATCGACGAATATACGACCTCGATCGTCCCGCAGCTCAAGCCGCTCGGCCTTCGCATTCTGCTTGAGCCGGGGCGTTTTCTGGTGGGCAACGCCGGCGTCCTGCTGACGCGGGTGCGTTATGTAAAGCAGGCGGAGCGGAAGAAATTCGTGATCGTGGATGCGGGCATGAACGACCTGATCCGGCCTGCGCTTTACCAGAGCTACCACGAGATCGTGCCCGTGCGCGAGCTGGCCTCGAGCGCACGCGAAGCCGTCGATGTGGTGGGCCCGGTCTGCGAGAGTGGCGATTTTTTTGCGCAGGATCGCGAGCTGCCGGCGCTGGCGGAAGGCGAGCTGGCGGCGATCATGAGTGCGGGCGCGTATGGGTTCGTGATGGCGTCGAATTACAATTCGCGGCCGTTCCCCGCGGAGGTGCTGGTGCGGGGCGAGCACGCTTCGTTGGTCCGGGAGCGGCAGACGTATGCGGACCTGGTGCGGGGCGAGCGGGCGGAGGGTTAAGTTTTGTTCTCGGCGGAAGTTGCGAGCGAGCCTCTCCGCCCTTAAAACTTAGATCTTAAAACTTAAGACTCCCCGCGCATAATTACTGCTCTTCGAATTACCGTGAAACGAATCCCGCTTTTTCTCGTCACCCTTCTTTTGCTGTTCGTGGCGGCCACGCCCGGTCGCGCGGCTTCTGACGCCACCCCGGAATTCGTGCTCTTGATCGGCGGCCCTTCCTTGATGAAATGGGAGAAGTATAAAGGCCCGCTCGCGCATGATCATTGGTGGGCTAATTTCGTCCGCGCCGGGCGGATCCGGACCGAGCAGCTCCGCGAGAAATACGGTCCGGACGCCAAGATCACCTGGCTGGTTTACAAGCAGGGCTACGTCGATCGTTCCGCGCAGGAGGGGAAGGATCTGGTCGAGTTCATCAACTCCGTGCGCGACGCCTTCAACCTAAACCTGATCTATTTCAAAGACGGGGCCGATGTGATCAATTACCTGAATAGCGGCCAGCCGCGCGATCAGACGAAGGTGGCGTTCTTCGAATATTTCGGCCACTCGAACAAGGCCTGTTTCATGTTCGACTACAGCAGCAATGTGGACAGCTCGTCGAAGTCGTTTCTGCATCAGAGCCAGCTCAGCGCGATCAAGAAATCGTCCTTCACTAAGGACGCGCAGATTCGCAGTTGGGGCTGCCACACCGGCGAGATGATGTCGAAAAAATGGCGCGACGCGGTCGGGAACAAGATGTGGGGCGTGATCGGGAAGACGCAATACATGACGCACGAGTTGCCGGTCATCGCCACCCCGCCGGGCGGGAAGTGGACTTACTGATTTCTGATTTTTGATTTCTGATTGCTGATTTTCGAAGTAGCCTCGCGGTTCTGCGATGAACTTCGACCACCTCTCCGCACTTTATCACCAGCCGCTCTTTGATCTGATCTCGCAGAGTCGCGCGGTGCACCTGGAGCACTGGCGCGGGGAACAGGTGCAGCGTTGCAGTTTGCTCAGCATCAAGACCGGCGGGTGCAGCGAGGATTGCAGCTATTGCGCGCAGAGTGCGCATTACTCGACCGGACTGGAACGCGAGGATTTGCTCCCGATTGCCGAGATTCTTACGTCGGCGAAACAGGCGCGCGCGCAGGGGGCGACGCGGTTTTGCATGGGCGCGGCCTGGAAAGGCGTGCGCGATGGGACGCCGAAGTTCGAGCAGGTGCTCGAAACGGTGCGCGAAGTCGGGCAGCTCGGGATGGAAGTGTGTGTCACGCTCGGGCAAATCGGGCCGGTGGAAGCGCGGAAGCTCCGCGAAGCTGGGGTGACCGCTTATAATCATAACATCGATACTTCGCCGGA
>JBBSLZ010000002.1:0-40911 GCA_038233435.1 Chthoniobacterales bacterium
GACGTAGTCATCGATCTCCCGGCGCCAGATGCCGAGCAGCGGTCGCACCATGGTCAGTGGAAAACCGCCGACCCGCAGTGTCGCCACAGCGCGCAAGGAATGAAGCCCCTCGCTCCCGCTCCCGCGCAGGAGGTTGAAGAGGAATGTTTCCGCCAGGTCGTCCGCGTGATGGCCGAGGAAGATCGTAGCGCAGCGCCGCCGGCGCGCCACTTTCGCAAAGAAGGCATGACGCCCCGCGCGCGCCGCGGTTTCGATCGAGCACTTGTTCTCCCTGGCGCGCGCCTTCACGTCCTCGCGAGCCAGAACGAACGGGAGTTCCATCTCCGTAGCGAGACGCTGCACAAAACGCGCATCCGCCTGCGCCGCGCGTCCGCGCAAACCATGATCGAGATGGCAAACGACGAGCTTGTGATAACCCAGCGCCTTCAGCCAGTGCAGCAGGACCACCGAATCCCGCCCGCCGGACACACCAATCAAATAACGCCGCGTCGCGGGAAAATCGTGTAGCGCGCGCGTCTCCCAAACACGGAGAGTTTGGGCGCCTTTCCTCATGCGACGAAGCAGGCCATTTCGCGCCTACCAGGTCAAGGACTCGCAAGAGGATCCGGGGAGCACACGCCTCCAGGCGTGTTGGCGACGGGGTCCCCCAGTCGCGAACTTTTTCCCTCGCCCGGAGGCCCGATACAAAGCACGCACCCGAGGAAAAGCTCGCTGCCGCAGAATGCGCAGCCAGCACGCCTGGAGACGTGGCCTTCCAAAACTTCCCGGTCCTGTAGGTTGATTTTGAAGTTGTCCCGATTTTCGCACCGGAGTTCCAACTCTGACGCGTACGCCAAAAACCCCGCCAGCGGAGGCGGGTTTTCAACGGCTTTGAGTCTTTCGGCTTCCTAGATCGGGATCAGTTGAGTCCTCCGTTTGCTGCTTCGGATTTTGCAGCCGTGCAGCCGCGCTGCACGCCGCCTGCACTCTGTGTGCAGGGCTCGGAAAAAATGTGGTTCGGAGCGTTCATTCAGCCAGTTCGCCTGCGAACGCCGCGACGCCTCCACGGGCATTCATTGAGAGAGATTCCCGTCCCGTCGTGGCTCGCGTTGTCTGAATCGAATGACGCGGAGAATGGGACGGCGGCGCCGGCTTTCGGGCGCCACGCGCCGGGGTCGCGACGAGCGCCCCTGGTGCCGCAGTCGGAACGCGCGGGGGAGCGGGCAAGACGTTACCAATCGCTGCATTGATGTCATCGAGGATCGGAACGACGCGGCCCGACTGCTTTGCTTTGAAGTTCGCCAAGGTCGCAATTTTTTCGATGTCGCTGACGTAATTCCGCTCGGTCGCAAGCGTTTTGCTCACGACGTACTTCAGATGCAGTTCCGCCAACCGCGGGAAGTGAATCCGAGCCCCGCGATCAGGTCTGACTCGCCGAGTTCGGCGGGCAAATTGACCGTCATCAAAATGCGCTCGTCGAATTGCTCCATTGTGTAGCCGGTGGCTTTGACGAAGCGCTTCTTGGCCGGCTGATTTGTTTGCGGGGTATAAACGAACACCGCCGGCATTTTGCGGTCCATACGCGACCGCCGGACCCAGTTGAGGCGAGCTGGCGTTGTGTTCTTCGAATACGAGCCAGGGAGCAGGAAGTTCGATTCGTCGAAACAGAGAAGGAGCTTCGAGAATCGCAGCACGTAATCAATCCGCTCGCGAAGATCATGCCCCCGCCGGCCGGGCGCGGAATCGATCCCCAAGGCCTTCGCGACTTCTCTCAAAAGATCGCCCATCGCATTCGTCGCAGGCGTGTTGACCATTCGAGCGATACCGGGATTCATATCGCACCAAAGCTGGATTGCCTCGGTTTTGCCGAAGCGGGAATTCCCTTCGATCAGAACGGAGCGCTGCGTGCCATACGCCACACCCATCCACTCGAAAACGAGGGCGGTGACTTCCGTGCGCGCGATCCGAGCCGCCAATTTCTTTTTGCGGCGATCGACAAATGAAAGCAGCGAATCCGCGACGTTAACAAAATACCAAGGCGCCCGATGCCCCGTGTTTGTCCAGTCTCTAGATCCGCGACGGCGAAAACCGACAACAGGTTCTTCGCAGAGTCTCTTGAAGTAATCTGCGAGAGAATCGCGCGCTTCTTCAATGCAAGCGAGACGCACCTTCTCTGGAGTACAAAGGGCCGTCAGGCGAGATTGTTCGCGTTTCCCCAAGTTGTTGAGATTACGCGGCCGTCGCTCACTGAAGGCTTCATCAATAGGAAGGTCCAGTGATAATAGCTCCGCGTCGGATTTGGATAATACGGCGAAGGTTGTCCTGAGCGCATACCATGCACTCTCGGAAAACTCACCGCGAAGGACGCACAACTGTTCGAAACTAAAGGATCGAACTTCGCCCCCTTCGACCATCTTCGTCGTCGCGACTTCCTCTTGAGCATCTTCGATAAAATCGGCGCAAAACTTCTTCAAGCCGCCCGCGTAATTTTCTGGCTGCGAAACGAATTGAAGGAACCAAAGCAGCTCAGTCAGGCGAGGCTGCTCCGCAATTTCCTCCGCAAGAGTTGGCTGCTCGAAGTTCGCAATTTGTTCGAGCTTGGCCGCGACGGCCTCGGCAGAGATAGGCGAGAGGTCGGGGCTCATGGGTTCCTTTCTTCCGTGATCGATTCGCAACCATCCGGGGTTCCCGCTGCCTCCAAGGCGCGGATTTGCTTTTCGAGTTCTTCAGCGTTCCGAAGATGCTGCGCCACTCGCGCCGGCCGGCGTATCTTCGCCGGATCAATGCCGAGATTCAGGCGCTTCGAAAGACTGCGAATCGAGGCCGCGTTCTCCTCACGCTCGCCGCGCAATGAGTAGGCTTCCCGCTCAAGACGATTGTGCGCCTCGCCGCTGGCGCGCAGCTCCGGAGAGCCCATCCCCTGGTAAGACACGGTGCGGTTCTCGGACGGCTTGAAGACGCGGTAAATTGTCTCGCCAAAACGCGCGAAGCTCTTCTGTTGGGCGCGGGCTCGCGCGAATTCTTCCTTCGTCGCACCGTGGGCGGGCAGCCGCTCGTAAAGGGGCACGGAGAACGGGCGCTGCCCGTGCGGATCGGAAGCGATGTGACTGACGATGATTTGTTCCGGCAGCTCGGGATTGTAGCGAGCGCGAACCTTCTCTCCTTGCAAGGCTCCGAGCTGATCGCTGCCGAAGTAAATGTGTTTTGTCGAGCCGATCGTGAGCGAGATTCCATCGCTCGTTACCGTTGGCTCCGATTGCTCGGTTCCGAGAAGGAACCGCAAAGATTCGGGCAAAACGATGTGAGCCACTTGGCTGTTTGTCACGACGTGGGAAATTGGCGGCGCGGCTTACATGAAGGGCTGGGCCGAAGATTACCTAGCGCAGAATCCGCCGCCGGCATAGGTGAACGGCCGCGCTGCTCTGGCGGGGCCGCTCTCTCGCTGGGCGTCCGTTCTCAGGGATCGCGTAAAGGCATCCCGGCCGCTCGTCGAGTGCGCTTGCTTTGTCGAGGTATTTTGCTCACGATTGAAACAAGAAGATGAAAACAACCTTCACCTTGATTGTCGCTGTGCTGCTCTTGGGAACACCCTTGCTCGCCCGGCCGACACCAACACCACGGCACGACCAGGAAAGCCGGGCGTCGGCGACATTCCAATCCTGAAGCCGAAAAGCCGCCATTTGTAGGAATGACGAAAGCGCAGGCCGTGGCGCGCTACGGCCAACCAAAGAAGCACACGCTCACCGAGGAAGGCGAGCAATGGGTCTATATTTTGAACCTTGGCGAAGTGATCGGGAAAGCGTTCATCCCTTTCAATTTTAAGCCCACCTTGGTTCGATCGGGCGTGCTCACCTTTGGCCCGGATGGGAAGGTGAAAAAATTCGTCTGGGACGCCGAGACGAAAGGCTGAGCAGACCGCGCGGATCGGCTGGCTATTTTTTCGGGCGGCGGTTTGCAATGGTAATGCAGGATGCAGAGTGTTTGCTCCGCGTCACGAATTGCGGCGCGGAGACTGGCCGGCCGGCACAACCTCGGAGCGGAGGAAAGCCGGGGCTCGGCGAAAAGCGCAGGGTTTTCGGCTTCTACCTTCCACCCCGCACTTGTCCCGTTTTCAGGGCTCCGAGTTCCAACGTTACCTATGAAGACCTTCCACCTTTGCGAGATTCTGGAGACTGAAAAGCGGGACAGTTCGGCGAGATTCATTTGCGTCATAAGTGACGTATCCCCGGATAATTCGCGATGATTCGGGATAATTCGTGATCGGGACAACTTTGCCATCAACCCTCAGTCCAACTCCTCGCGATCCCCCCATTTGACAATGAATGAACGTTCATTCATTGTTCCCGCTCCATGCCTCCCCAATCCGACACCGCAATCGATCGCCGTGAGCAAATCCTTCGCGCAGCGATGGTTTGCTTCGCCAAGCGCGGCTTCCATCAGGCCAGTATGCACGACATTAGTGCCGAGGCCGGGACCAGCGTCGGCCTTATCTACCGCTACTTCGAAAACAAGGAAGCGGTCATCTCCGCGATGGCGGACGAGCATAAGAAGGACCTACAGGAAGTGCTCGGGCGCGCGCGTTCCGCCCCGACTTTGCTGGATTCGCTGGAGATCCTCTTCACCGCCCATTGCTGCGAGGAGACGCCGCAAATGCATTCCGCCTTCGTCGTCGATCTTTTCGCCGAAGCTGGCCGCCATCCCGAAATTGCCAATTTGGTCCGCGATATCCTCGAAACCAGCATGGCCGGGGTGAGCGAGGTCATCGCGCGTTCACCAGAAATGCGCGACGCCTCCCATGGGCTCTCCCCGCGCGAAATCGCGGAACTTATTTTTGCCACCGCGCGCGGCTCGATGATGCGCGACGTCCTGGATCACTCCCATATCCCCCCGGAGGAACGCCGCGAGCGCCAACTCACCGTTGTCCGCCAGCTTTGGAATCTCCTCTTCAAACATGCAAACGAACCAGCTTTCGGATAAGCCCGAACTAGCCATTCCCGCCCGTTACCAACCCAAAAAGGGTTCATGCGGCGCAATCTCCGTGGTTGTCCTCGGCCTTGTCGTCATTTTCCTGATCATCGCCGGAATCAAGGCGCTGCAGATCACCTCCATGATCAAAGCCGGCAAATCGATGGTGCCGCCACCGACTACGGTCACGAGTGCGAAAGTGCAAAAAGCCGATTGGCCGACCACGCTCACCGCCGTGGGATCGATCACCCCGGTGCAAGGCGCCACCATCAGCGCCGAGCTCGCCGGCACTGTGAGCGAGATTGGATTTGAATCCGGGAAGCCGGTGAAAAAAGGCGACCTACTGGTGAAGCTAGACGCGTCCGCCGAGCAGGCGCAGCTCCGTTCCGCGCAGGCCGATGCGGAACTCGCGAAAGCGGATTTCGACCGCGCGCGCGGTCTGGCCGAAGGCAAAGTCATTTCCAAATCGGAATTCGATAGCGCCGCGGCGAAGTACACCCAGCGCAAGGCCGCAGTCGATAATATGCAGTCGATCATCGACAAGAAAGAAATCCGTGCGCCGTTCGATGGTGTGGCCGGCATTCGCGAAGTGAACCCGGGCCAGACGGTACCGGTCGGCCAAAAGCTCGTCACTCTGCAGGCGCTCGATAAAGTCTTCGTTGATTTCGCTCTGCCACAGCAGCAACTCTCGAATGTGAAGGTCGGCCTCCCGGTGGAAGTGACGACGGACGCGATCAAAGGACGCGAATTCAAAGGTACGCTGACCGCGATTGACTCCGCGATCGATCCGGGGACGCGAACCGTTTCCTTGCAAGCCGCGATCGATAATTCCGATCACGCCTTGCGCGCAGGAATGTTCGCCCGCGTGAAAGTCGTCCTGCCGGATAAGAATCCCACTCTCTTCATCCCCAACACGGCGGTTTTGTACGCCCCATTCGGCAACTCAGTTTTCATGATCGAAGACAAGAAGGATGAGAAAACCGGGAAAGAAGGCCCTGTCTCGCGGCAACAGTTTATCCGCACCGGCGAAGCGCGCGGCGACTTTGTCTCCGTCACCGAAGGTTTGAAAGAAGGCGAAGAAGTCGTAAGCACCGGCGTGTTCAAAATGCGCAATGGCATGCATGTGAAGGTGGACAATACGCTGGCGCCCGACGCGAAATTGCACCCCAAGCCGCCCAACACATGAGGAAGCAGCAAGTCACGAGCGACCAGCGCGCTTCGCGGAGCAGCATTGTAACGACGGCGCTCTGTCGCCGTAAGGACGCGTCTATTTCAGGCCACGCGTATTACGCCGACAGAGCGGCGTCGCTACAACCCGACTTCGCATCTCTCCCCGCTCAAAACTGATGAAAAGCTTTACCGATATTTTCATTCGCCGGCCGGTTCTGGCGCTGGTCGTCAGCCTGGTCATCATCATCGCCGGCGTGCAGGCCATCTCGTCGTTGAACGTGCGGCAGTACCCGCGCAGCGATATTGCCTCGGTCACGGTGACGACTGCCTACATCGGCGCGAGCGCGGAATTGGTCCGCGGTTTCATCACCACCCCACTCGAGCGCGCCATTGCCGCGGCCGACGGAATTGATTATCTGCAATCCTCCAGCTCGCAGGGCGTTTCGCAGATCACCGCACGCTTGCGTTTGAATTACGATTCAAACAAAGCGCTCTCGGAGATCAGCTCGAAGGTCAATCAAGTGCGCGGCGATCTCCCGCCGGAAGCCGAGATCCCGGTCATCAACATCGAGTCGGCCGACTCGCGCTTCGCCTCCGCCTATCTCAGCTTCACTTCCGATATCCTACAGGCGAACGAGATCACCGATTACCTCACCCGCATCGTGCAGCCGCGCCTGACCGCACTGGAGGGCGTGCAACGCGCCGAGATTCTCGGCGGCCGCACCTTTGCCATGCGCATCTGGCTCCAGCCCGACCGGATGGCCGCGCTCAACGTTAGCCCCGCCCAAGTGCGGCGGGCGCTCGGCAACAACAACTATCTCGCCGCCCTCGGCCGGACCAAAGGCGCGTTCATCCAGGTGGACCTGACCGCAAACACCGATCTGCACACGGTCGATGACTTCAAGAACCTGGTCGTGCGCGAAGAAAACGGCGTCCTCGTTAGACTGGGAGACCTTGCGGATGTCGTGCTCGGCGCGGAAGATTATAACTCCGAGGTCCGCTTCTCCGGACAACGCGCCGTTTTCATGGGCGTCTTCGTCCTGCCGAACGCGAACTCGATCGACGTGGTCAAGCGCGTGCGCACCGAGATGGAGCAGGTCCAGAAGGAATTGCCGACCGGTCTGCAAGGCCGGATCGCCTACGACGGCACCGCTTACATCAACACCGCGATCAAAGACGTTTACAAAACGCTGGCCGAAACGCTCGCCATCGTCTGCGTGGTCATCTTCCTATTCCTCGGCTCCTGGCGCTCGACCATCATCCCCGTCGTCGCCATCCCGATCTCACTCATCGGCGCGGTTTTTCTCATGCAGGTTTTCGGTTTCTCGATCAATCTGCTCACGCTCCTCGCCGTCGTGCTCTCGGTCGGTCTCGTCGTCGATGACGCGATCGTGGTGGTGGAAAATGTGGAGCGGCATTTGCGCGATGGTTTGAGTCCGCTCAACGCGGCGCTCCGCGGCGCGCGCGAACTCGTTGGGCCGATCATCGCGATGACCATCACGCTCGCCGCCGTTTATATTCCAGTCGGCATTCAAGGCGGGCTCACCGGCACGCTCTTCCGCGAATTTGCCTTCACCCTCGCCGGCGCGGTCGCGATTTCCGGCGTCGTCGCGCTCACGCTTTCGCCGGTTATGACCGCGACCTTCCTGCGCGCCGGTGATGCGGATCGTGGTTTCGCCAAACGCGTGAACCATATCTTCGATCGCGTCCGCGACTGGTATGGCCACCGTCTCGATGCCACCCTGCGTGTCCGCCCCGCGGTTTACACCGCCTGGATCGGTCTCACCATCATCGCCGCGATCATGTTTTTCCTCCTCCCGAGTTTCGGCTCGAAGGAACTCGCGCCCACCGAAGATCAGGGCGTCATCTTCGGCATCGTGAACGCGGCCTCCAACTCCACCATCGAGCAGACCTCGAAGTTTTCCGATGCCGCGGGCAAAGTCTTCATGAGCTTCCCGCAGACGGAGTTCGTTTTCCAAATCACCAATCCCAGCGGCGGCTTCGGCGGCATGGTCCTGAAACCATGGGATGCACGCGACGAAACCGCCTTCGAATTGCTCCCGCAGGTGCAGGCGAAACTCGGAACCGTTCCGGGCATTGAGATGTTCCCGGTGATGCCGCCCGCACTGCCCGGTGGCGGCCAATTTCCGGTCGAGATCGTTCTCCTTTCCACCGAAGAACCGGAGCGCATGGTCGAGTTCGCCAAGCAACTCCAGACCGCGGCTTTGAAGAGCGGCCGCTTCTTTTTCCCACCGATCATCGATACGAAAATCGACCAGCCGCAAGCGGAGGTCGTGATTGATCACGACAAAGTGGGCACGCTCGGCTTGAATCTGCAGCAAATCGGCGCCGACATCTCCGCCATGTTCGGCGGTAACTACGTCAACCGCTTCAACATCGCCGGGCGCAGCTACAAGGTCATCCCGCAAATCGAGCGCTCGGAACGGTTGAACCCCGACCAGCTGAAAGACATCTACGTCACCGGGCCTAACGACAAGCTCATTCCCCTGAGCACGATCGCGACCGTCGAGCAGAAGACGGTGCCGCGTTCGCTCAATCGTTTCAAGCAGCTGAACGCCGTCACCATCAGCGGCATGTCGAGTCTCCCGCTCGATCAGGCGCTCAAGCTTCTCGAAGGCGAAGCCGGAAAGATTTTGCCGGCCGGTTACTCAATCGATTACACGGGCGAGTCCCGCCAGCTCCGCGTCGAAGGCGATAAATTCCTGCCCGCTTTCGGTCTCGCCGTCATCCTCATTTTCCTCGTCCTCGCGGCCCAGTTTAATAGCTTCCGCGATCCGCTCATCATCCTGCTCGGCTCCGTCCCGCTCGCCCTTTTCGGCGCCATGATTTTCATGTTCCTGAAGCTGCCGAACCCGAACATGAAGTTCTTCACCGATTCATGGACGACCACGTTTAACATCTACTCCCAAGTCGGTCTCGTCACCCTCGTCGGCCTGATCGCGAAGAACGCCATCCTCATCGTCGAGTTCGCGAACCACTTGCAACAGCAAGGCCGCAACAAGATCCAGGCCGTCTCCGAAGCCTCCCGCATCCGTTTGCGTCCCGTCCTCATGACCACCATCGCCACCGTCGCCGGGCACATGCCCCTCGTCTTCGTCACCGGCGCCGGCGCCAAAGCGCGAAACTCGATCGGTCTCGTCCTCGTCGGCGGCATGACCATCGGCACCCTCTTCACCCTCTTTATCGTCCCCTCGCTCTACGTCCTCATCGCCAAGACGCACCATGAAGGCCAGGACGACAATCCCGAGCCAGAACTCGCGCAGGCCGCGCCTCCCTCCGAACCAGAGCCGGCCGAAGAGTATGCCGAGCCCGCCCTGGCAAAGCGCCAGATCGACGGCACCTTCCAGCCGGCGTAGGGCTCCTACCCTAGCGCCGCTCATCCCCACTAATCCGAAGGCACCTCACGCCCATCCGGCTTCTCCCCTGGCGCCGACGTCTCCACTTCCTTCGCCTCGATCGCGACCGCGTGTTTGCTCGGCTTCACCCCAGCGCCGCACTGATTCGCGTAGACCTGCGTAAACTCCGCCCCGAAAAGCAAAATCTGCGACGAATAATAAATCCAAAGCAACAGCGTCACCAGCGAACTGGCCGCCCCATAAGCCGACCCCGCCGCGCCGCTCCCCAGATAAATCCCGAGCGCCCATTTCCCGACCAGAAAAAGCAGCGCCGTCATCGCCGACCCCACCCAGACATCGCGCCAGCGCACTTCCACATCCGGCAGATAACGAAACATTACCCCGAAGAGCACGATCACCAGCCCGAGATCCACCAGCAGATAAATCACGAACGCCATTACCGCGCCCCCCGGCAGAGTCGCTTCCAGATACTGGCTCACACCCTTCAACACCGCCTCCACCGTCAGAGTCACCAAAAGCAAAAAACAGATCCCCTCCACCATCGCAAACGAGAGAAATCGGATTCGAATGTAATCCCAAATCGCCGCGCCCGGTTTCGCCTTCACTCCCCAGATTGTATTCAGCGCGTCCTGGAGCTGCCCAAACACGCAACTCGCCCCGAACAACGCCAGCCCCACCCCGATGATCGTGGCCCACAGCCCCGCCGACGGCTGGGCCGCGGTCTTCGCCATGTCCTGCACCACTTGCACGCCACTGGGATCGAGGAACGCGCTCATCTGCTCCGTAATCCGATTCCAGGCCCCTGCCGGATCTTTTCGAAAAATCAACCCGATGACCGCGAGCAGCACCAGAATCAGCGGCGCCAGCGAGAAGACCGTATAGTAGGCGAGCGCCGCGCCCAGCTGCGGAGCCTTATCCGCCAGCCACTCATTAAACGTCGCCACAAAAAGCCGGCTCAAACTGCGCGGGCTGATCGTGCTGAGAAAAGATTGTTCCGGTAAAGCTGCCATGACGAGGTTGTTGTCCCCATATATCGCATCCAACCCGCGCCGAGGCCCCCTCGATTGCCGTCAACCGCCGATCCCCGCCTCGAGCCGGCCCGCCCTCGGGCCGAAAGGAGTGATTCCGTCCTCGGCTCGAGGACGCGCCGTTTCCATCAGGCCGACTCCTCAGGCGCCGCCTGCTCCCGCTTCGATTTAGCTGGTCGTTCCGGCGGCGGCGCGGCCGGTGCCGCCATCGCCGCGTCGCAGTGTAGTTTGCGCTGCTGGTATCGCTGTCCGGCCACCATCGTCACCGAAGGCCGCATGTTTGCCGAAGCGGGTGGGAGATCGCGGACCGCTCATCCTCCAGCTAAATCTCAGCGAGATGGGTGGCGAATGGCAGATTCGACGGGGTCTGGTGGCGCCTTCCTGATCAAGCTCAGACGCGCTGAGGGGGCCTGATTGCAGCCGCGCAGCTCCCCGCGTATCTGTCTCTCCCATGTCGTCCGCCGCCGAGGAAATTCCGTTTCGCCGCAAAGCGCTCGAGCTTTTGCAGCGCGGTCCTTTCCGGCGCTACATCGTCGGCTCGGCCATCTCCGATACCGGCACCTGGATGCAGGTCATGGCGCAGGGTTGGGTCCTCAGCACCTTGACCGATCGCGCGCTCGTCCTCGGGATGGTGAACCTCGCCGCTGGCCTGCCCACTCTCGCCCTGACCATGATCGGCGGCTCGGCGGCCGATCGTTTCGATAAACGCTGGATCCTCATCATTACCCAACTGGTCCAGATCGTTCTTGCGGCCACCATGGGCACGCTGGTCTACTTTGGTTACGTCCAGATCTGGCACATCCTTCTGCTGGCCGCCGCGCTCGGAGTGGTCATCGCCTTCGAGATGCCGGCCCTTTCCGCGCTTGTACCGGAGCTAGTGCGGAAGGATCAGATCGCCTCCGCGGTCGCGCTCGATCGTTCGGTTTTTCACGGCTCGCGACTGCTCGGGCCCTCCGTGGCCGGGTTGCTCGTGGGCTGGTGGGGCGCGGCTTCCGCCTTCTTCGCCAACGCCTTCACCTTCCTCGCCCTCATCATCTCGATGCTGCTCATTCCGAAGCGAAAGCTCGGCACCGCCGAAGAGGAAGAGCAGCGGCGCAGCGGCCTCATGGAAGGCTTTCGCTACGTCCGGAAAGATCGCACCATTCTCGCGCTCATCGCCCTCATCGCCATGACCACGGTCTTCGTTTACCCGGTCGTCTCGGTCATGTTGCCGCTCTACGTGCGGAACCTGCTCGGCCTCGGCCCGGAGCGGATGGGCGTCCTCATGGCTGTCTCTGGCAGCGGCTCGCTCGTGGGCTCGTTAGGCCTGCTCAGCGTGGCCCGCGGGAAACGAATCCGCTTCATCATGGGCGCGGTCTGCGTGGTGGCCATTTCGCTTTTCGTCATGGCCCGCACCAGTAATTTCCTCGTCGCCGCCGGCGCCATGGGCGCGCTCGCGATCGGGCTCTCCACCAATTTCGGTTTGGCCAACACCATCGTGCAGGAACGCGCGCCGGCCCACCTCCGTGGCCGCATCTCCGCCGTCTTCGGTTTGAGCTTCTTCGGGCTCATGCCCGTGGCCGGTCTCGTCATTACCAGCCTCTCCGATCTGATCGGGATGCGCCCCGCGATGGCGATCGCCGCCGGTCTCTATGCCGCCGGCGCGCTCTTCGTCCTGAGCCGCTGCGATCACACCACCCCGCTGGTCGCGGAAGACAAGCCCAACGCGCCCGAGCCGGAACTCGCTTCGACGGTCTAAGGCAGCCATGATTGCATTCTCGACCTGCTGGAATTCCGGCCGCCACACCAACGGCGAGGAAATGCTGCGCGAGATCAAAGACGAACTAGGCTTCAGCCACATCGAGCTCGGCCACGGCACCCGCATCTCCCTCATGCCCGGCATCCAGAAAATGCACGAGCGCGGCGAGGTCACCTTCAGCAGCCTGCACAATTTCTGCCCCCTCCCGGTCGAGATCATGCATGCCTCGCCCGATTGCTATAAATTCTCCGCCGGCACTTCCCGCGAGCGCGAACGGGCGATCAAGCAAACCTTCCAGACGATCGATTTCGCGCAGCGCCTCGGCGCGCCTTTCGTCGTCCTGCACTGCGGCTCCGTCCCGATGAACCCGATCACCGATGAGCTGATCGCCCTCGCCAAAAAAGGCCAGCTTAATTCCCGCGCCTACGTGCAGCGGAAATTGAAAGCCGTCCAAAAGCGCGAAGAGCTCGCCCCCTGGCATCTGGACCGCGTCCGCGAATGCCTGAAGCGCATCGTCGAGTACGCGGCCGAGAAGCAAGTTCGCCTCGGCGTAGAAGGCCGCCGCGGCTACGAAGAGATGCCTAACGAGCGCGAACTTCCCGCCCTCCTCGACGAATTGGATTCCCCCTTCGCCGGTTACTGGCACGACTTCGGCCACATCCAGATCAAGGAAAACCTCGGCTTCCTGAACCACGAAGAATGGCTCCGCCTGATCGGCCCGCGCGCCTTCGGCTGCCACCTCCAGGATGTGATCTGGCCTGGCCAGGATCATCAACCGCCTTTTGCCGGCCACGTCGAGCTCGAGAAACTGATTCCGCTTCTCCCTCCGACCTGCTTGTTTGTCTGGGAGATGAGCCCGCGCAAAACCGCCGAGGAAATTCGTCACTCGGTCGACCTCTGGAAAGCGCGTTACGGCGAATGAAAAAAATCCTCCTCACCTTGCTCCAGCTCGCGGTCACGATCGCGGTCCTCTACTGGGTCTTCCACGATCCGGAGAAGCGCGCCAAGATGGCCGTCGCCCTGGGCATGGCCGATTACCGCTGGATCGGCGCCGCCCTCCTCGCTTACGCCACGGTCGAAGTGGTGGCCGCCTTGCGTTGGAACGTCCTCTTAAAAGTTCAGGGAATCCATCTCCCCTTTGGGCGCATGTCCGCCCTCTTCTTCATCGGGATGTTTTTTAATCAATTCCTCCCAGGCGGCACCGGCGGCGACATTGTAAAGGTCTACCTGCTCATCAAAGAAACCCCGGGGAAAATCACCGGCGCACTCCTCGCCACCCTCTTCGACCGCCTCATCGGTCTGGTCGCCTTGATCAGCATCACCGGCACGCTCATCTGTCTGCGCTACGATTTCCTCGCCCAAACCCCGGAAACACGCCAGCTCCTCTGGGTTCTCATCGCCATCCTGGGCAGCGCCATCCTCGGCCTTGCCACCAGTTTCATCATCAGCGGCTTCGACCTTTTGCATAAACTCCCGAGCAAATTTCCCGGCCGCGAAAAGCTGATCGAACTCTCCGCCGCCTATCACCTCTACGCCCATCATTGGACGGCCACTCTGGTCGCGTTCGGCTTCTCCACCGTCGCCCACCTCGGCAGCTTCCTTACTTTTCTTTTCGTGGCACACGGCTTTCGGGCCGGCGTCGGCACAATGGATTTTTTCGCCATCATGCCGGTGGAACGCACCATTTCATCCTTGCCGATCAGCTTCGCCGGCGTCGGCGTGCGCGAGCATATTCTGCAGGTCATGCTGAACGGTCTCTGCGGCGTCCCCCCCGCCATCGCCGTCCTGATCGGCTCAATGAGTTTCCTGGTCATGCTCGCCTGCGCCGCGCCCGGTGGGCTCGTTTATCTTTTCTATCGCCCGAGCGGTGTGGCCGGGCCGGTCAAGTTGAGCGAGATGCAGCGCGAAGTCGCCACCCTCGAACACGACATCGTCGAGAAAGAATCGTAGCCTGCGGCCATGGCCACCTTGCGCAAGCCCCGGGCGAAGCGACGGCCCTTCGTCGCGGCCACCTTCGCCATGACAGCCGATGGCCGCATCACCACCCGGGAGTTCACCCCCGTCGATTTCACCTCGCGCGAAGACAAACAGCATCTCCTCCGGCAACGCGCCCTGGCCGATGCCGTCCTCATCGGTCACAGCACGCTCAAAAAAGATAACGTGCGGCTCGGTTTACCGAAAGGCGAGCTGCGCGAAGAGCGCATCGCCCGCGGCCAAACGCCGTCGCCTCTCCGGGTCATCGTTTCAAACGAAGGCCGCATCGACTCCACCCTCAAAATCTTCCAATCCGAGATCGCGCCGATCGTCATTTTCTCCACCACCCGGATGCCGCGCCGGCTCCAGAAAACGCTCCGGGAAAAGGCCACCCTCATCCTCAGCGATGCAAACGCGGTCGACCTCCGCTGGATGTTGGAGCAATTGCAGCGCGAATATCGAGTCCGCTCCATCGCCTGCGAAGGCGGCGCGGCGCTCTTCCGTTCCATGCTCGAGCTGGGCCTGATCGATCAGCTCAACCTGACCATCGCCCCCTGGCTCTTCGGCGGAAAAGGAGCGCCCACCCTCACCGGGCTGCGCCAGGATTTCCTCCCCGCCAGCGTCCGCTGTGCGCTCACCGATATGCGCACCGTCGGCGACGAATGTTTTCTCACCTACCGAGTCAAAAAAAAGCGCTAGCGAGCCATTTCCGCGCGCAGCGCTCTCGCCTGCGAAACCGCTCCACACAGGAATCTTTGCCGGCGCCGCACCCGCAGCGTACCGTCTCCGACTCTCCTCCCATGCACACCGGCAACTCCATCACCATCCGCGCGCCGAAAGAGCTGATCTTCGAGACCGCCGCCAACCTCGAACGCTGGCCGCAATTTCTCCCTCATTATCGCTACATCCGGTATCTGGAACGCGGCGAGACGCGTAACTTGGTGGTGATGGCAGCCACTCGTTCTGGGATTCCAATTTCGTGGACATCTGAGCAGGTCATCGATCGCGATAAGATGGAGGTGCATTTCCATCATCTGAAAGCCTTCACCAAAGGCATGCGCGTCGTCTGGACCCTCACCGAAACCGCCGAAGGGGTTCTCGTCCAGATCCTCCACGACTTGAAATTTCGTTTCCCTCCGCTCGCCCCTCTCGCCGATCCGATCATCGGCAATTTCTTCATCCACTACATCGCGAGCGAGACCTTGCGCCACCTGAGAACTCACCTCGAAGCGCGGGGTTAAAGAAACAGCCATGCGAAACGGGAAACAGCGCCGCGCCGTCATCACCGGACTCGGTCCCATCACCTGCATCGGCACGGGGCGGGAGAATTTTTGGGCCGGCCTCCGCGCGGAGAAAAGCGGCATTGGGAAGATCTCCACCTTTGATACCACCTCGTTTCACGCGCATTGCGGCGGCGAAATTCGGGATTGGGCGCCAGAGGAATACTTCCCGCCGCATCGCTTGAAACGGCTCGACCGTTACGCGCAGTTTGCCGTCGCTTCCGCCCAGATGGCGCTCGAAGACGCCCGGCTGCCGTGGTCGCGCGAGACCCCGCAGGATCGCGTCGGCGTCAGTTTCGGCACCGCCCTCGGTGGCATCGCCAATGCCGAAAACCAGCACGCGCATTTTTTGAAAAAGGGAACGCGCGGCGTCAATCAGACCCTCGCCCTGCAGGTCTTCGGCGGCTCCGCCCACTCGAACATCGCCATTCAATTCGGCTTCCGCGGCGTCGGCACCACCAACTCGAACAGTTGTGCCAGCGGCACCGTCGCCGTCGGCGAAGCGCTCCGCTATATCCGCGACGATTTCGCGGATGTAATCGTGGCCGGCGGCGCCGAAGCCCCGCTCAGCCCCCTCACCTATGGCGCCTTCGCCATTATCAAAACGATGAGCCAGTTCACCGGCGACCCCGCCCAAGCCTGCCGTCCGTTTGATCTGGCCCGCGACGGTTTCGTGATGGGCGAAGGCGCGGCCTCGCTCGTCATCGAGGAACTGGAGCACGCCGAGAAGCGGGGCGCGCCCATCTACGCCGAAGTGCTCGGCTACAGTCTGAACAACGACGCTTTCCACATGACCTCGCCCCTACCCGGCGGCGAGTCCTGCATCCGCGCCATCCGCGAAGCGCTCGCCGATGCAGACCTCGCGCCCGAACAAATCGACTACGTCAACGCGCACGCCAGTTCCACCCAGCTAAACGACAGCACCGAAACGATGGCGCTCAAGGCCGCCTTCGGCGCCCACGCGCCGCGCCTGGCCGTGAGCGGGACAAAGGCCTTCACCGCCCATCCGCTCGGCGCCACCGGAGCGATGGAAGCTGCCATCTGCGCGTTGGCCATCCAAGAAAGCTGGCTCCCGCCGACGTTAAATCGCGATAACCCCGATCCCGCCTGCGACCTCGATGTCGTGCCAAACACCGGACGCACCGCCGAGTTAAACTACGTCCTCAGCAACTCCTTCGGTTTCGGCGGCATCAACTCCTGCATCGTGCTCGGGCGTTTGCGCTAGACGCGTGGCAAGCGCATCCGGGGAGCGCACGCCTCCAGGCGTGCTGGTGATCGCATTCTGCGATCACGAACTTCCGATCGACGTCGATCCGAGAATGCCGGCCTTTCCCGTGAAGGAAGGTGGAGAAAGATTGTTTCGGCAGAATGCCGAACCCAGCACGCCTGGAGGCGTGCGCTACCCGGAATCTCTCTCCTCGCCCTCCAATAAATCCGGCCGGTTCGCTCGAGTGCGCTCAAAAGCCTGCGCCTTCCGCCAAGCCGCGATCTCCGCGTGATTTCCCGAGAGTAAAATCTCCGGCACCTTCCAACCGCGGAAATCGGCCGGACGGGTGTATTGCGGCGCCTCCAACAGACCATCCGCAAAGCTGTCCTCCACCGCGGAGAGTTCATGACCCAGCACGCCGGGCAGGAGCCGGACCACGGCATCCACCACCACCACCGCAGCGATGCCGCCATTCGTGAGCACGTAATCGCCGATCGAAATCTCGGCATCCACCAAGTGCTCCGTGACCCGATGATCCACCCCTTCGTAATGCCCGCAGATGAGAATCAAGTGCCCCTGCCGCGCATATTCCTGAGCGATCTTCTGCGTGAAAGGCCGCCCTTGCGGCGTCATTAAAAGCACCAGACTCGCCTCCGTCCGGAGCGATTCCACCGCCGCGAAAACCGGCTCCGCTTTCATCACCATCCCCTGGCCGCCGCCGAACGGTGAGTCGTCCGCCATCCGGTGTTTATCCGTCGTCCACTCGCGCAGATCGTGGATGCGCAAATCGAGTGCGCCGCTCGCTTGCGCGCGCTTCATCATGCTCTCGCCCAGGGGCGCGCGGCAGATCTCAGGAAAAAGCGTCAGGATATCGATCTGCATGCCGCCCAGAAGGTCCAACGTCCCGCGCACCGCGTCCAACACTCAACCGGGCTCCACCTCTTTTTCCGCTCCTCGCGAAAGCGGCTTGATCACCGCCTCCCGCCCCGCTAGAACGGAAGCCGATCCTCCTCCCTTCATGAGAAAGCCGCCCGGAAAAACGCTCGACGATCTGGAGACAGCTTTTGCCTCGGGCCGGGTCGCGAAGTCTTCGCGCCGCGATCTCGAACAGCTTCTCGTCGCCGCGGGTTCGGAAACAATCGCCGATCCTGCCCGCCGCGCGCGCGCGTCCGAGATGAGCGAGACGCTGCGCCGTTTGCTCGACACCCGCTCGCGTCCGCCTCGTTCTCGGCTGGCCATGCTCGCTTTCTTCCTCGCGCTCGCCGCGCTCCTCTGCTCAGCCGCGCAAGCTCTCTACTGGCAGCGCACCCAGACGGAGGCGGTCGAAACGGTGGCGGAAATGGGCGACCTGATTCGGGCCACGCAGCGAGATCAGTGGGGCGGCGATCCGCGGGTTCAAATCACGCTCGAAGAAATGGCGCGGCGCGCGCCTTCCCTCAGCACCGGGACGCTTCAAGCTTGGTGGGCCGGCGAGCAGGCTCGCGAGGTCCAGTTTCTGGAAGCCCAAGCCAAGCGCCTCATGCTAGTGGGAGACCGCGAAGGCGCGGTCCAGAGCGCAAAGCGAGCGGATGATATCCGCAGCGGGATCGCTTCCCTGGCCAGCTTTGAAAGACCACCGTCACCGCCGGCGAACGCAGTCACTCGATGATCTCAAGCGTCGCGCGCTGACCATGTCGGTCGGCCGAACTGGCGAGGAGCGCGCGGATGGCCTGGATGGTCTGGCCATTACGGCCGATGATGCGGCCCACATCCGTCTGCCGCATCTGGAGACGAAAGAGGGTCAGGTTCCCGTTCGAGATTTCCGAGATCAAAACCTCATCCGGAAATTCCACCAGATAACGAATGACGAATTCGAGGAACGGTTTCACGCGAGAAGTCTAATCGTACTTGATGAATTTGTGGAGAGCGAGCTTTGCAGAGACTTCGGCCCGGGGGCGGGCCATCTCCATCGCCAGACCCTTCGCCTTTGGAGCCGGCCCGCCCTCGGGCCGAAGTATCGCGCCTACGCAACCGCCGCTTCAGGCGCAGTTTCCGGTTGGGACACTTCCACCTTCTGGTTCTGCTTCACCAGACTGCGCACGGTGTCCGACGCCTGCGCGCCTTTCGAAATCCAATGCTCGATCCGATCGAGTTTGATCGTGCTGTTGTGATCTTTTTTCTTCGGATCGTAGGTGCCCACGATCTCGATGAATTTGCCGTCCCGCGGGCTGCGGCTATCTGCCACCACCACTTTGTAGTACGGGGAATTCTTGGCGCCTTCGCGCCGGAGTCTGATTGAAACTGCCATATCGTTAATTTTTCATTCGCGCCATCTGCGCCATCATCTTCTTCATTTTGCCCGCGTTCTTCATCATCTTCTTCATCTGATTGAAACGCTGGAGCAGATCGTTCACTTCTGTCACCGTGCTGCCGCTCCCTTTTGCGATTCGCTGACGCCGCCGGGCATTTAAAATGTCGGGCCGCGCGCGCTCCTCGCTGGTCATGGAAAGCACAATCGCTTCGGTGCGTTTGATCTGCTTCTCGTCGACCGAAAGGCCTTGCACGTTACTCATGCCGGGGATCATGCCAAGGATATTCTCCAGCGGTCCCAGCTTCTTCATCATTTTGAATTGGGCCAGGAAATCGTTGAAATCGAAGGAAGCGGTGCGGAGCTTTTTCTCCATCCGCGCCGCCTCTTCCTCATCGAAGGCCTCCGCCGCTTTCTCCACCAGGCCGACGATGTCGCCCATCCCGAGGATGCGGCCGGCCAGGCGATCGGGCACGAAAACTTCAAACTGATCCAGCTTCTCGCCCACGCCGGCGAATTTGATTGGGCGCTGTGTGACTTCGCGCATGGAAAGCGCCGCCCCGCCGCGGGCATCACCATCCAGCTTCGTTAAAATGATACCGGTGATACCGAGCGCGTCATTGAAATGCGTGGCCACGCTGACCGCCTGCTGCCCGGTAGCCGCATCGGCTACGAGCAAAATTTCCTGCGGTTTCAGAAATTCCTTCAGCCGGATGATCTCTTCGATGAGCGCCCCGTCGATTTCCTGTCGACCTGCAGTGTCGAAAATTTGCACGTCGCCGTCTTGCGCCTTCGCCCACTCGAGACTGGCCGCGGCCGAGCGCCGCACATCCTTTTCCTCCGGCGGCGGAGTGTAAACCGGCACCTCCACCTGGCCGGCGAGCGTCGCCAGTTGCTGGATGGCCGCCGGTCGATGCAAATCGCTCGCGATCAAAAGTGGCCGCCGTCCCTGCTTTTTCAGCAGCTTGGCCAGCTTCGCGGAAGAGGTTGTTTTTCCGGCGCCGTTCAAACCCACCATCAAAATACGCGCCGGCTTTTCCAGATTCAACGGAGAGGCATCGCCGCCGAGGAGCGTGGTCAGCTCGTCGTGAAAAATCTTCACCATCTGCTGCCCGGGCGTCACGCTCCGCATCACTTCCTCGCCGAGCGCCTTCTCCTTCACCCGCGCGATGAAACGCTTCGAGACCTGGAAATCGACATCCGCGTCGAGCAACGCCAACCGCACCTGCCGGAGCGCGTCGTTAATATTCGCCTCCGTGATCGCGCCGTGCCCGCGCAGATCCTTGAAGATGTCCTGAAGCTTATCGCCGAGTTGAGAAAACATGGGAAACGGGGCGTGACTCGTAACACACGAACCGGCCTCGTTCCAGTCGCCCACCCTGCTCAAACTGTATCCGCTTCACTTGGGCAAGCGGCCATCTTGAGAGACGAGGGAGACGGCGCGCCCTCGCGCCGGCTCCAGCGCTCCCGTCACTGATCGCACCCCAGCCGCGAAGCCAGGGCGCGCAGACAAACGGCCCGGTCCCGGTAAAGCGGAAGCGGATCCACCCGCACCCGCGGCGCCTGCTGCCGGTGGAAGGCGTTCTCGAAATTCGCCGGTCCCACGGAAGGCGGCACGGAACGCCGACGCCGGCGGGTGCGGGCTTGCGATGAGTAAACCCGCGCCCGCGAGCAGACTCCGTTTTCGAAGCCGCCAATGGCCTAGAGCACAGCACCGTCCGCGATGTCCCCGCTTCCGCGGCACGCTTTTCGCCGCCACCCACGCTGGGCGTCAAACAGCTCTTTCCCTTCCGCGCCCGCGGACACGCAGGGCGCGCACTTTACGCCCGCGGCCCCTAGCGGGTCTTCGTGAGCGCGCACGATGGCTTGCGCTCGCTCCGCTTCGACGAGTCGAGCCAGCAACGGCAGGACGAGGGCGCGATCGGCGAATTGGACGACGAGGTGCGCACGATCGTGGAACGAGCCCCCCGCGAAACGCGCGCCATACTCGATCGCGGGCGCGAATCGTCCGGTCGCCTCATCGAACCGGTAAATGCCCGCCTGGGTGCGGCCCCCTGTCTCCGGGCCGAAAGCGACTCGATAGACTCCAGGGGTCGGCGTGCTGGGCACAAGATGGCCGAAAGCTCTACCGGCAGTCTCTAGCTGGCGGGCCGATCTGTGATTGCCGACGACGAAGAGACCAATCGCACCCGTGCTGCGCGGAGATGTTGGAGCCCCTCGGTTTCGAGATCGAGGAAGCGGCCGATGGCGCGGCGTGTCTCGATCGTTGCGCGGCTGCTCCGTTCGACGCCCGTTAAACTCGATGAACCAACCCGGCACGCTGGGCGATTTCAACCCCGCCCAGAACTACACCTTTACCCTTGCCACCGGCGGCGGCGGCATCACCTGCGGCCCGCTTTGCCAACGACCTCCAGGGTGGCCACTTCGAGATCGCGCAAAATGGCAACGATCTTCAACTGCGCTTCGTCGCCGTCCCCGAGCCGTCTGTCTGGTCGATGACGATCGCCGGGATGGCGCTCGTCTTCATCGCGCAGTGGTTTCGGCAGCGCCGGCGGAGTCTCGCTCAGCCCGCGTATAAGGGCGTTAAATCCACGTAAATCCGGCAGCCATCCGCCACCGGGCAGTCCGGACGATCGGCGCTGATTCCTGCAAGAGAGAAAATGGTCACCGCCGGAATGGTCACCGTCTTCCCATCGTGTCGCCGATAGGTCACAACCGCTTCCACGATGAGTGTCTTCTTCACCAGCCAGGCTGCTTTGCCCTCATGTCGGAGCGTGTTAAAAGACGAGAAGAAAAGCGCGATCGCCTCCCCGATGGCCGCCCGGCCCGCGATCGGCTCCGCATTCGCAAAGCGCAGGGAAGCCTCGGAAGTGAAGACGGCCGCAAAGCCGGCCGCGTCCTTCTTGTCCACCACCTTCGAGTAGAGATCGCGCGCCCAACGTAAAACATCCTTCTGCGGAGGAAGAGTTGAAGCGGTGGCGTCAGCCATATCTCGAGAGAAAGCGGCCCACCTGACCGCTCTTACTTCTTCGCCGGGGACGACGCCGGAGCGCCCGCGCCCTCTGCGACGGAGAACGTCCAGGTCGCCTCCACCTTCTTCCCGCCCACCTTGGCGCCCACGAAGACGGTGCAATTTTTGTCCCGGATCTTCTGCGTCACTTGGAAGGAAACCATCTTCGTTTTCTCATCGTAGCTGGCCGGCACGATTCCGAGGCCACTGATCCGCATTTGCACGCTCTCCTTATCGACCGCGCCCATCGCGGTCAGGTCCGCCTTGATCAAGGGCAGCGCGGTCGCCGAAGTGCCGCCGTCGGGCGGCTGGACTTTCAGGCTCCCGGTCGAGAATTCCGCCACCTGCGGAGCGCCGGGCCCGGACGATTCGCCGAAGTTCAAGGCGTCCGAGAAGACTTTCGGCTTGTTCCCCTCCATCAGGTAGCGGCCTAACGAATTATTCGCCGCGTTATAGCCAAGATGCTGGCCGTAGACGGTGAAGAGCGCTTCGAAGCCCGCCTTCATAATGTAATCCCGCACCTCGTCGTTCACATAGCCGAACGGGACCGCAAAGGAATTCACCCGAATGCCCAGCTTTTGCTCGAGCAGTTGCTTGGAGCTGATAATCTCGGCCTTCAGCCATTCCTGATACTCCTCCGGATTCAGCTTTTTCTTCTGCACTTTGTCGTAGGCCTTGCGCAGATCCTGGTGCGTGGCGGAGTGCGCCTGGATATCCACGCCCGCATCCCGCAGCTCGGCCAGCATTTCCCAGCTCATCGCCGCACCCCCGCCGTATTTCATCCCCTTCACTCCCTCGGTGTAAATGAAGAGCGTAAACGGGAAGCCGTATTTCTTCATAATCGGCCAGCCCACCTCATACTGAGACTTCCAGCCGTCATCAAACGTGATCACGGCCGCCCTCGGCGGAATGTTTTTCTCGCCCCGCTTCCAAGCCAGGAAGTCCTGCATCCCGATCACCGGGATGTTCTTGTCCTTCAGCTCTTTCATCTGCGCCTCGAACATCTCCGGCGTCATTTCCGTGTCGGGACGCCGAACTGTTTTCTCGAAGCGGTGATAACCGAAAACCACCACCTGCGCGTTCTGGTCGACCGCCGGTTTAGCGGGTGTGGGCACTGGCGCCGACGTGGCGGCGGCCACGCTGGCCGGAGTGGCCGACGCTTTCGCCTCCGCCGACCCGGGAGCGGCGGCCGGGTTCTTTTTGCAACTGGGCAAATTCAGCCCCAGCACCAGAGATAGAATCGCAAATCGTATGACCATAAAGCAGGTTAGCGCTTTAAGTCTGGAGCGCTAAAACACAAGCGCTTTTTCCCCTTTCCCCTGTCCGCTGGACCGCCGCGGTCGGCCCGATTCCGGTGGCGAAAATCCTCTCGTCGACTATCAGTTTGCATGCTTCGCCCGACCGCTTCTCTGCTCGCTCTCTCGGCCCTCTTCGCGCTCTCCAGTTGCACCACCCCAGGCACCGCAAATCTGCAAAACACCGCCCGGACGTTTAATACCGTGGTGGTCGATGCCGGCCACGGCGGCAAAGATAGCGGCGCCGCCCGGCGCTATGCGCCCGTCGAAAAAGTGGTCGCGCTCGACGTGGCCCAGCGCCTCAATCGCAAGCTGCGCGAGTCCCAATTTAAAACCGTCATGACCCGTTCCACGGACGTCTTCGTGCCACTCGACGATCGGGTCGCGCTCGGCAACCGCCAGCCAAACTCGATCTTCGTCAGCGTCCACTTCAACGATTCCGGCCGTCGCGGCACCCAAGGCATCGAGACCTACTACAGCTCCCCCTACGCCCGCGCGCTCGCCCTTCGAATTCAAAATAAACTGGGCACCCTGCCCGGAACTCGCAGCCGCGGGGTGCGGACAGCAAACTTCCGCGTCATCCGGAACGCCGTTTATCCCTCCGTCCTGATCGAGTGCGGCTACCTGAGCAATCGGAAGGACGGGAAAAAATCAGGCAGCGAATCGTACCGCGAGATGCTGGCGGATAAGATTGCGCAAGCCATCGTAGAAGAACGCTACGGTCCGGGAATCTACAATCCGAGTGTGCGGGTGGCCTCCAGCGGCGCGGTTCCGCCGCGCTGAGCGTCGGAAGAATTTCCGCGCGCAGCGCTTTCGGAGTGCGGCGGGTGCTCACGCCGCTTTTCAGCAGGGTGAAGAAAAGGTGAGGACTGGATGCGCCTGCAAAAATCGCGTCGCCGAAGAGCGGCGCGGGGACGCGCACGCACTCCGAAAGCAGGCTGCGCCTGCGAAATGTTTTCGCCACTGTAGTCAGCTTTGACGACACGAACAAATCTACGCATCATGATGCGTAGATTTGTTCCTTGCTGACCGGCTCCGATCCGGGTTACCTTTCCGCACTCATGTCCGCGGAAATTCTACATCCCTTCGAGGCGCTCCTGCGCGAGCGCATCGTCGTGCTCGACGGCGCCATGGGCACAATGGTGCAGCGCTATAAATTGAGCGAAGCCGATTTCCGCGGCGCGCGCTTCGCCGATTGGACGGGCAAGGATCTTAAAGGCAGCAACGAGGTCCTGCTCCTGACCAAGCCCTCGGTGATTGAGGAAATCCACATCCAATATCTCGAAGCCGGCGCGGATTTGATTGAGACGAATACCTTCAGCGCCACCACCATCGGGCTGCACGATTTCCTTTTCCAAGAGGAGCCTTTCAACGGTCGGAAGGATCCGGAATTTTTCCAGCGGGTGGTCAATGACAAGGCGCTGCGAGATTTGGCGCACGAGATGAATGTGGTCTCCGCTCAACTGGCACGCCGCGCCGCGGATCGGGTCGGGAGCGAGACCGGGCAGCGCCGTTTCGTGGCCGGATCGCTCGGGCCGATGCCAGTGACGGCTTCACTTTCGCCGGATGTGAACGATCCCAGTTTCCGCGCGGTCACTTTCGATCAGCTTCGGCAATCGTACGCCGATCAGGTGTTCGGTTTAGTCGAAGGCGGCGTCGATGTGCTCCTCGTCGAGACCGTTTTCGATACCTTGAATGCGAAGGCCGCGCTCTTCGCGATCGCGGAAGCATTCGAGAAAATTGGCCAGACCGTGCCGCTGATGGTTTCCGGCACGGTGACCGATCTATCCGGGAGAATGTTGAGCGGGCAGACGGTGGAGGCGTTCCTCACTTCGATCGCGCATTCGCATCCGCTCGTGGTCGGGTTAAATTGTGCGCTCGGGCCGAAAGAAATGCGGCCGTACATAGAAGAACTGGCGCACAGTGCGCCGCTTTACACGAGCGCGTATCCGAATGCTGGCTTGCCCGATCCGCTTTCGGAAACCGGATTCCCGGAGACGCCGGAAAGTCTAGCGCCGCAGTTGCGCGATTGGGCGCAGAACGGGTGGCTCAACGTGGTGGGCGGCTGCTGCGGGACGACGCCGGCGCACATCCAACAGATCGCGGACGTCGTGCGCGGCCTTCCGCCACGCGTCGTGGCGCAAGCGTCTCGCTTGCGAGACTCCGAAACGCGCCAGCCAGAGACGGGCGCCGCGTTGCGGCTCTCCGGCCTCGAGGCGCTCAACGTTACTCCTGACATGGGTTTCGTCATCGTGGGCGAACGGACCAACATCACAGGGTCACCGCGTTTCTCGAAACTGATCCTGGGCGGCGACTTCGAGAGCGCGGTGGCGGTGGCGCGCCAGCAGGTGACGAATGGCGCCAACATTCTCGACGTCAATATGGACGAAGGAATGATCGACTCGGAAGCGACCATGACGCGCTTTCTAAATCTGATCGGGAGTGAGCCGGAGATTTCGCGGATCCCGTTCATGATCGACAGCTCGAAGTGGAGTGTGATCGAAGCAGGACTGCGCTGCGTGCAGGGCAAAGCGGTGGTAAATTCGATCAGCCTGAAAAATGGCGAAGAAGAATTTCTGCACCACGCTGGCCTCGTTAGGCGCTACGGCGCGGCCATGATCGTGATGGCGTTCGACGAAACCGGGCAGGCCGATAATTACCAGCGCCGGATCGAGGTCTGCGCCCGCGCTTACAAATTACTGACTGAATCCGCGGGCGTGCCGGCGACCGACATCATTTTCGATCCGAACGTGCTGACCGTGGCGACGGGCCTGGAAGAGCATCGCAACTACGCGGTCGATTTCATCGAAGCGGTGCGCTGGATCAAAGCCAACCTGCCGGGCGCGCGCACCAGCGGCGGGGTGAGCAATATTTCCTTTTCCTTCCGCGGGAACAACGCGGTGCGCGAAGCGATGCACGCGGCCTTTCTCTATCACGCCATCCATGCCGGCCTCGACCTGGGAATCGTGAACGCAGGCCAGCTCGCGGTCTACCGGGAGATCGAGCCGGAACTGCTCACGCACGTGGAGGATGTGCTTTTGAATCGGCGGGACGACGCGACAGAGCGGCTGGTTGATTTCGCAGAGAACGTGAAGGCGAAGGACAAGGCGCCGGTCGAGAAGGAAGCATGGCGCAGTGCGCCGGTGGAGGAGCGGCTCTCGCATGCGCTGGTCAAGGGCATCGTCGATTTCATCGATGCCGACACCGAGGAGGCGCGCGCGAAAAGCACGCGGCCGCTGGACGTGATCGAAGGGCCGCTCATGGCGGGCATGAGCGTGGTGGGCGACTTATTCGGGGCGGGGCAAATGTTTCTGCCGCAGGTGGTGAAGAGCGCGCGGGTGATGAAAAAAGCGGTGGCTTATTTGATGCCGTTCATGGAAGCGGAGAAAGAAGGTGGCGCAAAACCGCAGGGGCGGATCGTGATGGCGACGGTGAAGGGCGACGTGCACGACATTGGCAAGAATATCGTGGGCGTGGTTCTGCAGTGTAACAATTACGAAGTCATCGATCTCGGCGTGATGGTGCCGGCGCCGAAGATTTTGCAAACAGCGCGGGAGCGCGGCGCGGACGCGATCGGTTTAAGCGGACTGATTACGCCCTCCTTAGACGAAATGGTGCACGTGGCGCAGGAAATGGAGCGGGAAGGTTTTTCCGTGCCGCTCTTGATCGGCGGCGCGACCACCAGCCGCGCGCATACGGCGGTGAAAATTGCGCAGCATTATGGAAACAGCGTGGTGCATGTGCTCGATGCTTCACGCGCGGTCGGCGTGGTGAACAGCCTGCTGAATGAAGATTTGAAGGAAGCGTTCAACGAGAAGACGCGGGCGGATTACGCGACTTTGCGCGAAACGCATGCGGCGAAGACGCAGGAGCGAAAGACGCTCACGCTGGAAAAGGCGCGAGCAAAGCGGACCCCGTTCGACTGGAAAACCTACGAGCCGGCAAAACCAGAGTTTCTCGGATTACGCGTGGTGGAAAGTAATCCGGGTAGCGCAGGCTGCCAGCCTGCTGTTGCCGGCAGCCTGCCGGCGACATCGGGGCATGCGGTCGGCACGCCAGACGCAATCACGCCCACCCTCGCGTCTCGGCCAGCTGCCGAGACGAGCAGGCGGGCAGCCTGCGCTACCCAGACGAAGATCTCGCTCGCCACGCTGACTCCATTCATCGATTGGTCGCCCTTCTTCCACACTTGGGAATTACGCGGGCGCTACCCCGCCATCTTTGAGGACCCGGTGGTCGGGACGCAGGCGCGGGAACTGTTTGAGGATGCGGAAGAATTACTCGGGCAGATCGTGCAGGAGAGTTTGCTGACCGCGCGCGGAGTTTTTGCGTTCTGGCCGGCGAATTCAGTGGGCGATGATGTGGAGGTTTATACCGACGATTCCCGCACCGAAAGGCTGGCCACCTTTCATTTTCTGCGGCAGCAAATGCAGAAACCGGCGGATCAGTCGAATCGTTGCCTGGCGGATTGGATCGCGCCGAAGGAAAGCGCGCGCGCAGATTATCTGGGCGGCTTTGCGGTCACCGCCGGCATCGGCGCAGACGAATTGGCGAAGACATTTTCCGACGCGCACGACGATTATAACGCCATCCTCGTCAAAGCGCTGGCCGATCGGCTGGCGGAAGCTTTTGCGGAGTATTTGCACCAACAGGCGCGGATCGCGTGGGGTTTCGGGGTGGAGGAAAAACTCTCGCACGACGAGCTCATCCGGGAACGCTATCGCGGCATCCGCCCGGCAGCGGGCTATCCCGCTTCGCCCGATCACACAGAAAAGCAGACGTTGTTCAAACTGCTGGAGCCGGAGAAAAATGCGGGCGTTGCTTTGACCGAGTCGTTCGCGATGCATCCGGGCGCGAGCGTGAGCGGGCTCTACTTTGCGCATCCGGAGTCGCGCTATTTCGCCGTCGGCAAAATCGAGCGCGATCAGGTGCGTGACTATGCGGCGCGGAAAGACGAAAGCGTCGAGTTTATCGAGCGCTGGCTGGCGCCGAATCTGGCCTACTGACGCGTTTCAAGGGGTAGGGTCGCCCGCGCTGTGGTGACCAGGACGCGTGGCCTGCGGTGAGATGACTCGTTTCCCCGAAAAGCAACTCGCACCGCCTGGACGGCGCAGCGCGCCGTCCCTAGCCTAGTCGTTAGGCGAGACGTCGCGCTTCGCGTTGAGCGAGGGATCTTTAATCCGGGCGCCGAAGAGGAGCATGGCTCCCGCTTCATCTTCCGAGACGGGTGCAATCGTTTCTTCTTTCTCGGGCTTCGGCCACTGAACGTTCCAAGCCAGGTGCATCTTCTCGAGGCCCCAAATGATGTAACGGGTAATATCGAATTCCCACCAGCGCCTCCCATGCGCCGCGCAGCGCGGCTGAGCGTGGTGATTGTTATGATACCCTTCGCCGAACGCGCCGAGCCCAACCCAGAAATTGTTTTTGCTGTGATCGCTCGTCTCAAAGGTGCGGTAGCCGAGGCCGTCCATGTGGCAGATGGAATTGACCGCCCAAGTGAAATTATAGACCACCAGCATCGGCACATAGAGGCACCAGAGCATTCCCACGCCCCCGAGCGTGAAGAAGAGCGTGGCTGCCACGAGCAGATGCGGGATGACGTAAAAATAGGGTTTCTCCCAGAGGCGGCAGTACCAAATCTTCCGCACATCGGCGGCGTAGCGCAGGGAGCGATCGCGGAAGCCTTCCGGCTTGCGCACCAGCCACATCATGTGCGCGTAAGGGAAGCCATGGAGTGGACTGTGAATGTCTTCGTCCGTATCTGATTTGAGATGATGATACCGGTGATCTCCCACCCAGGTGACGGGGTCGCCCGAGAGCGCGACGGCAGAGCCCGAAGCAAAAATAAATTTCAACCAGCCCGGCATCTCAAATCCGCGATGGGTGAGATAGCGATGCAGGTAAAGCGTGGTGCTGATGCCGCCCCACATATACATGAAAACCATGATCGGGAGGTAGGACCATTGGAAGCGCGTCCAGAGCGCGGCCACACCGAGGAGTTGGAGGCCGATCAGCGTGATGAAGAGAGTAACGTTCAGTTTTTCGTTTTTAAACATGGCAGGAGAAATAGTTGAGTCGCGCTGGCGGAGGCGCCCGCGGTCAGAATTCGAGGAGCCGAACACTCGTGCAAAAGGCACCTTTGAGCAAGGACGCATCTTGCGGAAAATCGCGCGTGTCGCAGTCCTTGCCACGGTCGTATCCGGTGCAACCCTGGCAGCCGATCAAGAGTTCGCATGCGTTCGCTTCAAATGCGTGGTATGGAGGCGTTGCTTCCCCGGGGTGTAGCTTAGCTTGGTAGAGCGGTCGCCGCGGCGACATGTCGCAATCTCAAGAGTTTGCATGCGCTCTGCTCCGGCGCGTGGTATGGGGAATTGCTTTTTCGGGGTGTAGCTTAGCTTGGTAGAGCGCCTGGTTTGGGACCAGGAGGTCGCAGGTTCGAATCCTGTCACCCCGATTTTCTCGGCAGACATGTTCTCGATTTACGTTCTGCGCAGCGCGAAAACTGGCCGACGATACGTCGGTTCCTGCGCAGATCTTCCCGACCGCTTAAGGCGTCACAACGCCGGTCAATCTGCGGCAACCAAACACGGAACCCCATGGAAACTGGTCCACACGGAGGAGTTTCCCACGCGGGCGGCCGCTGCCACACGGGAGCGTTATTTCAAGACTGGCCGCGGCCGAGACGAACTCGATCGGCTCGGCTATTAAAAGCGGTCGCCGCGGCGACAGGTCGCAGGTTCGAATCCTGCCACCCCGAGGCTCCCTGCGCCTTGCGCAAAAGGACGGCCGCGGCCAGAGATCGTAATTTTGGAATCCCGCTCGCCCTCGCACTGCGTATCCTTTTGGTCATGAGATCGATTTCGCTGTTCAGTGCGTGCGCTTTATTTGTCACCGTCTGGATCGGGCGTGCGCAGGACGCACCTTTGCCCAGCGCCGACCCAGAGAATCCGGCGGCCCTGCCCCAGCCTTCAGCGACTCCGCTGCCGATCACGCCTCCTCCTCCTTTGATCCCACCCGAGCTGCTCGCGTTGCCGGAAGGGTCGCCCGGACGTCCATCCGTTCCGGATTTACCGGTGCTGGATCAAGGGTTCAGTCCCGCGCCTTTGAGCGCGGCGGCCGAGAGCCAGCGGCAACACGTGGAGTGGCGCCGGCTGCGCAATGCCGTCCAGAACGACGCCGATCTGAAAGCCGCCTTGCGAGCTGCGACCGAGGCGCGGACCGATCTGGAGAAACGGAAGCTGCTGGGCCGCTACTACGATCTTTTCTATGACCGCATGATCGCGCGGGCAGCCCCCGACATGAAAATCTACCTCCTCGCACGAAAGCGCGAAGCGGTCGGCTTGCTGCCGCAACCCCGCGTGCGGCCGGGCGTGGCGATGTCGAGAACTGCTGGCGTGGCCCCATCGCCGACACCAGTGCCCAAGGCGACGCCTGGGTTTTCGGCGCCCGGGGTTTCCCGGTGGCGGCCTTGAGACGGGGGCGGCCAGCTCCGGAGAGAACCCACGCTTGCCGATCCGCGACGCGCACTCTATTTTCAACGTTCCAAACGGCGCATTCGTCTAGTGGCTAGGACACAGCCCTCTCAAGGCTGGTGCACGGGTTCGATCCCCGTATGCGCTGCTAATTTTCCACGCCGCCGCCGGCCCCTTCGGACTCCTCGTTAGCCAGTTCCGGGAAAGCAGAGCGGGATTGCGGCGGCGACGGCCACCGCTACAATGTCGCCCTATGCCTTACCAAGACATTACTCCGCCGGCTGGCGATAAGATTTCGATTGCTCAGGGAAAACTCACCGTGCCGGATCGGCCGGTCATCCCTTTTATCCGGGGCGACGGGACCGGGCCGGACATCTGGGCGGCGAGTGAGCGGGTGCTGGACGCGGCGGTGGAGAAGGCTTTCGGCGGGCAGAAGAAAATTTCCTGGTTCGAGGTTTTCGCAGGCCAGGCGGCAAAGGATAAGTTCGATAACTGGCTCCCGGATGACACCGTGGCGGCGTTCCGCGAATACCTGGTCGGAATCAAAGGCCCGCTGACAACGCCGGTGGGCGGCGGCATCAGCTCTTTGAATGTGGCGCTTCGGCAGATGCTCGATCTGTTCGTCTGCCTGCGCCCGGTGCAATATTTCAAAGGCGTCCCCTCCCCCGTAAAACGCCCGGAGAAAGTCGACATGATCATCTTCCGGGAAAACACGGAAGACATCTACGCCGGCATCGAATACGCCGCCGGCACGGACGATGCCAAAAAAATCCTCGCCTTCCTGGAAAAGGAATTTCCGAAGGCTTTCGCCAAGATCCGCTTCGGGACAAAGGAGAAAGCGGCTGAGTTTTGGAAGGAAGTCGGCGCGCCCGAAAAGGACGACGTGATGGTAGGCGTGGGGATCAAGCCAGTTAGCCGCTCGGGCAGCGTGCGCTTGATTCACAGCGCGATCAGTTACGCGATCAAGAATCAACGCAAGAGCGTGACCCTAGTGCACAAGGGCAACATCATGAAATTCACCGAAGGTGCGTTTCGCGATTGGGGTTACGAGATCGCCAAGACCTACTTCGGTGCGGAAGAGATCGATGGCGGCCCATGGTGCCAGATCCCGATGGGCAAGCCGGGCGCTGGGATCGTGATCAAGGATGCGATCGCCGACATCACCCTGCAGCAAGTGCTGACGCGGCCGGAAGATTTTGATATTATCGCGACCTTGAATTTGAATGGCGATTACCTGAGCGACGCGCTGGCCGCCCAAGTGGGCGGCATCGGAATCGCGCCGGGCGGCAACATTAACTACATCACCGGGCACGCCGTCTTCGAGGCCACCCACGGGACGGCCCCGAAGTATGCGAATCAGGACAAAGTAAACCCCGGCTCCGTCGTTCTCTCCGGCGAGATGATGTTCCGTTACATGGGCTGGACGGAAGCGGCCGATTTGATTGTGAAAGGCTTGAACGGAGCGATCGCGAGTAAGCGTGTGACCTATGATTTCGCGCGCTTGATGGAAGGCGCCACCGAGATCAAATGCTCCGAGTTCGGGCAGAATATCATCGACCACATGTAAGGACCGCATCATGGACGCATCCCTCTGGCCGCGCTTTCGGAAATACTTCCTCGAATACGAGGATCTCGGTTTCTCGATCGATATCAGCCGGATGCGCTTCGGCGACGATTTCCTGGCCCGGATGCAGGCGCCGGCCGCAAGCGCCTTCGCAGCCATGCGAGCACTGGAAGGCGGAGCGATTGCCAATCCGGATGAAGAACGGATGGTCGGCCACTACTGGCTGCGCGCGCCGGAACTGGCGCCTAACGACAAAATTCGCGACGAGATCGAGGACACAAAAACGCGGATCAAGGATTTCGCCGCGCAGGTGCGGGAGGCCCGGATCAAGGGCCCGAAGGGCGATCGCTTTCGTCACGTCCTCCTAATCGGAATCGGAGGCTCGGCGCTCGGTCCACAGTTTGTAGCCGATGCGCTCGGCACCGCCGAAGATGCGCTGGCGCTTCACTTTTTCGATAACACGGATCCGGATGGTTTTGATCGGGTCTTAACCGAGCTGGGCGGCGAGCTGGCGGCGACTCTGGTGGTGGTGATCTCTAAATCCGGTGGGACGAAGGAGACGCGGAACGGCATGCTCGAGGT
Organism: Chthoniobacterales bacterium; assembly: GCA_038233435.1. GTDB lineage: Bacteria > Verrucomicrobiota > Verrucomicrobiia > Chthoniobacterales > UBA10450 > JACCTI01. The sequence goes on from JBBSLZ010000002.1 coordinate 32,929, forward strand.
CTCGGCGCGCTGCGTGCAGCTTGGGCTTGTTTTCGGCCAGCAGGCGGTGGCGGTAACCGGCGACGGGAGCGAACTGGATCGCTACGCGGCCGAACATCGCTGGCTGGCGCGCTTCCCGATGTTCGATTGGATCGGCGGGCGCACTTCGGTGATGAGCGCGGTGGGGCTGCTCCCGGCGGCTCTGCAAGGGATCGATATCGACAGCTTTCTGGAGGGCGCAGCCGCGATGGACCGGCACACGCGTGAAGCGGACGCGATGCGGAACGCGGCCATGCTGCTTGCGCTGATGTGGCACTACGCGGGCCACGGACGGGGCGAGAAGGACATGGTGATCCTGCCCTACAAGGATCGCCTGATTCTCTTCAGCCGTTACCTACAGCAGTTGGTCATGGAGTCGTTAGGCAAAGAGAAGAACCTGCAGGGCGAGGTGGTGCACCAGGGGATCGCAGTCTACGGGAACAAGGGTTCGACCGATCAACACGCCTACGTCCAGCAACTGCGCGATGGAGTGGCCAATTTCTTCGCCACTTTTCTGGAAGTGCGGCGGGATCGGAGCACTGCCCGCTTCGAAGTGGAGCCAGGGGTGACGAGCGGTGACTACCTGCAGGGATTCCTGCGGGGGACACGGAGAGCGCTATACGAGAATGGCCGCGATTCCATCACACTCTCGATCGGGGATGTGAGCGCGCGCAGCGTGGGCGCTTTGATCGCGCTCTATGAACGCGCGGTCGGCTTTTACGGGTCGTTGGTGGGGATCAATGCCTACGATCAACCCGGCGTGGAGGCCGGGAAGAAGGCGGCGACGGAAGTGCTGCAGCTTCAGGCCAAAGTGCGGGAACACCTGACAGTTTCCCCCGGGAAAACGGCGGATGAAATAGCAGCCGCGATGGAAGCGGACGCGGAAGAGGTTTATCACGTCCTGAGACATCTGAGCGCAAATGACGAGCGCATCGGCCAGGACGGAAATGCACCCGCAAACGCGCGGTTTTTTCTGAAGTCGTAGAGCACTGGTGTAAACTCCGCCCATGTCAGACCCTGCCAAGCCGCCCGCGGAAGAGGAACTGCCGGTGCCGATGCCGGTCGTGACCCGTTTTATCCAGCAGCTCAGCCATGATCTGCGCAATCACCTGAATGCGGCCGAGCTGCAATCGGCTTACCTGAACGAGTTGGTGGACGGCGCCGAAACCAAAGACGAGATCAAACGGCTGCGCGCGATGCTGGGAGAAATGGGCGCCAGTCTGCAGCGGCTGACCAGCTCGATCGCGGCGATCAGGCTGACCCTCATGCCCTATGAGGCGAAAGACTTCGTGGAGGATTTGCAGCAGAAAATCGGCATCCAGGTTCCGGAGCAAAGCGGCGAGATCGAGTGGCAGGTCGCGGTGGGCAACGAGGTGATGGAGATCGATCCGCAAATGTTGCAGGCGGCGCTGCTCGAAATCTTCGCCAACGCTTGGCGGCACGAGCGCGGCTCCGGCCCGTTGCGAGCCAGCGTGGAGGTAGCGGGCGGCCAGTTTGTTTTTACTTTGGCGGAGCCGAAAACAAATTTCACAGGCGCGACGGCGGAGTGGGGATGCCAGCCGTTCGCGAATGTGAAGCACGGCCATTATGGCCTTGGTCTGCCCCGGGTGCGCAGTATCATCAACGCGCATCATGGCCAACTGCGCGCGCATTACGATCCGGCGGCATCCACTCTCGTCAGCACGGTGGTGGTCCCCATCGCTCCGGCCGGGTAAGTCAGCGGCGCGCGGGCTGCGGCTTCGATTCGCGATTGCCTCTGGCGGCGTTCTTGCTTCTCTCCCTCGGTGTCTGCCATGAGCGCGGAAAATCGCAGAATTTTGATCGTCGATGACGAGCGCACCATCCTGCTTACGCTGGAAGCGCTCCTCGGCCGCCATGGCTACGAGCCGCAAACGGCCGCCACCGCCGCCTATGGTCTCCGCGCCTTAAAGGAGAAACAGCCCGCGCTGGTCCTGCTCGATTTGCAGCTCCCGGATGGCGAAGGCCTCGAAATGCTGGATCAAATCAAGCGCGAGCATCCGGAGACACAGGTGATTATTTTGACCGCGCACGATTCGCTCAGCAACGCGATCGAGTCGATCAAACGCGGTGCCTACCACTTCATCAGCAAACCGTACGCGCCTGAGGAATTGCTCAGCCTGGTGGAGAAGGCGCTGGAGAAACGATCGCTCGTCCGCGAGACCGAGCAGCTCCGCGTCAAAGCGAAGGAACTGGAGAAGCGTCTCGTCCTGGCCGAGACGAGGCTCGCGCCTGTTTTTAAGAGCAAGGTGATGCAGGAAATCCACGAGCTCATCCGCGCGATGGCGCCTTCGGACGCGAACGTTTTGATCACGGGCGAGAGCGGCGTCGGCAAAGAAGTGATCGCGAATCTAATTCACAGCCACAGCCGGCGCGCGAGTCAGACGATGGTGAAATTGAATTGCGCAGCCTTCCCGCAGGCGATGATCGAGTCCGAACTTTTCGGTTATGTGAAGGGTGCGTTCACCGGCGCGACGAGCGATTTTCCGGGCATGATCGCGGCCGCGAGTGGGAGCACGTTGTTTCTCGACGAGATTTCGGAAATGCCGGCGGACTTGCAGACGCGGTTTCTGCGTGTGTTGCAGGAACGCGAGTATCGACCGCTTGGCAGCACTAAAACGATGAAAGCGGATTTTCGGGTCGTCGCAGCGACTAATCGCCCCATCACAGATGCATTGGAAGAGAATCGACTGCGCTCGGATCTGTACTACCGCTTAAATACCTTCCAGATCGAAATCCCGCCGCTGCGCGAGAGACGCGAAGACGTGCCTCCTTTGGTCACGCTGTTCCTGAAACGGTTCGCGGAGCAGCTCGGCAAAGAAGAACCGGAGATCGCGCCCGAGGCCTATCAGAAATTGCTTGCCTACAGCTGGCCGGGAAACGTGCGTCAGCTGCAAAACACGATGGAATACGCGGTCGTGCTCGCGCGGAAGAATCGCATCACTGTGAAAGAGCTGCCGAGCGAAGTGCAATTGCCGGTCGCGCTGCAGAAGCCGGAACGTCAGGCGCCGCAGATTGGCGGCGGCGGAAAGAGCCTGAACGAGTTGGAACGCAACGCCATTCTCGAAGCCTTGGCGCAATCCCACGGCAACAAAAAGAAAGCGGCGGAAGCGCTCGGGATTCAACGGCCAACGCTTTATAACAAGATGAAGCGTTACGCGATCGAGCTCTAAAGAAATCCAACCGCCGCAGCTCGAAAAGAACCGCGGCGGTTGGGGGCTTATCTCACTGCCGGTGGGACATAGGGCGTGGGTGTTGGTGACGCTGGCGGTTTCCTTCGAATCGGCGGCGGTGTGCTGACGGTCGAGGGCTCCCTCCGGATCGGTGGCGGAGTGCCGACGGTCGGGGGCTCCCTCCGGATCGGCGGCGGTGTGCTGACGGTCGGGCGCTCCCTCCGGATCGGCGGCGGTGTGCTGACGGTCGGGGGCTCCCTCCGGATCGGTGGCGGTGTGCTGACGATCGGGGGCTCCCTCCGGATCGGTGGCGGTGTCCTGACGGTCGGGGGCTCCCTCCGGATCGGCGGCGGTGTGCTGACGGTCGGGGGCTTCCTCCGGATCGGCGGCGGTGTGCTGACGGTCGGCGGGTCTTTCGTCACAATAGGCGGCACGTTCGGCGGAATGCGGACGGGCTTTGTTTCTTCCGGTGGAGGCACAGGATCCTTCTCGTTAGGGACAGGGTATCTCTCCAGCAGTCCGTTTTTGTCGATATGCAACTGAGGCTGATCCTTGTCTTCCCCGGGATCGTTGTTCTTGAGATGCTTTTCGTTGGGATCCTTGTGCTTGGGAATCTTGTCGTCGGGAACCTTGTCGTCGGGAACCTTGTCGTAGGGAATCTTGCGCTTTGGAATCTTGTCTTCCAAGGGGGGGTGCTTATCGCCGATGTAACGACCCGGCGGAGGTGTTCTGGGGTCCGAAGGATTCCTATCTTCTGGCGGGCGTTTGCAATTTGGAGGGCACGGAAGCGGGTACCACCAGCAATGCGGAGGCTGTGGTGGACAGAGGGTTTCCTCGCCCGGCGTGCCGTGCCAACTGTAGCAGCCGCAGCCGGATTCCCACCACCACCAACCATCGATTTGAATCCAGACCCACTCTCCGCCGCGGCCATAGGATTCGTAGGCACCGCACCACATGTAAGACCAACGTCCGCCATCCACCGCCATGGGCGTAAGCATAAAAGCGTGTTTCTCGCCGTTGAGTGTAATCCCTTCGCCCACGATCACCATCGAGTCGTTAATCGCTTTCGCCGCAGTCAGGACCTGGAAGTTGCTTGTCGCCAAATCGCAGAGCGAGTTCAGATCGAACATCTTCGCGTCCGTGTAGAGGAACGCGTGGACCGAGCCGTCTGCGATCGTGGAGAAACCGACCGCGTGACCGGGAGTATTGTAGCCGAGCGCGCTGCTTTGATTTCCCCCGAGCGTACCGGCGTCGGTGACTCCCTGCTCGGAGTGGATGAAGGCGTGGAACGCGCTCGTGTCCTGGAGGTCGGATGCGCCCGCGATGTTCGCGAGATTGTTGGCGACGGCCGTGCTGCCCGCACCGCCGAGCGTCCCGAGATCCTGCATCTGACCATCTTTGAAGATGAAGCCGTGCCCTGACCCATCCGGCGTTTGCGCGAAGCCGACGACGACACCGGCGGCATTGACGCTATTAGCGGTGCTGCTGACGCCTCCCAGCGTCCCAAGGTCCGTGACCGTGTAAGCAAACTGAGCCTCCGCGCGGGAAAAGGCGACGAAGAGAAAGAAGGTGAGGGCTTGGCCGAGAAGGGTTCGTGTTTTTTTCATGACTGCGGAGGGAGGGCGCCTTCAAAACCGAGCGTCATCGGGTTCTTCATCTCACCCTTGTTACTCAGGCCGGTGGGTTGCAGCACCACGTTGCGACAGGTGAAATAGGTGAAGCCGTTGACCAGCGAAATGGTGAGAGTGCCGGCGCCATCCTTCGCCGACCATTCCTTAAGTTGGCTATCGCTAAGGTCTGAGAAGGAAAAATGCACCGTCTTCTCCGCGGCGTCCCCCTTGCTGCTTACCTTGTAAGTACCTGGCTTCGGCAGGGCCGCAGACCCAAATTCCATTTGGAGGACAAGGAGTTCCTGCACCGCGACGTAATCGCCGCCCACTAGTTGAAAACTAGCGGTGTATTTGTAAGCAGTTTTAGCGGCGTTGCTGACTGTAGCCCGCACCTCTCCGGTATTGAACCATCCGTCGGGCCCCGCATAAAGTTTGCTTTTCGGGTTGGAAAATCTGTCGTCGCTCCCTGGAGGGGACTTCCCCCATACGTCCGAAGTCCCAGTCTGAGGGACCTGCGCGAAAATGGAAAAAGCAACCGCCACGCTGCAAGCAGTCAGAGTGAGGAATTTCATAAGCTGATAGTGGTTCGCCGTGTGCAAAGATTGTCGTTTACTTCTCCACGATCTTCACCAACTCGACTCTGCGATTTTTCGCGCGACCCTCCTCATTTTCGTTGCTCTCGACGGGAGCGGCGAATGAGACGCCGACTGGAAACAGCCTTTGCGCGGCGATGCCGTAGCTCGTGGTTAACGCAGCGGCCACGGCCTCCGCGCGTCGTTGCGAAAGCGTCTTATTCATCTCGAAACCGCCGATCGAATCGGTGTGCCCCACGATCAGCACCTTCAAGGCGGGATCTGATTTCATCAGGTTCCCGATCTCCGTCAGTGCCTCGCCTGAATCCGGTTTCACCTCCGCTTTGTTGGTATCGAAGTAGATGCCGTAAAGCGCGATGCGTCCCGATTTCGAGAGCGATGTCTCCATCTCGGCGGCGGACACCTTCACCATGCGATTCGCCATTCCCTTTTGCTCGGTGATGGTCACGAGCGCCAGCACCTGCCCTTTCTCGGTGCCAAAGGCGTCGTGCCATTCCGTATTCGAAACCGCGAAGATAGAAACGTAAGTCTTGCCGGCTCCGCTGGATTTCCGCAACGCGGTGTAGCGCGAATCCTGGTTGAGCGAGAGCGGCTGATAGATCTCCCCGGGGAGGCCGTGATTCTGATAGACGTTCTTCAGGAAGCGGTCGTAGCCGTTGTCGATCGTGCTCATGTCTTCGGTGCCGCCCATGCCCTCGAAAAGAACTTCGAAGCCAGCCGCCTTCAGGTCGTTCTGGTATTGTCGGAGAACCTCCAGGGTCGACGCGTTTTTCGGCGCCCGATAAAGTATCCTCGTCTGCGGGCCTTCCACGATTTCCTGCTTGAATGGCTGGATTTTCTGCGCGTCGTAATCGAAGACCACCTTTTCCAAGGCGATACATTGCTCTCCAAAGGCCTGCTTCTCGTAGGAGACGATGACCGAACCTTTTAACCGCTTTAGCGCGGGATGATCCGCCGAGTTCGGGACGTCTTTGGTGAAACCTTCATCCGCTCCGAATGCACTGCCGAGCCCGAGGAGCAAAGCGGCGATGGCGAAAGCGAATCGTGTTGTGCGCATGTTACGGTTTAACGGAACCGCACTATTTAGTTTCATATTTTCTGCTGCGACGTAGCGCAAGTTTCCAACTTGCTGTCTTTGGAAGTGCAAGTTGGTTACCTGCTCTACGTCCGCTACTCCCAATCCAACCCGCGCGCCCGGAGCTCCCGGCGAATCGCGGGGATGTCCCAGAGCTGCACGATCTGGCCTACGCCCAACGCCGCGAGCTGTTGGCCGTCGCCCGTGAAACGCAAATACTCCAGACGCGCCAGGCGCGGGGTCTCCAGATTCGCCAGCGGGGTGACCGTGCGCGCATCGTAAAGCGCGATGCGATCGCCATTCTGTTGCACCGCGAGAAAATCCCCGCGCGGGCTGAAGGCGACGGCAAAACTTTGCAACGGCGCGTTCGCTTCTGGCTCGATGCGAGGACCTTCCTCCCAGGTGCCGGTGCGCCAGAGTTGATAGCCGAGGCGAGTCGCAGTCAGCAGCCACTGACCGTCGGGGCTGAAGGCAACGAACGCATCCTCACCTTGCTCGAGATCGCACGCCGCTTCACCGTTGCTCAAATCCCACACGCGCACGCCTCCTTTCAGGCGCGCGCCGCTCGCTGCCCAGCGCCCGTCGGGCGAGAGCGCGACTTGAAAGGCGTGCGGATGTCCCCGCAAATCGACCCGCGCTGGCAGAGCTCCGTTTAACGAGAGCAGCGAAACTAAATCCTGGTCCTGATACGAAACGGCGACGCGTTGCCCGTCGGCGCTGGTGTCAGTGAGAAAGCATTCCGGATCCGCGGGCAACACGAGCGATTCGCGCGGACCGACCGCGAAGCTGTGATCGCCATCTTCGATCAACCTCCAGCGCGAGAGTCCGCGCGCGCGTGAGGAGGCGTAGAGCGTGCGACTGTCCGCCGCGAAACTGACGGAGACGCGTGCGCCATCACGCACCGCTGAATCAGGCAAGGCCAGTGCGGTTCCCGTCTTGGCATCCCACAAGTGAATGAACCCGTCCCCAGCAGAAGCGAGCAGCCGCCCGTCGCTGCTGGTGGCGAGCGCGAAAGGGCGATTCTGGTTTCCGCCCGGAGTGAGCGTGCGGACGATTTCCACCCGTGCGACTTCCAGCCAGCCCATGCTCCCATCTGGAAAGCTGATGCCGAGGTGGCGATCGTCGGCCGAAAACTCAAGCCGCACGTCACTCCCAGGCGCCGTGCAAAGCTGGCTCCCGCTCGCGACATCCCAGAGTCGCACCAAGTTATCGAAACCGGAAGTCGCGAGGATCGTGCCGTCGTGACTGAATTGTGCCTCGTTCACCCCCCCGAGATGTCCGCGCAGGACCGCTCGCACCTCACCCGTCGCGGCATCGAGAAGGTAAATTTGATGATCGTGCGAACTGGCCGCGACCAACTTCCCATCCGGGCTCCAGGAAACGTTGGGGAAACCGGTCGAACGCCGGATATCGACGGTCGGAGCAGTTGCCTGGAGGGCGCGAATTTGGAGGGCCCCGCTGCGACCATCAGAGACAAGGCCGTCACCCGCATCGGC
>JBBSLZ010000003.1:0-38952 GCA_038233435.1 Chthoniobacterales bacterium
GGTGATCGAAAGGAAACGCCCGCCCCACCGGGCGAGACGCCCAGTGTCCGCACAGGCGGGACGCCTGTGCTACGAGCGTATTACAACGCCTTCAACAAAGTCTTCCAGCGCGCCCACGCGTCATCGCGCGCCTTCTTATTCTCTGGCGTCCCCGTGGGCGACTCGCCATCGCGCATGAACCCATGGCCCGCGCCCGCGTAAATCACTGGCTCGTACTTCTTCCCCGCCGCCTTCATCAACTCTTCCCCCTTCGGAATCGAAGCATTCACCCGCTCATCCTTCTCGCCGTAGAATCCATAAACCGGCCCGGTAATCTTGGCCGCATCTTCAGCCGTCCCCACCGCCGGCCCATAAAACGAATACGTGGCCGCGATCTTCGGATTCGCGCTCGCATACGCGAACGACTTCCCGCCGCCCCAGCAAAATCCGCTCACCGCCAGCTTCCCATTCCCGGCCGGAATCTTCTCCGCAAAAGCCGCCGTCGCGTTCAAATCCTCCATCACCTGCTCATCCGACAACGCCGAGATCGCCTTCCGCGCCCCATCCACATCGTCGAAAGTCTGCCCGCTCAGCATATCCGGCGCGATCGCGATCACGCCATTCTCCGCCAGTTGATCGCACACGCCCCGCACCCAATCCGTCATCCCAAAAATCTCATGGATCACGATCACCACCGGCGCCTTCTCCTTCTTCTCGGGGTAAACCACAAACGCCTTCAGCGTCCGCTCACCCGACTTGTACTCCACCCACTCCCCATGCCGCGGCGAATCGTTCAAACGCGGTTTCGCCCAATCCTGCGCCTGCACCGAACCAGCGCAGAGCAGACCGAGAACAAGCGACGTCGTGTAAATCCAGGTGCGTGTCTTCATGACGAAGACGTTACGCAGCCCCGTCCCCCGCGCCACGCTTGAAGATCAGGTTATCCAGCGCGAACGGCCCCGGACCACGGAAGAAAATGTAGAGAAAGACAAAACAATAAACGACCGCCAGCTCGCCCTTGTTAACGATCGGGAGCGGACCCTGCGGCGCATGCGCCATAAAATATCCGACTGCCATCATCCCGCTGGAGAGAAAAGCAGCCGGCCGCGTCAAAAACCCAATCGCCATCAGCACCCCGCCCACCAGTTCAATCCCACCTCCCACCATCATCAATCCTTCAGCGCCGCCCTTGCCGCCGAACATTCCGAACAACTTTTGCGCCCCATGACAGGCAAACATCAAACCGACGACGAGCCGCATGATGGCGTAGATAAAACCAGAGTATTTTCCGAGTGAGTTCACGGGGCGAGGCTGCGGAGCGCGCCCGCGCCTGTCAAGATTGACTCACGCTTTCCCATCCGGGGAGCGCGGGCGCCCCGCCCGCTGTTTTTGGCGCCTCGCCAAAAACATCGCGTTGCCGGCAAAAGAGTGTCCCGCGAGGCGCGTGCCACAGCGGGCGAGGGCGCCCGCGCTCCCCCGACCCGATTCCGAACGTCTCCCGCTCTTGGTTGTCGAACCCCACGCCGTCATGATTCTTCTCCGCTGCCTGCTCTTCTCCGCCCTCGCGTGGGTCCCCCTCGCCTCTGCCAAAACACCGCCACCACCCGCGAAACCTCTTCCCTTTCCCCAAGAAGGCAGCGACCTCAAGCCCGACCCCGCCGCCCATTTCGGCACCCTCCCGAACGGTCTCCGCTACGTCATCCGCCCGAACCACGAACCGAAAGACCGCGTTTCCCTCCGCCTCCTCGTCCTCGCCGGCTCCCTCCAGGAATCCGACGATCAACGCGGCCTCGCCCACTTCCTCGAGCACATGGCCTTTAACGGCAGCAAAAACTATCCGCCCGGCACCCTCGTAAAATTCTTCCAGCGCATGGGCATGAGCTTCGGCGGCGACACCAATGCCAGCACCAGTTTCGACCGCACCATCTACCTGCTCGAACTCGCCCACGCCGATGAGAAGACGCTCGCGGAAGGCCTGCGCGTGTTTGGCGATTACGCCGATGGCCTTCTCCTTTCCAAGGAAGAGATCGACCGCGAACGCGGCGTCATTCTCTCCGAAAAACGAGTCAGCGATTCCGTCGCCTACCGCAGCTTCCTGGCCGAATGGGAAGCCATGCTTGGCACCACCCGGCTCCCGCGGCGCGTCCCCATCGGCGACGAGGAAGTCATCAAACAAGCCGACCGCGCCCGTTTCCTCGATTTCTGGAACACCTGGTATCGCCCCGAGAAGATGGCCGTCGTGGTGACCGGCGATTTCACCGATGCAGCCGCCCTTGAAAAAATGATCGAGTCTCAGTTCGGCCAGCTAAAAACCCGGTCCCCCGTCCGGCCCGATCCCTCGTTAGGCCAGCTCGCCCGTCTCGAAGGCGTGCACCCCATCTTCCACGCCGAGCCCGAGGCCCCCGCCACCAATATCTCGATCAGCCGCCTCACCCCCTACGCCCCGGAACCCGACAACGCCGCCCGCCAGCTCAAGCGTCTCCCCCGCGCGCTCGCCCTCGCCATGCTTAACCGCCGCTTCTCCATTCTCGCGAAAAAGGAAGACGCGCCCTTCGTCACCGCCCGCGCCTCCGTCGCCGAGCGTTTCGATTTCTACCGCGACGCCGGCATCGACGTTTCCGCCAAACCGGAAAACTGGAGCGCCGCGCTCGCCGTCGGCGAACAGGAACTGCGCCGCGCGCTCGAACATGGCTTCACCGCCGGCGAGTTGGCGGAAGCAGCGGCCAATCTGACCAATGGCCTGGAGCAAGCCGTCAAAACCGATCCCACCCGTCATTCCGACCGGATCGCAAACGAGATCGTGCAATCCCTCGTCGCCCGCGAAGTCCTCACCACTCCCGAAGACGACCTCGCGCTCCTCGGCCCCACCGTTAAAAAAATCACGCCCGAGGATTGCCTCGCCGCCCTCCGCTCCGACTTCGCAGGTGACGCGTGCTTCGTCATGGTCAGCGGCAACGTCACCATTCCCGGCGACCCTCTGGCCGCCATCGCCGCAGCTTACGCAAGCGCACACGCCGTCGCTTTGGCTCCGCCCGCCCACGACGAAAACAGCGTCTGGGGCTACACCGATTTCGGACCGCCCGGAGAGATCGCGCACCGCGAACACGTCGACGATCTCGATCTCGACCTGATCACCTTCAAAAACGGAGTTCGCCTTAATCTCAAAAAGACCGATTTCGAAGCCGGCCGCATTTCTGTCAGTGCCCGCCTCGGCAGCGGCAGCATCACCGAGCCGCCGGGGCAACGCGGTCTGGCCGCGCTCGCCAGCAGCACCCTCATCGCCGGCGGCCTCGGCAAACACAGCGCCGATGATCTCCGCGATCTGCTCGCAGGCAAGAACGTCGGCTGGCAATTTCGACCCGACTCCGACGCCTTCGTCTTCACCGGCGGCACCACGCCGCGCGATCTCCTCCTGCAGTTGCAACTGCTCGCCGCCCAGTTGACTGATCCCGGTTATCGCCCGGAAGCGCTCCGCGTGGCGCGAAAAGGAATCGATCAACTCTATTTAACCTTCGAACACACCGCCAGCGGGCCGCTCGCCACCGACATCGCCAATCGGCTCGCCAACGGCGACGCGCGCTTCGGGATGCCGAGCAAAGAAGTCCTCCTGGCGCGCAACCTCGACGAAGTGAAAAACTGGCTCGCACCCGAGTTTAAAGCCGGCGCTCTGGAAGTGGCCATCGTGGGCGACTTCGACGTCGACGCCGTCATTGCCGCCGCCGCGCAGACGATTGGCGCGCTCACGCCGCGCGAGCCGAAACCGGAACTCACCGCGCTGAAAAAAGTGTCGTTCCCCGCCGAGCCGTTCGCAAAAGACTACCCGATCGATTCCGAGATCCCGAAAGGATCGCTCCTCCTCTATTGGCCTTCGGACGACGCACTCGATGTGCGCCGCAATCGTCGCCTCAGCCTGCTCTCTTCCATTCTGAACGATCGCCTCCGCGTGAAAGTCCGCGAAGAAATCGGCGGCACCTACAGCCCGCGCGCCGGCAGCAACGCCAGCGATACCTTCCCCGGCTACGGCTACTTCACCGCCAGCATCGACATCGCGCCGCCCGCCGCCACGAAGATGGCCGAACTCGTGATCAACATCGCCGACGACCTGGCCCGCAAAGGCGTGACTGCGGAGGAATTGGAACGCGCGCGATTGCCCTTGCTCACCGCGGTAAAAGAATCGTTGCGGAACAACGGCTACTGGCTGGCGGCGGTCCTCTCGCGGGCACAAGAAAAGCCCGAAGTGCTCGACTGGGCACGCAGCCTCCAGGCCGATTTCGAAGCCATCACCACCGCCGAACTGAGCGCGCTCGCAAAAAAATATCTCGGCCGCGAGCGCGTCTCCCGCGCCACCATCATCCCGCGCGGCGAGTGATAGCTTCCGAGGAGCGCACGCTTGCAGCGTGCTGGCTGCCGCATTCTGCGGCGGCGAACTTTTGCCTTTCATCACTGCGTTCTACCTATAAAGGACGCTTCGGAAGTTCGTTTCGGCAGAATGCCGAAACCAGCACGCTGAAAGCGTGCGCTCCCCGGAGTTTTCGATCACGCCGAAGCTGAAGTCTCATCGAAGCGAGATACAATGCGCGATAGATGAGCCGTGAACGCATCATCATCGTGGGTGGCGGCGCGGCGGGCTTTTTTGCCGCCATCGCCTGCGCGCGGGCGCGGCCGGAGAACGAAGTGCGCATCTACGAACGCGGCTCACACTTTCTCAGCAAGGTGCGCATCTCCGGCGGCGGACGTTGCAACGTCACCCACACCGCGCTCGATCCGCGCACCTTCGCGGCACGTTATCCACGCGGCGAACGCGCTCTCCTCGGTGCGCTCCATCGCTTCTCGCCCACCGCCACGGTCGCCTGGTTCGAGCGGCATGGCGTGCGTTTGAAGACCGAGCACGACGGCCGCGTTTTTCCGGTGACCGATTCCTCCGGCACGGTCATCGATTGTCTGGACTTCGAAGCGCGCACCGCCGGCGTGCAGATGTTCGCGCGCTGCGGAGTCGACCGCGCGGCCCGGCACGACGACGGCTTCATGTTGCGCCTAACGAACGGTGAAGAACTGACCTGCGATCGCCTCCTTCTCGCCACTGGCGGCGCCCGCACCGCCAGTGGTGCGAACCTTGCCGCCACGCTCGGCCACACCATCGAGCCGCCCGTTCCCTCCCTCTTCTCGCTCCACAGCCCCGCGCCGGCCTGGAACGCGCTCTCCGGCATCGCCGTGCCCGACGCGGAAGTCTCGGTTCCGGAGCTGAAACTGCGGGAACGCGGCCCGGTATTGTTGACGCACAATGGCTTGAGCGGACCCGCCATTCTGCGTCTCTCCGCCTGGGGCGCGCGCCCGCTAGCCACCTCCGATTATCACACCACGCTGCGCCTCAACTGGCTCCCCACTCTGCGGGCCGATGAAGTCGCCGCCGAGTTAAGCGCCCGCCGCACCGCACAGCCAAAGCGGCGGATCGCCAGTTCGCCGATCGCGCCCTTGCCCACGCGCCTTTGGGAAACGCTGGTCGCAGCCGCATCGATTCCCGCCACCACCATCTGGACCGAGCTGACCCGCGCGCAAGCGGCCTCCCTCCTGCGACAACTGACCCAAACCGACCTCCCGGTGCACGGCAAGAGTTTAAACAAAGATGAGTTCGTGACCTGCGGCGGGGTGCGTCTGCGCGAAGTTGATTTCCGCACCATGGAGAGCCGGCTCGTGCCGCGTCTTTACTTCGCGGGCGAGCTGCTCGATATCGACGGCATCACCGGTGGCTTTAATTTCCAGGCCGCGTGGGCGACAGGTTGGATCGCCGGCCACGCCATGGCCGACTCGCCTCTTCCGAAATGAAACGCCAAACCGCTCCAGACTCCGGCGCCGCGTTGGCCGAGGTGCGCGCGGTTTATGCCGAGCTGGAACGCCGGCCGATCGAGCGCGCTTGCGTGCGCTTGCAGGAATGTTGTCACTTCAAACTCACCGGCCGCACGCCCTACCTCACTCGCGGCGAGGCTGCTGTGGCAGCGCAGGCGTTGCGCGCCACCGGCCGGAAAAGTCTGCCCACGGTGACGGATGGCTCTTGTCCGCTTTTGGAAAAGGAGTCCGGAAATTGCCTGATCTATCGCGACCGGCCTTTCGGTTGCCGCACTCACTTTTGCGCAGCGGCCGGCGGCCCCTATGCGCGGCGCGAAGTGGTGGATTTGATTCACCGGCTGGAAGCGATCGACGGTGCCCTCGGAGGCCATGGCGCCAGCGCCCTGCCCCATGCGGTTAACCAAGCTTTGCAGCAAATAAGATGAGGCGGCGGATCGCACTGATCTTTCTCCTCGCGGCACCCGTTTCGGCCCACGGAGCCCTGGAGCCCGCCGCAGTCCGGGCAGCGGCAGAATACTCGGCCAGCCACCGCGGCTCTTCCCTCCTCGTGCTGGAAGGCGGGAAAACACTCCACGCGAGCAGCGCGGAGGAAGCGCGAAAAATTTACAGCGGCACCAAGGCATTCTGGTGCCTGGCCGCGCTCGCCGCGGAAGAGGATGGCCTGCTCAGCCTGAATGATCGGGTCGCCGACACGATCCCGAGCTGGCAAAAAGAGGCGCGCAAGGCGCGGGTCACGATTCGCCAGTTACTCGATTTCTCGAGTGGACTGGAACCCGGCTTCCGTCTCCACGCGGATGATCCTGGGGACCGCGATGCCATTGCGCTCGGACTTCCGGTAGTCGCGGAGCCGGGCAGCGCTTTCATCTATGGCCCGAGCGCGCTCCAGGTTTTCCACGCGCTCTTGAAAGCGAAGTTGCGCGGCCAGACGCCGCACGCCTATCTGGAGCGCCGGGTCCTGCGCCGGCTCGGTCTCGGGCCGCAGCGTTATCTACCGGATCGCGCGGGCAACCCTCTGCTCGCCGCTGGCTGGCTTTTGAGCGCGCGGCAATGGGCCCGGCTGGGAGGTCTCGCCCTAAAGAATGGTGCGCCCATCGTCTCGCCCAGCTCCTTCGCTCAGGTGGCACGCGGTTCTGCCGCCAATCGCGCTTACTCGTTAGGCTGGTGGAATAACCGCGCCGCGCCGGGTGGCCGCGAGTTTGATTTCGAGGCCATGCTGACGCCGAAGTGGCCGGCGCAGGATTGGAGCAGAGCCTGCATCTGCCGCGCGGCGCCGAGCGACCTGCTGATGTGCGTCGGCTCACGCTACCAGCGGCTCTACGTGCTTCCGTCGCTCGGAGTGGTGGTGGTCCGGCACGGAAACGGCGGGCAATTCTCCGATGCACATTTCTTGCGCCTCTTGCTCGGGAAGAATGGGTAGCCAAAAGCGCGGTCGCGTGCGTGCGAACGCCATGCCCTCAAATAAGCGCCCAAAGGGTGCTGCTTGGTTTCGCCGGACCGGCCGACGACTTATTGCCATTCGTCCGGCGAGACCGGCAGCGCTTTCATCACCGGCGGCAGAGGCGCGGCTGTTTCTTCGCGACCACCGCCGGGAGTGGCCAGGATGAGGAGGCCGTCTTCTTTTTGCCAATGATAGCCAAAGGCAAAACCCAGGGGCGTGGTCGGCTGGCGTTGATAGACCGCCGCCAGGTCGGGCTGATAATATTTAGCGAAGGTCTCGTTATGCGGCACGTAACGGCCATAGCAATGCACATCCCAACCTTTCGGAAATGCGCGGAGCGGAATGCCGGAATCGTCCTGCACGAGGACGCGACTGTTCGCGAAAAGAAAATCGCGCACCCCGTTAAAACCGTCGCCGTGCATGAGGAAGGAGGCGGCTTTGAGCAAGCTCACGCCAGGCCCGCGGGCCGCGCACCATTTTAAAAAAGACGTCGTCCGGCTGCCGGAGAGATCGGTCTTGAAGTAATAAAGCGTCTGCGTCCCGTCGTGCGTGGGATCATGGAAAGTGATTTGCACGCCTTCGGCCGGGCTGGTGACAGGCGTGACGTCCAGCACCGTGTAGCCGAGGCGGGCCAGGAAGACGTAAAGAATCGGCAGCGTACCGGCGATCTTGCCCGGGCCGAGCTCGGCGCGCATGTCTTTGGTGATGAAATATTGGAACCGCAGGATGGAACTCATCGATCCGCGCAGCGCGGCCAGTTTGGCGCCCAGATCGGCGGGCGCCATCTGGGGCAGGTTCGGGATTTGGCCGATCGGTTCCAGGCCTGCCAGAATGTAGCTGCGCGCGTAGGGAAAGAAGACGTTGGCGTAAAGGAAATCGGGGCCGCCAAACATGTAGTACATGGTGTCGGTGCTGCGGAAGTGCGGCGCGGCGTTGGTCAACATCCAGTCGCGGATGGGCACTATCTGTTGCCTTTCCTTTCGCTCCCAGGCTTGGTCCATCTCGCGGGCGTGCTCCTGCCAGGCCGGCGTCGCCATGAGCGGCGCGAGCGCGCCTTCCACCGGCAGGCCGGCGAGGAAACGGGCCGTCTCGTCCACGGTGACCGGGCCCTGCGCGAAAGCGGAGCGGGCGAGAAAGAAGAGAAGGCAAAGGAGGCGAAGCTTCATGGTGAGAACGGAGCTTCGTTAGGCGCGGTCTTCGGGGAGAGGAAGTAAAGCACCAGTCCGGCGAGCATGGTGGCGAGACCGAGAAGGGAGGGCTGGCGCGTATCCGGGTTCAGAAGCAAATGCGCCAGCATCCAGCCGCTGATGGCGAGAAACACGAGCGGGGTGATCGGATAACCCCAGACCCGATAGGGCCGCGGCAGATTGGGTTGTCGCCAACGCAGAACGAAAACCCCCAGGACGGTCAAAGCCGAGCATAAAGTCAGGCTGAATTGCACGTAACTGACGACGGCCGCGAAGGTGGCGGTGAGCAACATCACGTTCACTATGACGAACTGGGTCAGGATCGCATTCACCGGAATGCCGCGGCGGGTGCGGCGGGCAAAAAAGCGGAGCGCGCGCAGATCTTCGCCCATCGTGACGGTCACGCGCGGGCCGATCCACATCATCGCCGCGACCGTGGAAACCAAGCCGAGACAGATAAAGGCCGCCATCACTCCACCGCCCGCGGGCCCAAAAATATGGAGGCCAGCGACGAGGGCGACTTCCTGTTTGCCAGCCATCTCGGCGATCGGGGTGGTGCGGAGGAAGACCGTGTTCAAGCCGACGTAGAGGATCGTGACCAGGAGTGTGCCCAGACCGAGCGAGAGCGGGATATTGCGCGCCGGGTTTTTGATTTCGCCCGTGATGTAGGTGGAGGCGTTCCATCCGGAATAAGCATACATGACCCAGAAAAGGCTGACCGCGAAGGGCGAGCTGGCTATCAAAGGGCCATCCCCTTTGACTGGCTGGAAGGAGATCGGTTGCGTGCTCGCCACATAGAAGCCGGCCGCGATAATAACAAGGATAAGCGCCACCTTGAGCAGCGTGGCGCCCACCTGGAAGGCGCTGCCGAGCCGGAGATCGAGCAGCATGACAAGGGTGGCGAGCCAGACCACGCCGAGCGCGCAAAGGAGCGGATTGGCGCCCGGGATGAGCACGGCCAGATAGGTGCCGAAAGGCAGCGCGGCGATCGCCACCGGTGCGGAAAATCCGACCGTGCCGGAAACCCAGCCGGCGAGAAAACCGAGCGAGGGATGGTAAATTTCGCGCAGGAAATTGTATTCGCCGCCCGAGCGCGGCAAGGCGGCTCCCAGTTCCGCATAAGAGAGCGCCCCGCACATCGCGCAGAGGCCGCCCACCATCCAAAGGATCGTGATCGCGAAGCCGCTCGGCAGATCGCCCACTTGGAAGCCGAGACTGGTGAAAATGCCGGTGCCGACCATGTTGGCGACCACGATCGCGGTGGCGGTGACCAGCGTGATCTTGCGGGCAACAGGCGTGGACGAGCGAGTCTTCACGACGTTCACGCTGCGGTAGACGCGCTCGCTTGTCATCCCGCGGAGCGCGAAGACGCGGGCGTGATTTTTAGTGCGGGAGAAATAGGCTAGTAGCGCGCCTCCAGAAAAAGCGGCGCGGGGACGCGCCGCACTCCGAAAGCGCTGCGCGCGAAACGTGAGCGCGCCTTTCCGTTTCGCTCGCCCCAGCGAGCTTTGGAGTGCGCGCGCGTCCTCGCGCCGCTTTCCTCACGCGTTTCCGCAAGGGACCAAACGTCGAAGTTTGTTGGCAGCCGCACTCGCCAAGGGGGTAGGGACGGCGCGCTGCGCCGTCCAGTCAGCGTCATTCGCTCTTCGATGCTCGAACCATCGGTTCGTATGACTCACCCGTCCCGGTCACCGCAGCGCGGCGACCCTACCCAGCTCACGCCGCTTTTTTCTGCGTCTTGGCGGAACTCTTCTTGCCTGAACTCGCCTTTTTCCCGCCCTTGGATTGCGCCAGGCTTTCCTGCAGAATCGCCACCAGGTCGATTACCTTCGAGGAAGATTTCTTCGCTTTCGGCTTCTCCTCGATCTCCTTGCCCCCGGATTCCACCTTCTCCTCAATCACGTCGAGCAAGGCCTCGCGATAGTCGTCGTGATATTTCGTGGGATCCCACTTCGAGGTCATGCTTTTCACGAGCGCAATCGCCATGTCTTTCTCCCGTTTTCCGGGCTCGAGCTTCTTCGGGACGTTCAGCTTTTCCGCATCCGATAACTCTTCGGCGAAATGCATCAACTCGAGCACGAGCGCATGTTTGAGCGCTTTCACGCCAGCGAGATACTGCCGCGTTTTAATGATGACTTTCGCGATGCCCACCTTCTTGCCGTCGGCCAAGGCAGTCCGCAGCAACGCGTAGGCTTTGTCTCCGCCCTTCTGCGGTTCGAGGTAATACGGCTTGTAGAAATACATCGGATCAATCTCGTCCAGATCGACGAAGTCCTGAATATCGACCGTCTGGGTGGCCTCCAGGTCGACCCGTTGAAAATCCTTCTCGCCCAGGATGACGAACTTTCCTTTTTCATACTCGTAGCCCTTCACAATTTCTCCCCACGGCACTTCCTTTCCATCCTTCTCGGCCACGCGCTTGTAATTCACCGGGCTGTGATCGCTCCCGCGCAGGAGGCGGAACTTGAGATCTTCCCGGCGCGTAGCCGGATAGAGCGCGATGGGGATGTTAACGAGGCCGAAGCTGATACTGCCCTTCCAGATTGCACGCATATCAAAGGTTCGTAGCCCGCGCCGTCGCCGGTGGTCCTGGTTTTCCGAACCGGAAGAGAAATGAAAAAATCCGGGCCCTGCAAACTTCCTTGGCCCGCGACGAGCTTTACACTAGCCTCACCCCGATTCACTTGCGATCTCTGCATGCCGACAGTCCTACTCATAGAAGATGACGATGAAGCGCGCCGCGCCACGAGCGAGCTGTTCCTGCGTGAAAACTGGACCGTCTACGAGGCTGGCGACGGCGACGCTGGGATCGCGCTGGGCTTGAAGCACCGGCCGGACGTCATCCTCTGCGATCTTTTGATGCCGAAAGCGAACGGCTTCCAGGTCTGCCGCGCCCTGCGGACGCGCCTCCAGCGCACGAAGATCCTGGTCATCTCTGGCCGCGATTACGGCGTGGATCGGGAGAGCGCGATCAAGGCAGGCGCGGACGATTACCTGGTCAAACCCGTCACCTGGGAAGCGCTCAACGCCGCCATCGGCCGGATCCTCCCCGATGCCGCGCGGATCACTCCCTCCATGGAAGACGACGTGGTCTTTCATCCCCCCGCCACCCGGATCAAAATTTGGGGCGTGCGCGGTTCGATTCCCGTGCCCGGCCCTTCGACGGTGCGCTACGGCGGCAATACCAGTTGCGTGGAAGTGCGGGCCGATGGCGAGATCATCATCCTCGATGCCGGCTCCGGGATTCGATCGCTCGGGATGGAATTGGAAAAAGAATTCGGCGGACAACCGATCAACCTCACCCTGCTCCTCACCCACACCCATTGGGACCACATCCAGGGCCTGCCCTTTGTCCTGCCCGCTTTCAATCAGAAGAACGACCTCCGCGTCCTCGGCTACGAAGGGGCGCGCGCCGGCCTCGCCGCCATCCTCGCCGGCCAGATGGAGACTCCCTTTTTTCCCGTCAGCCTGCGCGATCTGCCCAGTAATTTATCGATCGAAGAACTGCGCGAGATGGAATTCCCGATCGGCAAAGTGCAGGTGCGGGCGAAATTTGCCAACCATCCCGGAATCTGCGCTGGCTACCGCCTCGACACCAGCGGCGGGTCCATCGCCTACTTCCCCGATAACGAGCCCTACGAATTGCTCAAGGTCCACCTCGCCGAGCAAGACCAGGACAGCGTGCGCGATGCCCGCAGTTACGCGAAAGCGGAAAAAGCAAAACTGGCCGAATTTCTCCACGAAGTGGACGTCTTGATCGTCGACACCCAATACACGGACGAGGAATACAAGGAGCACATTGGCTGGGGTCACGGCTCCCTTAGCCGCGTCGTTTCTCTCGCCGTAGCCGCGAAAGCGCGGAAGCTGGTCTTGTTTCACCACGATCCCACCCACGACGACCAAAAGATCGACGAGATGGTGGAAGGAGCGCGTTTACTCGTCGTGGAAAGCGGCCATCCGATGGAGGTGGAAGCCGCCCGCGAAGGAGCGGAAATTTGGCTGACGCCGAAATCCGAAGCCCGCACGCGCGACCCGGCCGGATCCAAGTCTGCAGCCGGGGGCTGACTTGCGCCTTCTGGCAATCCGGCTTTAGGTCTCCCTCCCCGCTTTGCCTCGTGGTGTAACGGTAGCACGAGAGATTCTGAATCTCTTTGTCAAGGTTCGAATCCTTGCGAGGCAGCCTGTCCGGGAATCCTGGAGCCGGCCCGCCCCCGGGCCGAAGGATCGATCGCAAAACGCGCAATGCTCTCCATTCCCCGCGGCAGACCGGGAGACGTTGTAATGACGGCGCTCTGCCGCAATAGCGCGTCCACTTGCAATCCACGCGCAGTCTGTTTTTAGAATGGAGGCAAATTTGTATGAAGCTGAGCAACGATTGCTACGTGATCTCGATGGGCACGACCAATTTCACCGAGCAATATTTTCGCGATAAGGACGGTTGGAAAAAAATCAGCGCCCGCGGACACATTTTTGGCATGACGGCAGAGCAGGTTTTGAATCACCTTTTACCTGCCCTCGCTGGGGTAAAACCGAGCGTAAACGTCAAAGTGGAACACCACGAAAAGGCGCCGCGGCTCTAGCGACGGCGCTCTGTCGCCGTTAACACCTGTGGGATTCCCAGTCACGCGCATGACGCCGACAGAGCAGCGTCCCTACAAGGCTGTCCACGAAGTTCGCGCCCTCACCGCCTAGCCCGACCCACCGTCAGCAGCGCCTACCTTCGAATCTCCAGCACCCGTCGCTCCTGATTTTTTCCCCCAGCACGATCCTCTCCCATGAGCGACAAGTAGCCGCATGCTTCTCCAGTTTATCTCGCTGCTTGGCGCCTTCCTTATTCTCATCGCCTACATCGCGCTCCAGATGGGACGAATGCAAGCGACCGACCGCTCGTTCAGCCTCCTTAATTTCCTCGGCTCCGCCTTGCTCACTTGGGTGGCGGTAGTCGATTGGCGGATCGGCTTTATTTTCCTCGAGCTCGCCTGGGCGCTCATCTCCCTCCGCGGCCTCTTCCGCCGCCCTGCGGCCTAGCCGCTGGAGCCGGCCCGCCCCCGGGCCGAAGGATCATCCGCCAAACTTCGGCGCGAAGGCGCGCCGGCTCCATTTACCCTTCCTCGCGCAATCCCACCTGCCGCCGAGCTCGAAAAAAACTCTGCAGCAAATCAGCCGCTTCCGCCGCCAAAACCCCGCTCGTGATTTCGCAGCGATGATTCAGCCCCGGCATTTGCAATAAGTTCACCAACCCACCCGCACCTCCCCCCCGCGGATCAGGACAACCGAAAATCACCCGCCGCATCCGCACATGGACCAGAGCCCCGGCGCACATCGGGCACGGCTCCTTCGTCACGTAGAGATCGCAATCGTTCAGTCGCCAATCTCCCACCGCCGCCTCCGCCTGGGTCACCGCCAGCATCTCGGCATGGGCGGTCGCGTCCTTCAATAGCTCCACCTGATTCGAAGCCCGCGCGATGATGCGCCCCTCCCGCACCACCACCGCGCCCACCGGCACTTCCCCCTCCTTGGCTGCCTTTTCCGCCAAACGCAGTGCCTGCCGCATAAAGCCAGCATCCAGTTCGTCATCGCTCATCCACACGTTGCCACGTTAGCCCGCGCCGCTCCTGGCGCGCGAAATTTTTCCCCGCGTCGTCATCGCAAGCAGCTCCTCGACAAGAGCGTCGCCCGGGAGACCGCGGCCCCCTCTTCCGCCGAGTAATGTTCTTTACAACGCCGTCGCTCTTTCGCGACCGTGCTGCGTGCGCTTGCTCCCCACTCTGGCCGCGCTTCTCTGCCTGAGCGCCTCCTCCGCCGCCCTCGGCCAAGTCCAGGAAAAAAAGCTGATCGATCGGCTCCTCCAGCCCGATATGTCCCTGCAAAACGACGCCCAGCAAAAAAAGTTCACCGCCTTCGGCGCCACCACCGCCACCACCACCAAACGCGCTCGCACCAAAACCTTCCCCATCGCGGAGCGCCCACCCGAAAAAAGCTTCCTCGGCGCCCGCACCTTTTGGACCCGCCTCTTCCCCGCGCGCCGCGCCGCCGGATTGGACAAGCCCGCTAGTCTCTCCACCCGCGGCACGATCGCCACCCCGCAAATTCCCGCCACCGTCTCCGCCTCCGCCACCCGCCCCTCCGCTCTCCCCGCCGACCGGACCTATGCCGTCTCCGAATTCCCCGGCACCCGCCCCTTCCTCGTTCGCGGCAAAAGTCAGAAAGCACTGAGCGCGCAGGATCGTCCGCTCACCCTCGAGCAGGTGCGCGAACTCTTGAACAAGAACAAGTAGCCGCGGCTCGATTTCCGGCTTCCGTAGAACGTGATCGACCCCCTTGAAGCCCTCGCCCAGCTCCGGCAGGGCGCCGCCCAAATCATCAGCGAAAAGGAGCTGACCGAAAAGCTCGCGCTCGGCCGCCCGCTCCGGATCAAGCTGGGCGCGGACCCCACCAGTCCCGACCTCCATCTCGGCCACACCATCGCGCTCCAGAAGCTCCGCCAGTTTCAGGATCTCGGCCACGAAGCCGTCCTCATCATCGGCGATTACACCGCCATGATCGGCGACCCCAGCGGACGCTCCGCCACCCGGCCCCAACTCTCCCGCGAGCAGGTGCTCGAAAACGCGAAGTCCTACCGCGAGCAAGCCTTCAAAGTCCTCGATCCTGCCCGCACCCGCATCGTCTCAAACGGCGACTGGTTTTCCCAGATGTCCTTCCAAGAAGTCATCCGCCTGAACAGCCTCGTCACCCTCCAGCAAATGCTCCAGCGCGAAGACTTCCGCCAGCGCCTCGACCAGCAGCAACCCATCCACGCCCACGAGATTCAATATCCCATCATGCAAGGCTGGGACTCCGTCATGATCGAAGCCGACGTCGAACTCGGCGGCACCGATCAGCTCTTCAACATCCTGGTCGGGCGCGACCTGCAAAAGCAGGAAGGCCAGCCCCCGCAAGTCGTCCTCGTCCTCCCGATTCTGGAAGGACTCGACGGCGTCAAAAAGATGAGCAAAAGCCTCGGCAACTACATCGGGGTCAGCGAACCCGCCGGCGAAATGTTCGGCAAAATCATGAGCATCTCGGATGACTTAATGGCGCGCTATTACCCCCTTCTCCTCGGTCAACCGCTCGCCTCCGCCGTCCATCCGCTCGAAGCAAAAAAGCACCTCGGCGCCGAGATCGTGCGAACCTACCACTCCGCCGCCGCCGCCGAGCAAGTCCTTGCGGAATGGAACTCCCGCTTCAGCGAAAAGCGCCTCTCTGAAGCAAATCTCCCTTCCTTCCGCAGCAGCGATCCGGCGGACGCCGTTTCCCTCGTGGTCGCCGCCTACGAAACCTCTTTCGCATTAAAAAGATCCCGCACCGAAGCCCGCCGCCTGCTCGAACAAGGCAGCGTCCAACTAGACGGCGCCAAAGTGACCGACCCAAAAGCCGTCCTCAACCTAACCACTGGCCAGGTCCTCCGCCTCGACAAAACCCGAGCCGTCCGGATCGAATAGCGCAGCGCATTCGCTCCCCAATTCTGTTAAATCCACCCGCCCGAGAATCTGAGCCCCAAAGGGCGCCGAACTAAAGCCTGAGGTGCAGCGCAGCGAAACCCCGGAACACGCGCGCCGTCCGGATCGAATAGCGCGTCCTCCCACCGGCGTTGAGAGCGCACGTCCGGGGAGCACACGGCTCCAGCCGTGTTGGTTTTCGCATTCTGCGAAAACAATCTTCCGAGCCGCGCCCTAAAAACCAGGCCCCAGCCCCATCTCCGCGAAAAAGCGCAAAAGTCTGTTTCGACAGAATGCCGAAACCAGCACGGCAGGAGCCGTGCGCTCCCGGATCCTATTCGATCCATCCGCCCGAGAATCTAAGCCCCGGAGGGGCGACGGCAGAAAAGCCCGGGGTGCAGCGCAGCGCAGCGAAACCCCGGGACACCTCCGCAGCCGCTGACCAAGCCCCGGAGGGGCGACGGAAAAACCGGGCCCGCTGCGAGGTCAAGCACCAACACGCCATTCCCGCGCACACATTAAAGAACCCCCCCCACCAAAGAAAAAGCGCGACGTATGCACGTCGCGCTCTTCCCCAAACCAATGGATTTACTTCTGTCTACGCGGTCGCCGTTTCGAACATCGGCATCATAGCCGCAGGTTCCACAACCGGAGTTGCGATTCCCTCGAAGTGCGCCCGCAGGCTGCGCATCTCGGAGGTCAGGAATGCGTCGACAAATTTGAAACGCCGGTCCAACCAGGCGAAAAGCTTATTTTTAATCTCGTAATGCACCGCCAGCGTCACTTCCGTGCAGTTCGGCCGGATTTCCGTGAAATCGACCAGCCCCATCAGATCGATATTCCCGCCGCTCGACTCGAAAGCCGATTGATCCGGGCTCTCGCTATCGGTCGCGAGGAGAATGGTGTGGGCCTCAAATCCGAGCGGTCCCCGGAAGCTAAAGTCCACCGTTTTAGAGGAAGTCACGGTCGCTTTCGTCACCATGACGAAGTGGCGGCGGTAGGATTGGACGGCAGCGAGACGCGCTTTGCATTCCGCAGCCGACTGACTCATGTGCAATGTTTTTTGTAGGAGCATAGGAGTGATTAGGTTGAGCCAATTATCGAGCAACGAGTGTGCCAGCAGACGTTTGCCTAGGGAGCGCTCCGCGAGTGTCAGTAAAAGTGTCCGCCTGTTGACACTTGTGTCTAAATGCCAACGCTCACCACGTTCGGCCTACAGATCCAGCACCCGCCGCCAATCAGCCGACAACTCGCTCACTTCCCCGGTCAACCCAGAGACGATCGGCACCCCCGCCGTCCTCCTGAGCATCTCCGCGTTCGTCTCCGCTGCGATATCCCTCGCGTCCGCGGTCGAGTTCAAGGCCACCGCCCGGCACGTCATCCCCCGCGCCGTCACGCTCTCCACCGTCAGCAAGGTGTGATTCAGACAACCCAGCCGATTCAGAGCCACAATCACCACCTCCAGCTTCATCGCCGCCGCCAGATCGCTCACGAAGTAATCCTGCGCGATCGGCACCAGCCAGCCGCCCACCCCCTCCACCAGCACAAAATCGAAACGCCGCTCGAGGTCCGCCAGCCCCTCCAGCAGAGGCCCCGTCGCGATCGGCGTATCCTCCCGGAGCGCTGCCGTCCACGGAGCGGTTGGCGTCTTCAGCCAAACCGGGTTCACCTCCTCGATCGTCAACCCCTCGCTGCTCGCCGCCAGCAGCATCTCGGCATCCGCGCGGTCGCCGCAACAGATCGGCTTCATCCCCGCGCAGCGCACCCCCGCCGCGCGCAGCAACCGCAGCAGCTGGACCGCTGTATATGTTTTCCCGACGCCCGTATCCGTGCCAGTCAGAAACAGACTCACGTGCTCGCCCTCCGCTACGCCGCCTGCGTCTCACCCTCGGCGATCGCCTGCATCATCGAGCGAAAAATGAGCGCCCCGTCCTCGCTCCCGAGGCGCGCCTCGCAAGCCCGGTCCGGATGCGGCATCAAGCCAAAGACATTCCGCTCGCGATTACAAATCCCAGCGATGTTCTCCAGCGACCCATTCGGATTCGCCTCCGGCACCGCCTGCCCGCTCGAGTCCACATAGCGCAGCATCACCTGATGATGCGCGTTCAACTCCCGCAGCGTCTCCTCGTCGGCAAAAAAACAACCCTCCCCATGCGCCACCGGCAGCCGCAGCAAAGTGCCTTCCGGCGCCCCGAGCGTGAAGGGCGACAGCGCCACCTCCACCCGCACCGTCGCCATCTCACAGACAAAATGAAGCGACCGATTCCGCACCAGTGCCCCCGGCAGCAAACCCGCCTCGCACAAAATCTGGAAGCCATTGCAAACCCCGATCACCAGCATGCCCGCGCGCGCCTTCTCCACCACCGCCGCCATGATCGGCGAAAAACGCGCGATCGCCCCACAGCGCAAATAATCCCCGTAGGAAAACCCGCCTGGCACGATGACGGCGTCGAATCCCTCCAGCGAAGTCCCCTTATGCCAAACATACTCCGCCTCCGCGCCCGCCAGCCCGCGCACCGCCGCCAGGCAATCCTGGTCGCAGTTCGAACCTGGAAACTGAAGAACCGCGAATTTCATCGGGCTACCCACGTGCGGCATAGCGCTGTGCGCGCTTTTCCTCGTGGTAATCATTCACCACCAGACAGGCATGGATGATCCCCGGAATCCAGCCAAGCAAAGTCAGCAGCAAGCTCAGGAAAAAACTCCCGATTCGTCCCGTCATCAAGACCGCCACCGGCGGCACCATGATGCAGAAAAAATAGCGCAGCGCCTTCATTGCGGCGCCCCCGTTTCCATCCGCAGCTCATAGTCCTCGATCACCGGATTCGAAAGCAAATTACGGCAAAGCTCGTGCAACCGCGCTTCCACCTCCGCTCCGTCCGCGTCCATCTCGATCTCCAGATATTTCCCGATCCGGACCTCCCGCACCTCCGGTAAACCGAGGTGCTGCATCGCTTCGCGCACCGCCGCGCCCTGCGGATCGAGCACCGTCGCCTTCGGAGTCACGATGACCTTCATCTTCATCGGCTCACTATTGGCCGCCCCGCGCAGGCAACAAGCGCATTCTAGCATTGGAGCCGGCCCGCCCCCGGGCCGAAGACCCTCCGGATCCGCCAAAAAAACCCACCGCCCGCGAAAGGAATTGACCCACCCCGCGGCCAAGCCCTTTACTGCACCCCAAGATGAAGCTCCTCCTCGCCTGTTTGATGTGTCTCATCCTTCCCGCCGCCGAGTGCTTCGCCCTCAAGGGCGGCCCGCCCTATCCCGCCTCCACCAATCTGGTCGGCACCTACGCCGGCGTCCTCCAGGGCGTCTTCGATCCCACCAACCCCGGCTCCAGCAACGCCCTCGGCATCTTCTCGTTAGGCGTCCCCGCCAGCGGAAATGCCACCGGCACCTTCGTCATGTTCTCGCGCGGCCGCGTCTTCACCGGCACCGCCCGGGCCTTCGCCGATCCGGACAAGGCCTCCCTGAAAGGCGTCCTCGCCGCCACTTACAATTACAACCTCAGCCAACGAGTCGTCAGCGCCGACGGCACCGTCACCATCGTCACCACGCCGGTCACCGCCTCCGTCCAGGGACCGGTCGAGGCGAACATCGTCACCCCACGCTCCGGCTCCCTCTTCCGCAGTTCCGCCACCATCCTGCGCGGCGATGCCACGCTCAGCATCTCGCAAGGACAGGTCAACGCCAACGGCGACCCCGTCATCAACAGCATTCTCTCTCTGGTCGTTTCCGGTGTTAAGCAGTCCAACACCGCGCCCAGCTCGGGCTAGCGCCAGCGCTCGCGGCCTTCGCCCTGCGCATGCACCCCAGGTCTGACGCACGGAGCGGCTTCACGCTACTCGAGTTGCTCGTCGTCATTGTCGTCATTCTGATCCTGGTCGGGCTCAGTCTGCCCGTCATCTCCCACCTGCGCGCCCGCGCCCAGCGGGCCCAGTGCACCGCCAACCTGCGCAACCTCTCCCTGGCCGCCAACCTCTATCTCCAGGAAAACAGAATGTGGCCGCAAATCCCGATCGGCAACGCCAGCGGCTCGCCCGAAGTCTTCGCCCAAGCATGGATCGAAGCGCTCACGCCCTTCGGCGCCACCCGCCAGACCTGGATTTGTCCCACCCTGCAAAACTTTCTCCAAAACCCCGACTACTCGACCGCAGCGACCGCCCGGATCGATTACATTCCCACTCCCTTCGACGACAAACCCGACACGCCCCATCAATGGCCCCGCCAACCCTGGTTCGCCGAGACCGGCGACGTCCACGGCCACGGCAACCTCATCATCTTCACGGATGGCAGCATTAGCGACCTAAAGACAGTCCTGGCCGAAGCCGGCGGCGAGCGCTGATTCGACGCCAAAGCTGTAAAAAACTTTGCATTGCTCAACCGCGAAACTTTTGGAATGCTCCCCGCCGCCTCTTCCTCCCCGGAGGCTTAGCATGAATCTGCCCACTCTCGTTAGCTCTGCCGCCGTTTTGATGAGTCTTCTTCTAACGGCTTTCTCCGCTGTCGCAGCACCGAACACGGTGCAGTTTGCCGCCGCCAGCTATAGCGTGGCCGAGAACACCCCTGCCGGGTCGGTGACTCTCACCGTTACCGCGACCCGCAGAGGCGATCCCAACGAAACGATCACCGCCGCCTTTACGACCGTTCAGGGCAGTGCCACTTCAGGACAAGACTTCACGCCCGTAAACGGAACGCTTACCTTCGGTGCCGGAGAGGTGGAAAGAACGATCGTTGTCCCGATCATAAACGATAATCTTTTGGAGGATTCTGAAACCTTCACGGTCACTCTTTCCTCGCCCTCGCCTGGCACCTCCGTGGGCTCTCCGGCCACGGCGACCGTCACTATTTTGGATGACGACTCGCAATCGAGCGCCATTCGTTTCGAGAGCGCCACTTACACCGTCAACGAAAACGCTCAGACCGTGACCGTGGCGGTGACTCGTTCCGGCGGTCTCGGTTTGTTCGCCTCCGCCTCTTACGCCACCACCAACGGGACGGCCTCTGCCGGCTCCGATTACGTTCAGACCACCGGCGCGGTTAACTTCCCGCCCGGTTCGGCCCGGCAAACTTTTACCGTCCCAATCATCGACGACGCCGTCCAGGAAAGTTCCGAGACGTTCTCGATTGTCCTCAGCGCTCCGAGCACGAACGCCACCCTTGTTAGCCCCACCTCCACCATCGTGACTATCCTGGACGACGACGGCAATAGTTCCACCGTTCAGTTTAGCCCGATCACCTCCACCGTGAGCGAAGCTTCAGGTCAGGCTGTTTTGACTGTCTCGGCCAACCGCATGGGTGATCCAAATAGCCAGATCACGGTGGACTACGCCTCTCGAGACGGCTCAGCCATCCAGCCGCAGGACTACGGCGCGGTGACCGGCCGGTTGATTTTCGGTCCTGGTGAAACGCAGAAACAGATCGTCGTTCCCATCGTGAATGATCTGCTCCTGGAAAATCTGGAGACTTTCTTTGTCGATCTCTCCAGTCCCGTCAATGCCACCTTCCCTTCCGGTGGAGCGAGCACCGCCACGGTCAACATTGCCGACGACGATTCGGGTTCCAGCACCATCCAATTTTCTTCCGCTGCCACCAGCGTCGGAGAAAGTGATTCGGCGGCCATCCTCCAGGTCGTCCGGTCGGGCGGCATCGGCCTCACCGTGAGTGTGAACTACGCCACCGCCAATGGGACGGCGACTGCCGGCTCGGATTATGTCGCTACCGCGGGCACCCTCACTTTCGCTCCCGGCGAGACATCGAAAACGATCTCGATCCCGGTGTTGGATGATTCCTTCGTCGAAAGCAACGAGACCTTTAATGTCACCCTGTCGAATCCGACTGCAGGGGCGGTGCTGGCCAGCCCCAGCACCAATGTCGTTACGATCGTGGATAACGACGGCGGCACTAGCACCGTGCAGTTCAACCCGACGACGTACTCCACCACCGAGACGCCCGGCAACAGCTCCGTCACCCTCGCCATCACCGCCACACGACTGGGCGATCCGACGGTTCCCATCACGGTGAACTATGCCACCAGCAATGGCACCGCTACCGCTGGCTTCGACTATGTGGCCGCCACTGGCACCATCACTTTCGGAGCAAACGAAACGCAAAAACTGATCGCGATCACCATTCTCGACGACAGCCTCGTCGAGAATCCTGAGAACTTCTTCGTCACGCTCACCTCCGCCACTAACGCCAGCATTTCCGGTCCATCGGCTACCGTCACCATTGCCGATGATGATTCGCCGACCGCCTCGATCGGCTTCAGCGCCAGCTCCTCCTCGGTGGACGAAGGCGCCGGCACGGTCACGTTGACCGTCATTCGATCCGGCGGGCTCACCTTCCCTGCCACCGTCCGCTACCAGACGAGCGACGGCAGCGCCCGGGCCGGCCTCAACTATGTCGCCAGTGGAGGCAGCCTGAGCTTCGCTCCCGGGGAGACGAGTATGACAATCCAGATCCCGATCATCGACGAAGGAACCCCGGATCCGACTCTTCAATTTACTGTCACCCTGACGGACCCGAACGGCACCGGCTTCGTGGGCGGACAAAGCACCACGACGGTCAACATCTTGGACAACGACGCCAACGTCTTCCGCTTCGAGGCCGGACAATACGCCGTCAATGAGGGAGCTGGCTCGGTGGCTTTAACCGTCATCGCCATTCGCTCGGGCGACGCCAGCCAACAAATCACGGTCGATTATGTCACTACGGATGGAACCGCTACCGAAGGCAGTAAGTATCTTCGCAGCGCCGGTCGGCTCACCTTTGCCGCGAACGTCACCTCGCAGACGATCACAGTTCCGATCGTCGATAACAATTCCATCGAAGGCACGACTGCCTTTAATGTCATCCTTTCCAATCCCCGGCCGACCACATCTTCCGATGGCAACGCCCCATCCAGACTCGGCTCGCCCAGTACTGCTACCGTCTCGATTATCGACAACGACGCGCGCACCTTTCAATTTTCTGTCCCGAGCTACACCTACAATAACTCCGTGGGCCAGGCCAACCTCTTCGTGACCTTCGCGCGCGCGGGCGATACCACGGGAACGTACTCCGTTGGTTTCACAACCCTGGACGGTAGCGCCGTCGCTGGACGCGATTACACCCCCGTCTCCAGCACCCTTGTTTTCGGTCCTAACGAAACCTCAAAGTCGATCAGTGTCTCCCTGATCTCGCAACCGCCGGGACAACCGATCCGTCAATTTTTCGTCCGGCTCAGCAACCCCAGTCCCGGAGCCGAGTTGGGTCAGCCTCTCGCCACGGTTTCGATTACCAACCCTGATCTTTCGACCAAGGTGCTCAACATTTCGACCCGCGGTCCAGTCGAACAAGGCGACGGCGTCATGATCGCAGGCTTCATCATGCTGGGGGAATCGCCCAAGCAGATTGTCCTTCGCGGGCTGGGGCCATCCCTCACCCAGCTCGGCGTGGCCAGTGCGGTCAGCGACCCCAGTCTTGCGCTGATCGATGCGAACGGCACCCAGCTCGGTTTTAATGACGATTACCGCACCAACTCCTCAGCCACTCGCGAACTCCTCGCCGCGCGTGGTCTAACCCCGCTCGATACGCGCGAAGCGGCTTTGGTCACATCGCTGGCTCCAGGCAATTACACCGCCGTTCTTCGGGGCAAAGCGAACGGCATCGGTCTGGTCGAAGTTTACGACATTGAAAATACCGTTTCGACCCGCTTCGCAAACATATCTACTCGCGCCAAGGTGGAGCAAAATGACAACGGCGCCCTGATCGCCGGCTTCATCATCGGTGCACCCAACGGGCAGCCCGGCACTGCTCAGCGTGTGATCCTTCGCGCGCTCGGGCCAAGTCTTCAGAGCGCTGGTGTCACTGGTTCCTTGAGCGACACCACCCTCGATCTATATCGTGGGTCGCAGCTCATTCTCTCGAACGATAACTGGAAGAGTAATTCGACCGCCGATCGAGACGAGTTGGCCTCCCGAGGCGTGGCTCCTTCCAACGACAAGGAATCTGCGCTCGTCACCAATCTGGATCCCGGCAGTTACAGCGCCGTCATCCGGGGGAAGAATAACACCACTGGCGTCGCCCTCGTCGAGGTCTACCAGGTCAGTCCCTAGCTAGCGCGTCGGTTGCGCCATGCGTCTCCTTTTCGAAATCGTGCTCGTCGCCGCGCTCGTGGCGCTGGCTTGGGAAAAACCGTGGCGGGAGCGATTTGGCGGTAAGCCGCTCGCCGCGCCCGTGCGAACCCATCTGGCTCGGGCCACGCCTGCACCTTCGTTAACGCCTGCGCCGAAACGGGGCAGTTGGATGTGGGATCCGACTCGCCAATCCGCCTTGGATAATCCGGCGGTGCAGTCTTCCAAAAAGAAACCGCAAGTGCCCCGACCGGCGCCGTAAATTAGGATCCGCCTCCGCCGCCACGAGCGACTGAGCTTGCTCCAGCCTACAGCTCCAAAAGCTGGCGCTGCCAAGGCACGAGCAGGACCTCGCTCCGTTCCTGATCCGCCGCGATCGAATCGACCGTGGCGCGCGGCGCGATAAACGAAGGATCGAGTCCGAGTTCGTGCGCTTTTACATCGCGGCGTTTCCGCAGGTTTTCCGCCATCCGCTCCATCTCCTGGGTGGGACGCGTTCCTTTCCGGCGAATACGGCGCGGCAGATCCTCGTCCGGCAAGGCGAGCGCTTCGTCCGCGGCATCCATGAAACCACGCCGCCGCCGGGAGGTAAGATGACGAAATTCCGGCACCCGGCCAGCTTCGAAATTGAGCGCGGCATCGATCAAAAGATGATTTTGCAGAATGTGAAAAGAGGGCCGATCGGCGGCCTGCGCTTCGCGATCGCGCCAACGCCAGAGCGCCCGCAAAAGCGCCGAAGCCCGCGGCGAGAGTGTGCCCGAGCCGGTGATCCGCCAGGCTTCCTCTTCATCGCGCACCCGTTCCACGCCCGCCTGCATGAGCCCGCGTTCGCAGGATTGCTCAAACCATTCCCACCGGTCTTTCTCGCGCAGCTCGGCCTCCATTTTCTCCGCCAACGGGAGCAGGTAACGGGTGTCGTTCATCGCATACTCCGCCATCAGCGCGGGGAGCGGCCGCTGCGCCCAATTCGCTTTCTGCGAGCCTTTGCTCAGCACGACCTCGAAGTAACGCTGCACCAGCGCGGCCAGGCTGAACTCGCGCAAGCCCAGCAACCGCGCCGCCACCACCGTATCGAAAACTTTGCTGGCCGTGAAATCGAAGGAGCGCTTCATCAGGCGGAGATCGAAGTCGGCCCCTTGCAGCACGATTTCTTTCCCGGCCAAAGCAGCGGCCAGCGGCGCCAGATCGAACCCGGCCAGCGGATCGATCAGGTAATCGTTTCCGCCAAAACTCATCTGCACCAGACAGAGCTTCTCGAAGTAGCAATGCAAACTGTCCGCTTCGGTATCCACCGCCACGCGCTCCACCGTTTCCAGCCGAGGCAAAATTTCGGCCAGCGCCTCGACACTCGCGAGCAACGGCGAACCACAGTCCGACACCGCAGCGGCGGGACGCGCCTCCCCGCCTTCCGTCATCGCCGTCTTCGCAGCGTATTCCTCTTTCGTCATGCGTGCTTCGTCGTTTCCCTTCTTTAGCGCAGTCCCGCCAGGAGCAGTTCCGCGTTGGTGGTGGTCGCTTCCAGGTTGCCGATCAATTGTTCCATCGCCTCGATCGGCGGCATCTGCGCCATCGCTTTCCGCAGCACCTGCACCCGTTCCCATTCCTCGGGATGATAAAGAAGTTCCTCCCGCCGAGTGGCCGATTGCTGCACGTGGATGGCGGGATAGAGCCGCTTCTCGACCAGGGCACGGTCGAGGTGCAGCTCCATGTTCCCGGTGCCTTTGAATTCTTCAAAGATGACTTGGTCCATCTTGCTCCCGGTATCGACCAGCGCGGTGGCGAGGATGGTCAAACTGCCGCCTTCCTCCACATTGCGCGCCGAGCCGAAAAATTTCTTCGGCTTCAGCAGCGCCTTCGCCTCCACCCCGCCGGACATGGTGCGGCCTTTGCCGGGCTGGAGAGTATTATAACCACGCGCCAGCCGGGTAATGCTATCGAGCAGCACGACCACGTCCTGCTTCATCTCGACCAAACGCTTGGCGCGCTCCAGGACCAGCTCGGCCACCTGGATATGCCGCTGCGAGTTTTCGTCAAAAGTGGAATTGTAGATCTGGCAATCCACTTCCCGTTGCAGATCGGTCACCTCTTCCGGGCGCTCGTCCACGAGCAGGATGATGAGCACAATGTCGGGATGATTGACCCGAATCGCTTTCGCGATTTCCTTCAACAGAATCGTTTTGCCCACCCGCGGCGCGGCCACGATCAAGCCGCGTTGGCCCCGGCCGAGCGGCGTCAGGAGATCGACCGCGCGGGCGCTGATCGAGTTGGTCTTGGTGTTCTCGAGAAGGATGCGTCCTTCCGGATAAAGCGGCGTCAGGCTGTCGAAATCCTTCGGCGGCCGCCAGTCCCCGGACGGCTGGTCTTCGATCGTGAGCACCTCATCGAGCATGAGCCATTTCTCGCGGTCGCGCGGCAGCCGGACAGTGCCGGTGATCTTCTGGCCGAGACGAAACCGGAAGTGCTGCGCGGTGCCGCGCGGGACGCCGATGTCTTCTGGGACGGGGAGAAAATTGAGCGCCGGGAAGCGGAGCAAACCGAACGAGTCTGGGGTCTGACAATAAAAACCGGCCACCGTCACCGGCACGCCTTTGAAGCAGGCCGCGCGCACCAGATCCACGATCTGCTGGTGTCGGCTACGGCCGGGATAAACCCGTAGGTCGAAGGTGCGGCACACCTCGTCCAGGGCAGCAGGCAAGAGCGTCTGCAGATGGTTCACATCAAGCGTCGGGCGATCCGCCTCCGCCGGACGTGGCTGGCCATTTCCGCCTTCCACCTTTTCTTCCGCCACCGCGGCCACTTCTGCCCCGGCGCGAGCGCGCGAGCGGGATCTGCCTGCGGCAGCTGGCGGCGCCGCGGAGCCCGCGATGGCTTCAGGATTTTCTTCCATCGTCATCGACTCCATAAGGCAGCCAGAATTTGCGCCTGTGCGGCCAGGGTGGACCGGGGCCCGTTATTCCAGATCACGTGCTCCGCGCGCGCGATCTTCTCCGCCAGCGGCATCTGCGCCGCCACGATCCGTTCTGCGGCGGCTTGATCGAGGTCAGAGCGCGTCATCAGGCGTTCCAACTGGATGCGCTGCGAACACGCCACCACCACGACGCGATCGCACAGGGTTTCACCACCGGTTTCATACAAAAGAGGAATATCAGCCAGAAAAATTGCGGTGGACCCGCGCCGGCTTTCAGCTTGGAGCGCCCACTGACGCCGGATGCGCGGATGCAGAATCTGCTCAAGCGCCTGCTTCTTTTCCGGGTCGGCGAACACTATGGTGCGGAGGGCGGCGCGGTTCAAGCCCGCCGCGGAATAAATCTCCGGCCCGAAGGCAGCAGTGATCAGCGCGCGCACTTCCGGGTCATCCTCCGCCAACTGGCGCGCCGCCTGGTCGGCATCGAAAAACTCCGCCGCCGGCAGGTGCGCGCGCAGTTCGGCCACGAGTGAACTCTTTCCGGTCGCGATCCCTCCGGTGATTCCGATGGCAGGCATAGCTGTCTACTGATTAGCGAACAAAAAGACAAAAGCGATCACCCACTCCAGCGAGGCGCCATCTCTAAGCGGACCGCGCGTTTCCCTCTTCCTCCCTATCTGCGCCATCTGCGTCATCCGCGGTTACATCTCCCCGCCCCCCGAGCTGTCGGCAGACTGCAACTTGGAAAGTTGCGCTACCTCACTTTACCGCCTCGATCTACTTCTTCGGCGCTGGGCCGGGCACGTCGCCCGCGTTGATCCGTGCCGCATTAGTAGGGTCGCTCCCCTGGGTCACGCTGACCAGCATTCCCGGCTGCAGGTCCGTCAAGGCGGCACGCTGCCCTTTCACCAGGATCTCGGTGAATCTCGTGATCGCGTAGGTCTTGCTCAGATTGCTGCCCGAGATCGTGATCGACTCCGGCGTCACGCTCGCGATCACTGTTCCCTGCGGCGCGGCCTCTTTTTTCTTGCCCTTCGCCTCCGCGGTCGGGAGCAGGCTCAGCAACAAACAGGTCAAACCAAAGACGCGCCAAAATTTGTTCATGTCTCCATCCTAGCAGCGGCTCCCGGAAAAATGAACCCCGAAAAAAGGGCGGACCGGCAGCGAGCGGTCTGCGGGAACTATCATCCTTCGGCGCCGGGGCGCGCCGACTCCACCGGACGCCATGGAGCCGGCCCGCCCCCGGGCCGCAGGATCGTCGCCGCCGACTTCATCCCCACAGACCGACCCACGGCAGGTCGACCCACACCCCTAAGGCGTCGCAGCCGGGATCACTTCTTATACATCGGCACCGGCGGCAACTCAGGCGGCACCACGAGATCTTCTGATTCCTCCACCTCTTCGGTTTGATTCACGAGCTGGCCACCCGGGTTGACCAGACGTGCGGTCACGAAGATGATCAGATTGCGCTTCAGATGTTGCTCGGTGTTACTCCGAAAGAGCCGCCCGACGATCGGGATATCGCCGATGATCGGAGTGCGATCCTCGGTCTTCTGCACGTCCTCGCGCATCAGCCCGCCCAGCACCACCGTCTGCCCGTCCCACACGCTCACGCTCGTGGTCACTTTGCGGGAACTAAAGATCGGCTGATTGATCGTGTTAGGCGTCAACTCGATGCTGTCGCTGATCCCGCTCACCGCCGCGGGCACGCCGAGCAAACCGAGCAGCGCGGGATTGATCGTCTTGATCGGGTTTCCGTAGTTGATGAACCCTTCGAACTCGACCACCTGCGGGACAAGGTTGAGATCGATCGTGACGCCGTCCGGCCCGACCACGGGTTCCACCTCGAGCGTCACCCCGGTGTTGCGCGTCTCAAAGGCCGACGGAGAAACCGGCGCCACCACCGGCAGAGTGAACGAGTTCTGCGAGACGCCACCGCCGCCGCCGCTCCGGATTTCCGGAAGTTTAGCCTCGGCGAATTGAGTCGGATAACGAAACTCGCGCACGATTTCGATCAAGGCGCGCTGGCCGCTCTTCGTCGTCACGCGCGGCGCGGAGAGAAGGTCGACGCCCTTCTTTTGATTCAAAGCGCGCACCACCAGTTGGAATTGCGGATCAGTAAAGACACCGCTCAAGCCGAAGATGCCCGGCGCCAGCGAGGAACCACCGGTCGCGCCCGCCAGGAGGGCGTCGATCGCATTCGCACTGATCGCCAACTGCCCGCTGCGATTGCCAGCCGTGACCGGGAACTGGCCCACCGGCTGTCCGTTCGGCGGCGAAAACGGGAAGTTCCCACTCGTCACCGGCGCGCCGGTCCCGGGGGTCCCGCCGCCTCCAAAGAGACGCTGATTCCCGATATTGAACTGCCCGAGCAGCCAATCGAAACCGAGTTCCTTCAAATTGTTCTGCGTGATCTCGATGAACTTCGCTTCGATCTCCACCTGCTTCGGCCCGGAGACGCTGGCCTGTTCCACCAGCGCGTCCACCAGATCCAGATTATCCTGCGTATTCCGCACGATCAGCCGGCTGCTCTGCGCCATAAAATTGGCGCTCGCCCCCGGCGGAAACGCCACTCCCTGAGCGGCCAGAAAATCCTTTGCCGTCTCGCGGCCCACCAGTTGCCGGCCGCCGGTCGATTCCTGGGTATCGCGACCCGTCCCCAGCACTGGGGCGGCCGGAGGCCCACCGAGGGTCGGCACCGCGGGTTGGTTTAAACTCGAGGTGCCCACATTCACCGTGCTGGTGATGAACCCCGGCGGCACCCGGTATTCCTTCGTAAACATGTCGTTGCTCTGCTCGCTCACCGGAA
Organism: Chthoniobacterales bacterium; assembly: GCA_038233435.1. Classification (GTDB taxonomy): domain Bacteria; phylum Verrucomicrobiota; class Verrucomicrobiia; order Chthoniobacterales; family UBA10450; genus JACCTI01. Next base: position 29,758 of record JBBSLZ010000003.1, read on the forward strand.
TGATGGAGACCGCGTACGGCTCCACTTTCACCTTCAAGCCCGCCTGGCTCGCCACGTAGCGCAGCGCCTCGCCGAGCGGAATTTCGTTCAGCGTGATCGTGATCCGCGCATCCGCCGGGGCGACTGGATTGATGAGCGGAACGACCGGCACGGGCGCGGGCGCCACGATCGGCGTGGGCTCGGGCGGTAGCGCTCCCTCCTCACCAGCCGCGCCTGGGAGCGGAGCCAGCGTGGTGGTCGTGGTCGTCGTGGTGGTGGTCGCCTCCGGCGCGCTGCTGCCGAGTTGGGTCAACCGGAGAACGATATCGACCCCGCGCCGTCCATCGGTCGAAGGATCATTCGCCGCCGCCTGTTGCCGTAGGAAATCCATCGCCTCGCGCACGCTCGCGTCGCGGAACTCGATCTTCGGAATGATAATCGTGGCCAGCTTGTTCGAGATTCGCGCCGTCCCGGTGGCGTCCCGCGCGAAAGCTTCCACGCCCGGCGCACTCGCTTCCCCATACTTCCGCACCGGATTTTCCCAGCCTTGCTGCACCTGCCAGACGGCGCGGGAACGGCTCTCGTTATACGCTTCCTCGCCGTAGCGCGTTTTCTGATTATTGATCTTCTCCTGCCCGCGCCGCGCGGCCGTGTTGTAGGGATCGAGATTGAGAATCTGCTCGTACTTCTTGAAAGCCAGATCGTAGCGGCCGCTGTTGTAATAACCGTCCGCGTCAGCCAGCAGCTTTTTCACTTCGTCCACCTTCGCGATGAACTTCGGCCCCATCGTCCGGTTCACGCCGCCCGGTTCCTGTAATCGGGCCAGGAACGCCTGCGCCGGCCGGCAATTTGGATCGTAGCGATCGCTCAAAAGCTCCCGGCAAATTCCCTCCGCTTCCGCATATTTCCCTTCCTGGGCAGCCTGCTCGGCCAGCTTCAAGCCGCTCTCGCAAAATCCCGCCACCGCCTCATCGTGTGCGTTGCCGCTCGCCACTGCATCCGGCAGAGAGCTCACCGCCGCCCGAAATTCCGCGTGAGCTTGCGCATAATTCCGCGCCGTCATCGCGATCTTCCCCCGCGCCAAGGCCTCGTTCCCGCGCGGCAACGCGGCCTCCCGGCGAGCGATCTCCCGTTCCGCCGCCCGTTCCGCCGCGCCCTGCGCGCGCAAATTGACCGCGCTGAGCCAGATCGCAGCGAGCAACGCCAGGTTTCCAAAACGCCCGACTCCCCAGCCGACGATGGAGCCGGCCCGCCCCCGGGCCGAAGGATCTTTCCCCCGCACCCACTTCGGCGCGAGGGCGCGCCGGCTCCATTCCCCATTACCGGCTACCATTTCCCATTTCGAAGCCACGGATTTGATCATTTAAGGCGCGAGCAAACCGACCTCGATCCGCTCTTCAGGTTTTTGGGTGTTGATGATGACTGCGCCACTCGGTTGCAAGTCGATCAGTTTGTAGCGGACTTCCGTCTCGGGCGGCAATGAGAATTCCTGGTCTTTTTTAATCACCACCTCGCGCGCCGTCCCCCAGGCGTAGACGAAAGTGCCGACGGATTCCGGCGAAATCATGATCTTTTCCTTCACCAGATTGAGCTCCGCGCCGCTCTCCATGTTCTCGATCGTCAACTCGGAGACGTCCACTTCCCCGCCCTGCTGGTTGACCTCGGATTTGGGAGCAAACCTGGCCAGCTTGAATTTCGTGCCGCGAATCTGATCGCCCAATTTCAGAAACTGCGTCGGCTCTTTCAGATCGCTGGTGTTCAAAAGAAAGGTGTCGTCGGTGCGGGAAGCGAACACGATCCGAAACGGCTCGCGATTAAAAGTCTTTAGCTTCAACTTGGCGATGAAAGCCGGGTGCGAAGCCTTCTCGGTCGGGTTCGTCTTCCCAGCCCACTCCTCCAGATTATTAAAGCCGTCGCCATCCGGGTCCTGGATTAGGACGTCGCTTTCCGCGATTGGGAGGCCAAATTGTTCCAGCCATTCGTTAGGCACAGGCGGGTGCACCTCGGTATTCTGGAGGGTAGCCGGGAGGCCATCCGCCCCGATGAAATGCTTCTCCGGCACGAACAACCCCGACCGCCCGCCGAAGGTCCAATGGGGTGGCTGCCGCAGCTTCTCCGCCGCGCGCTGCAACTCGATCGCCTTCTCCGTCGGCGCGGCCGGTTTCGGCGCGCTCGGCGCCGGCGCGTTAGCGAAGTTGTCCGGGAAACTGGCGCTGCTCCGCCAAATGAGGAAAGCGCAAAGGAGGAGGAACACCGCCCCGGCCAGGACAGCCACCCGATCGTAATTAACCCGGAACCAGTTCATGCGGTGCCCGGCGACTCCGGTGTCCTTTTCAAAATGTAAACCTCACCATCTCGATCCGGGCTGTCACCTGGACCTGCTCGTTCCCGACAATAAAATGCAACGCGCTGTTCGCCGGTGCACTCCCGGCCGGGACCGGGGTGACCGCTCCGGCCACCTCTCGCGGCGGCCCGGTGCCCTTCTCGTTCAAAACATGCAGCGTCCGGATCAGATAGAGCTGCTCGCCCGCGGTCGAGATCTGGTTCAAGGCCCGGCGGACCGCGCCGGGCGTGCCGCTGAAGGCCAGCTCGACGACCGCGTTCTCCAGCAAAGGCGCGGGCGTGGGCGCGGCCTTCGCTCCGCGCGGCGCGATCGCTGGACCCGGAGTGGGGGCGGGCTTCAGCGGCACTCGTTTCAACGAGGTCACCGCCGCCACCCGAGCGTCGATGAGCAGGTTCACGAGCAGCTCCGTCTGGGCCAGTTGCTGGCCGAGCAAAGGCGCCGCCTCTGTCTCCGGCAAGGCAGCACCGAACTCTTCAAACCCGAGAAAGAAATTTTCCGGCAGCCTCATTTTATTCACGCGCGCCTTCTCGCCCACACTCGTGATCGCCTGCCGCAGGCGAGCCTGGAACTCGTTAGGCTTCAGCTCCCCCGAGAGCGGCAGGACGTGCGTTTTCAGTTCCTCCTGGAACGCGCCCACCGCCGTCTTGTATTCCTCCGCCTGCGCTTTCGACTTCCGCAGGTTCGCCTCGTTCGGGAAAGGATTGTGCCGCTGTAGCGCAGCCAATTCCGTGGCCTGCTGCTCGAACTCGGCCTTCGCCGTCTCGAAACCACTCTTCGCCACCCAGAGGAAGATGAGCGCGGCCAGCGTCCCCGCCCCCAGCGCGGCCAAATAGCTCCCGAGAAAACGATTCTCCTGGAACCAGTTCATGGCAGCGGCAGCGGCCTCGCCAGATCGAGCCGGAGCTCGTAGGGGAAGGCCCACTCGGTGTTATTCGGCGTCGTCGGGCGCATCACTTTCGCCTGGTTGCCCGGATCGACCCGGAAGAAAGGGGACTTCGCCAATTCTCGAAAATAATCGACCACCACTTCCTGTTGCTTCGGATTGAAGAGATAAAGCCCGCGCACAAAAACCCCGTCCATCGCCGCCTCCTTTAACGGCGCACGCGCCCCCGCGGTCGGGCTCGGCGCCGGCACCGGCACGGCCTCCACCCGTCCGCTCCGCAACTCGCCGCCGCCCACCGGTTTACCCCCGGAGGTCGCGACCAGCTCCGTGATCCAGATATTTTCTTTCGGCTGCCGCGCGTTCAATTCCTCGATCAGCTCCACCCAAAAACTGCGTTCACTGATTGCCGCCGTCAGAGGTGCCGCCATTGTTTCCAGGCCCCGGTTCTGCTGGCGGACCGCATCCATTTGCGAGGCCAACCGCCGCAACTCGCCCACCTTTTGCCTCGAAGCCGCAGTGGCCTGCCGCGTCACCCGCGCCGCCTGGAGATAATAAAGCCCCCAACCAAACACCCCGAGCAGCAGGCAAGCGGCTGCCAGGATTAAAAACGGCCGCTGCCGGGTCAAAGCCTGCGCCCGCGCCACGCTCGCCGTCCGCAGATTCAGCTCCATCGGACAGGTGCTCGCCGTGCGCAGCGCCAGGCCCACCAATTCGCCGAGCAGATGCGACGCCTGCGCCGCTTCCGCCGCCCGCTCCGTTTCCGCCACCGCCACATTGCGCAAGGGATGGAAGAACTCGATCGGCAACTGCAGTTTCTCGTGAAAAAATTCCCGCATGTAAGGCATCCCCGCCCCGCCGCCACAGAGAAAGACGCGGGCCGGCGCGCTCCCCTGCTGCTGCGCCCGATAGTGGCTGATCGAGCGCATCAACTCCGCGTGCAGCCGCGTCATCGTGCCCCGCACGATCTTCGAGACCCGCGCCACATCCGGATCGCCCGGTTCCGCGTAGGCGCCTCCGAGGCTCACGAATCCATCCCGCCGCTTCCGGAATTCCGCCGCCGCCGCGGTCTCGTTAAACTCCTTCGCCAGCGCGCTGGAAATAGCCCCGCCGCCGATCGGCACACTGCGGGAAAAAACCTTCCCCGGCTCGATGAAAAGCAGATTCGTGGTCCGCGCCCCCAGATCGATCAGGAGCGAGCAATCGGTCAGATCGCTATAGTTAAACCGGAACGCGTTATAGAGCGCCATCGTCGCCACATCCACCACCCCGGTCCGCCAGCCCGCGCTCTCGATCGCCCCGTTGATCCCATCCAATAAATCGCTCTTGATCGCCACCAGCACGACCTGCACTTCCGGATCCGAGCTCTGGCCCACCAGTTGGTAATCCCAGATCACCTCCTCGATCGGAAACGGCACGTTCTGCTGCGCCTCGAACGCGACGATGCGCTCGATCTTTTCCTCTTCCACCGCCGGCAGTTTGACGAAACGCGCGAAGACCGACTGCGCCGCCACACAATAATTCAGCGCCCCCTGTCGCACGCCCAGCTCGGCCATCATCTCGCGCAACGCAGCCGCGATTTGTAAATTCCGCGCCAGCTCGTTCCCCGCTTCCGCCAGGATCTCGCGCAAGGCGTAGCCCACCAGCACCAGGCCGCCGTCCGCTTGGGTGCGGAATTCACCCAGCCCGACGGTCTGCGAACCGACATTCAAACTGAAAAGACGAAGCGGAGCGGACATGACGAAGCCTCAAAAGACAGCGCTCAAAACCTCCGCCCGCGAAAAAGCGAGTCGGGCAAAACAGAAGCGGCGGCAGGTTTCACAAAAAGGGAAGTCAGGACCGCGATGGTTCTAGCGCCCCCGACAAGGCAGCGGCAATCAAAAAGCCCAGAACCTAAAAGGGATCGTCCGCGACGAAGCGGTCCCGCCTGCTCAAACCCCTAGAGCGTGTCATGCACTTTGGTTAGCTGCCAGCCGGCCAAGACGCCGTAGCACAGGCATCCTGCCTGTGCGGACACCGGGCATCTTGCCCGGTGTTTCTCTCGTCGGCTTTGTCGAAGCTTTCACCGGGCGAGACGCCCGCTGTCCCCACAGGCAAGATGCCTGTGCTACGTAACCTTCGGCCCCTGGAAAAAGCGCATGACACGCTCTAGCTCGCCTTATCCGTCCGCTCGCCCAGCATCCCGCGCTCCACGCAACCGCGGAAATACTCGATCGTCTGGCGGATTCCCTCGTCGAACTCCACCTTCGGCTCCCAGCCCAGAATCTTCTTCGCGCGGCCGATATCCGGCTGCCGCACCTTCGGATCGTCCACCGGCAGCGGCTTATAGACGATCTCCGATTCCGCCCCGATCATCCGCCGGATCTCCTCCGCAAACTGCTTGATCGTCATCTCGCGCGGGTTCCCGATATTGACCGGCTCGTGGAAATCGGATTGCGAAAGCTTGAAAATCCCATCGATCAAATCCGAGACGTAGCAGAACGAGCGCGTCTGCGAGCCATCCCCGAAAACCGTGATCGGCTCCCCGGCCAGCGCTTCGCCGATAAACGCCGGCACCACCCGTCCATCGCGCAAGCGCATCCGCGGCCCGTAGGTGTTAAAAATGCGCACGATCTTCGTGTCCATCCCGTGGAAGCGGTGATACGCCATCGTCATCGCCTCCGCAAAACGCTTTGCCTCATCGTAAACCCCGCGCGGTCCGATCGGGTTCACGTTCCCCCAGTAATCTTCCTTCTGCGGATGGACCAACGGATCGCCATAGCACTCGCTCGTGGAGGCGAGCAGAAAGGCCGCGCCCTTCGCTTTCGCCAGGCCGAGCGTGTTATGCGTCCCCAGCGCGCCCACTTTCAAAGTCGGAATCGGCAGCTCCAGGTAATCGATTGGACTCGCCGGCGAAGCGAAATGAAAGACGTAATCGAGCTTTTCCTCCGGCAGGAAAATGAAATTCGAGACGTTATGCTTCACGAACCGATACTTCTCGTTCCCAGCCAGGTGCTCGATGTTGGCCAGGTTTCCCGTCACCAGATTATCGATCGCGATGACCCGGTGGCCCTCCTTTAAAAGACGATCGGTCAGGTGCGAACCAAGAAAACCGGCCCCCCCGGTGACGACGGAAATGGGTGTGGAATCAGCGGCCATGTGGGCGTTTATCTACCGGCTGCGACGATTCTTTGCCAGAAGTTTTGCCGGGCGGGCCCAGAGAGCGGCCCCTCTCACGCCCTCCCGCAGAGATAGAGTCTCTCCTCCGGCAGCACTCGGTATTCGTCCACTTCCCGCGCTCTCAGAAAATCCTCCGGCCGGATCTCAGTAACCGAGAACCCAGCCCGCTCTAGCCGCCCGGGATAGTCCCGGCCATAGATCCGGACGTGGTCGTTCTGGCCAAAAGCGCGTTCGCGTTCCGCCGGATCAATAATCGAGAAATCCTCGTAGGTGTCCGCCAGCAAATACGAGATCGGAACCTGCAGAATGGCGAAACCGCCGGGTTTCAAAACCCGGCACAACTCCGCCATCGCCTTCCCATCCTCCACCACGTGTTCCAGGACGTGATTACAAATAATCACATCGTAGCGATCATCCCCTTCCTCGATCGCCGTGATGTCCATCCGCCGTTCCGCGGAAGCGGCGTCCAGATCCGCGGAGACGTAGTCGATGCTCGCGACCGCTCTCAACTTCGCCGCCAGGCTCGGCTCGGGCGCGATATGCAGCAACGCCATCGGCCGCGAAAACACCCAAGCCTGCGCGCGCGTCAGATAAAGATAAACCAAACGTTCCCGGTCCTTCGAGTAGCACCCAGGGCACACCGCCTCCGGACGGTACCCGGCCCCCACCACCTGCAGCTCCCGCAGCACCGGCAGATCCGAGCCCGCCGGCAGAAAGCGCGAAAAATTACCTTCACAAAACGGACAGCGCAGCGCACCGCCCGCGTAACGCCGCGCCGCCAGCCGACGCAGAAACGTCCGCGTCCCAGACCGGAACCACCGCGGCAGCGCTCTCCCGATCGCGTTCTTATATCCGTCAGCCACCAAGGTTCAGCTTAACCGTAACCATGCAGTTGGCACGACGAAGGCCGCAACCTGTCGGAGCCGGGGCGCCGCGTTAGAAATTTCACCGCCTCGCAAAGTAAGCGCACAGTCTATGCTCCCGCGTGGAGCCGGCGCGCCCCCGCGCCGAAGTTTCAAATTGACCGCCGACCGAACAACCTTCGGCCCGAAGGCGGGCCGGCTCCACCTCACCCCTTCTCGTAGCGCCGGATTAATTTAAGAAACCGCAGCGTATCCCGCACCGGATGAATGCTGCTCACCTCATCCGAGTAAACCGTGCTCACCGGCACCGAATCGATCCGCCCGCCCTTCCGGCTCACCTTGATCAACATCTCCGTCTCGTACTCGAACCGCTCCGTCCCGCCCAGCAGGTCCGGAATTGAATCCGCGTGGATCATGCGAAACCCACATTGCGTATCCGGCACCTTCTGCCCACAGACGCGGCTGATCCGTCGGCTCATGTAACGATTCACCATCTGGCGCACCCGCGGCATGTCCCGCACATCGTTCATTCTGTTCCCGACGATGAGCTGCGCGCCGCCCGTCGCCGCCGCCAAGAAGCGCGCGATCTCCTCCGGCAAATGCTGCCCGTCGCCATCCAGAATCATGACATGCTGGAAACCTCGCTCCAGCCAGTGCCGCAGCCCGTTTTTGATCGCCTCGCCCTTCCCCAGATTCTTTTCGTGCACCAGCACTTCCACCCCCGCCGCACGCGCCCGCACCGCCGTTGCATCCGTCGAGCCGTCATCGACCACCAGCACATTCTCGAGCTGCGCCATCGTCCGCTGCGCTACTTCATAAATGTGTCGCTCTTCGAAATACGCGGGGATGATCGCCGCCACCGTCGACCGGTTCACCGCCGCCGTAGACACGCCTGAAGCCGCGTCCATTCCTCAATGCACTACCGGATGGAAATCCGCCGCGTGATAGGAACTGCGCACCAGCGGCCCGGAAGCGACATGGTCGAAGCCCTTCGCGCGCGCAATTTCCCCGTAGGAATCGAAACGCTCCGGCGTCACGAATTCCACCACCGGCAAATGCTTCGGCGTCGGTCGCAAATATTGTCCGAGCGTCAACACCTGGCACCCGACTTCGCGCAGATCGTCCATCGCCTGGAATAATTCCGATTCCGTCTCGCCTAGTCCCAGCATCACTCCGCTCTTCGTCACGATTTTTGGCGCGAGCGCCTTCGCCTTCCGCAGCACCTCCAGCGAGGTCCGATATTTCGCCCGCGAACGCACCGCCGGCGTCAGCCGCTCCACCGTCTCCAGGTTGTGATTAAAAATCTCCGGCGCCGCCTTTGTCACCATCTCGATGCACCAATCCTGCGCATGAAAATCCGGCACCAGCACTTCGATGATAATCGTCGGGTCCATCTCCCGCACCGCCTGAATGGTGCGCGCGAAATGATCCGCGCCCCCGTCTTTCAAATCGTCCCGCGCCACCGCCGTGATCACGACGTGCTTTAACTCCATCCGCCGCACCGCTTCCGCCACCCGCGCCGGCTCATCCGCCTCCAGCGCCAACGGCTTCGCCGTCGACACCGCGCAAAAGCCACACGCCCGCGTGCAGCGCTCCCCCGCGATCATCACCGTCGCCGTCCCCTGGCTCCAGCATTCCCAGCGATTCGGACACTGCGCGCTCTCGCAGACCGTGTGAAGGCGGAGGTCGGAAATCAGCGCCTTGGTCGAAAAGAACTTCGGATTCGAGGGCAGCCGCACTTTGATCCAAGGCGGTTTTTGCGCCTGGTGCAGAGCGGGATCGATTTTCGCGCAGGACATCGGGAAATTTTAAGTCAGAAGTTTTAAGTTTTAACCAGCCGACCGCAACTTCCCCTAAAAATTTCACACATAAAACTTAAATCTGCCGCCACCGTATCGTCCGCGACCGCGGGCCCTCGGCCGTAGCACAGGCATCCTGCCTGTGCGGACACCGGGCGTCTCGCCCGGTGA
>JBBSLZ010000004.1:0-35638 GCA_038233435.1 Chthoniobacterales bacterium
CAAGGGGCTCGCGCTTGGTCTTTTCATCGGCTGTACTCCCACCATGGGCGTGCAGATCGCGCTCTGCGGCGTGGCCGCTTTCTTTCTGCGCGTGAACATTCCCATCGCGCTCCTCGGCACGCTCATCAGCAATCCCCTCACCGCGCCGATTCTTTACCCGCTCGAATATCGGTTCGGCGTCTGGCTGGTCGGCATCCCGGAGGGTTCGGCCATGGCCGGTCTATCGGGCGCACTCGCCAATTTCGTGCGTTATGCGCGCCCTCTTTGGGCGGGCGGCTTCGTCACCGCCGCGGTCGTGAGCGCGGCTGGCTATTTCCTGGTCAAGATCATCGCGTGGCTGGTGCCGTGGCTGGCCTCTCGGAAGCGCGCTTCCTGAGCCGCCGCGGCCTCCGAGATTCGCGCTGGCATTCTCAGACGACGCGCCTAATCTGGCTCATGCTTTTCCGGGTCGGATTTTCCTTGGTGGCTGCGCTCGCCTGCACCGGGATCGCCCTTGCCGCCGCGCCGGTCGCGCTCACGCCGGAAGAACTGGCCGGCGCGATCAAAACCGACACGGTCACGATTCCCACCCCGGGGGAACTTTTCGCTGCCCTGAGCAAACCGGGAAAACCGAATTGGGCTGAGCAATATCGCCCGCCAATTCCGACCACCTACAGCAACCGCGCGCAGATCGCCCTCAATCTCGGTGGCTTGATTGCGGATGGCTTCATCGCGGTCGAAGCCCAGGACAGCCAGCAGGTAAAGAACGTTGGCTCCGATATTATCAAGTTGGCCAAGGCGCTCGGCGTGAGCGAGAACGTCCTCAGCCGCGGAAAAAGCATCAACGAGTTTGCGGATAACGGCCAGTGGGACGCGCTCCAGGAGGAACTGGAGGCGACTCAAAACGAGGTCAAGACTTCCATGCAATCGAACAACGACCAGGACTTCGTCATCCTGGTCAGCGTCGGCGGATGGATCCGCGGCACCCAGGTCGTGACCGGCTCGGTCATGCAGGAGTATAACGAGGCCAGCGCCAAGACGCTCCGCCAGCCTGCCCTTATCGCTTACATTCAAAAGAAGATCGACGAGATGACGCCTGCGCTCCGGGGCGAGCCCCTCGTCCAGGCAGTGCAGGCGCAGCTCTCCGAAATTCAAAAGCTGGTCACCTTTCCCGGTGGTGGCACCCCGACTGCTGAGGAAGTGCGTCAGTTGAACGAAGCGGTTGGCAAGTTAATGGCGGAAATTCAAAAGAAACCCGAAACAAAATGAGCAGCACCCGGTGTCTTCTTCTCCTCTCAGCCTGCCTTTTTCTCGGCCCGCTCCAGTCTCGCGCGGCGGACTCCGATGGCGAGGTGGAAGCCCGCAAGACCGCGCTCGATCTGGCCGGCGCGTTTGCCAATGACGGCTTCAAGCTCCGCGATGGCCATTGGGCTGGCCCGATCAAGGAAGGCGAGCAAGCGCTCGTGGCGGTGAATCTTTACGCGGGAAATCAGTATTGGTTTTCCGTTGGCGCGAGTGAGGCCGAAAAGAAGGTGGCGGTGCGTCTTTACGATGAAAACGGGAAGCCGCTTTCTACGGACGATTACACCGCGGAAGACAAAGCGGCGGCTGGGTTTTCCCCCAGCATGAGCGGGCAGTACTTCGTCGGCATCGCTCCGGTCGAGAGCGCGGCGAACTCCTATTGCCTGGTTTATTCCTATAAGTGATGGCTAGTCCGCGTTTGTTTCTCTTCAGTGGTCGATTCGTCGCGCTCGCGGTTGCTTTGGCTTGTGCCGCCTGCGCCTCGCAGGGCACCAAGCCAGTCGTGAAAACCAACGGCGGCAAGATGTTTGCCGTCGTCGCTGATTCCACCTCCTTCTATCGCTACGGCCCCCAACAAGGAAACGGCGCCGATCAAACCCTGCCCAAGGATACGTTGATGACCCTGATCCGGCCTTCCTTCGGCTACGCCAAGGTCCAACTCGTCACCGGCGGCGAAGGCTACGTCGCGAGCGAAGATATCAAACCCGCGCCGCCCACGCTTTTGGCCGCTCTCACCGCCCCAGCGCCCACTCCAGCGATCGAGGAGCGCGAACATTTCGATGTTCAATCAAGCGAGCCCCCGCCGCCCGAGGAATTGCCCGATCCCGATCTGCCGCCGGTGAGTACCGAGCCCCTGCCAGAACCGTAAATCGGCCACAGACCGGCAGCGCCGATCCTTCCGAGAACTGCCGCACCCATGACGGCCAAACAAATCTTCTACGATGGCCATGTGCAGGGCGTCGGCTTTCGTTATTCGGTCAAACAAATCGCGAAAGGCTTTTCTCTCACCGGCTGGGTGCGGAACCTCCCCGATGGCCGCGTCGAACTGCAAATCGCCGGCGCCACGGTAGAGATCGATGCTTTTCTCGATGCCATCGCGCAAAGCGAGCTGCGCGCCCACATCCGCGAGACCACCGCATCGGATCTTCCCTCCCCGCCCGACGCGCGCGGTTTTGAGATCCGCCCGTAACCAACCCGCCCGCGCGCTCGGATGAATCCTCCGGCAGTCCACCTCGCGGGCGTCACCAAGACTTTCCCTGCTCCCTTCCGCGGCCGCGCCGTCCTGGCCGTGCGCGACCTCACCCTTCGCTTGGAGCCGGGAGAGATCTACGGCCTGCTCGGCCCGAACGGCTCCGGCAAAAGCACCACCTTAAAAATCATCCTCGGCCTGATCGCCCCCACTCGCGGTCGGGTCGAAATTTTCGGCCGCGATAGCCGCCAAGTCGCCAGCCGGGAAAGCGTCGGCTTTCTGCCCGAGAGTCCTTATTTTTACAAATATCTCACCGGCACCGAAACCCTGCGCTTCTTCGGAAAACTCTCCGGTTTGCGAGGCGCCACACTCGAAAAAACGATCGATCAGACTCTCGCACGCGTCGGCCTCGAAGAAGCGCGGCATCGCCGGCTGAGCGGTTACTCGAAGGGAATGTTGCAGCGCATCGGCCTCGCCCAGGCGCTCCTCCACGACCCACGCTTGGTCATTCTCGACGAGCCCACCGCCAGCGTGGATCCGGCGGGCGCCCGCGCCATTCACCAGCTTTTGCTCGATCTAAAAAGGCGCGGCGTCACCGTCCTGCTCTCCTCTCATCTGCTCGGGCAGGTCCAGGAAATTTGCGACCGCGTCGGCATCCTAGCCGAAGGCGTGCTCGTCCGCGAAGGCGCGGTCGACGAACTGCTCGCGGTCGAAGATCGGACCGATGTCGTCCTACGTGGTGCCTCCCCAGAGCTGCTCGGAGAAATCAGCGCGTTGGCGCAGAAATCCGGCGCCGAGGTTCTCTCCCAACGGAAATCCCAGACCACGCTCGAGCGCCTCTTTCTAGCCACAACCGAGAAACTGGCCCCGCCGCCAGACGACAAATAGGAATGCACCGCGCATTTTCTCCCAGCCGCATCGCGGTCCTCACCGCGAACACTTTCACGGACCTCACCCGTCAAAAAATTCTGCATGTCCTCCTGCTCTTCGCCCTCCTCCTGATCGGCGGCAGCCTCTTCACCGCCCGGCTCAGTTTCCAGGAAGAGACCATGGTCCTGACCGACATCGGGCTCGGCGCCATGAGCCTCTTCACCTCGCTCCTTGCCATCCTCGCCACCGCCCGCCTCCTCCCGCAGGACCGCGAGGATCGGACCGTCTACACCATCCTGGCCCGCCCCGTTCCGCGCTTCGAATACATCCTCGGCAAGCTGGCCGGCGTCCTCCTCGTTCTCGCCCTCAGCATGCTGCTCATGTCTGCCTTTTTCTTCGCCGTGCTTTTCTTGCGCACTCAGACCATCCCCGCCATGTCGAGTCCACTGGCGCATGCACAAGCCTCCATCTTCAGCGCCAGCCTCCTGGCCGGTCTGGTCGCCATCTTTTTGAAAGCCTGCCTGCTCGCCGCGCTCACCCTCTTCATTTCCACCTTCGCCAGCTCAAACATCTTCACCATTGTCGTGACCGTCCTGATCTATTTTGTCGGTCATCTGCAGGCCACCGCCCGCGAGTTTTGGCTGTACGAGCACGGCGCCGGCTGGCTCGCGCGCGTCTTTCTCGCCGGCGTGGCGCTCCTCTTTCCCGATCTCCAAAGTTTCGATTTTTCCGATGAGATCATCACCGGTCTGCCCATCCCGTCCGCCGTTCTTTGGCAAACCGGCGTGCTCGGATTCTTCTACATCGCAATCTTTCTCCTGCTCGCCGTGGCGGTCTTCAACGCGAAAGAATTGTGAAAGGCGCCTCCCTTGTCCTGCTCGCCCTCCTCCTCTGGGGAGCGGTGCGCTTGCCGTTCGAGCACGCTCTCTCCACCCGACGCGCCCGCGTTAACGCCGCCGCCCTCGCCCTCGATCTCTCGTTGCGAGAACAGCTCGGCCAACTCGGATCCGTCGCCGCCTTAAGTGGCTTCCGGGCGGTCGTAGCCGATTTCCTCTTCATCCAGTCTTATCACGCGTGGGAACGCACCGAATGGAGTCGCGTCCTCCTCTTATTCCGCCAGATCACCACCCTCCAGCCGCACAGCCTCCTCTTCTGGGATACCGCCGCCTGGCAGATGGCTTGGAATGCCGGCACCGCGGCACTCCACGATCCGGCCGAGCCGCGCCTCTCCCTCCGTCGCCAGGCGCAACGCCATTACTTCGATCTCGGCCGCGACTTTCTCGAGCGTGGCATTCGCCAGAACCCCGATCGCCCCCAGCTTTACGAAGCGCTCGCCCGTCTCTACCGCGATAAATACCAGGACCACCCCCGCGCCGCCGAATACTTCGCCCTCGCCGCCAGCAAACCCGGCGCGCCCAGCTACGCAAAACGTTTCGCCGCTTACGAACTCTCCTATTGCCCCGGCCGAGAGCGCGAAGCCTACGACCGCCTGCTCTCTCTCTATCGTTTAGGAGAACAGGAACGCCTGCCCACACTCATCCGCCGATTGAAATTTCTCGAAGAAGGGCTCAAGATTGTGGCCGATCAGCGCATCCCCAACGACCTGCCCTGAATTTCCTTCTCCCATGCGATTCGCCATCTTCAGCGACCTCCACTCCACTCTCGAGGCCACCGAAGCCGTCCTCGCCGACGCTCGGGCGCACGATTGCACCGACTTCGTCTGCCTCGGCGATCTCGTCGGCTATAACGCCAACCCGCACGAGTGCATCGACCTCGTCCGCAGCCTGGATTGCCCCGTCGTAAAAGGAAACCACGACGAACAAGCCTCCCTCGCGGTCTCCTCCCGCGATTTCAACGAACTCGCCGAACAAGCCATCAGCTGGACCCGCGCCCACCTGGATAAGGAAGACCAGCAATGGCTCCTCGACCTCCGCCTCCTCCGGCAGGTGCGCGATTTCACCATCGTCCATGCCACCCTCGATACGCCCGGCGAATGGGGTTACATCTTTAACAATCTCGACGCCGCCGCCAGCTTCACCTACCAGCACACCCCGCTCTGCTTCTTCGGGCACACCCACGTCGCGAGCGCTTTCGTGAAAGACGATCGCGGCATCGACCGCCTTCGCGTCCAGCAACTCACCATCGAGCCCGGCAAAAAATACTTCATCAACACCGGCAGCGTCGGCCAGCCGCGCGATGGCGACCCGCGCGCCGCCTACTGCATCTACGATCCCGAGCGGCAGATCGTCGAACAGCGCCGCCTCCGCTACGATCTGCCCACCACCCAGAAGAAAATAATCAAAGCTGGCTTACCGCGCCTCCTCGCCGAGCGTCTCGAACTCGGGCGCTGACGACTCGTCCTCGTCCTCGATTTGATCCATCCGCTAATTTCGAGGTCGAGACAGATGCCGGCCACGAGGACGATTCCGCCACGCGCATGAGCTACGAATCCATCCTCATCATCAAGCCCAGCTCGCTCGGCGATATCGTTCACACCCTCCCCGCCGTCGCCGCCATCCGCCAGGCCAATCCGACCGCCGAAATCACCTGGGTCATCAACCCAGAGTGGGCCCCTCTCCTGCGCGGCAACCGCGATATCAACCACGTCCACATCTTTCCTCGCGGTGACTTCCGTGGCCTCGGTGCTCCCGCCAGCCTCCTTCCCTGGATAAAAAAAACACGCGCCCTCCATCCCGACGCCGCCGTCGATTTCCAAGGCCTGCTCCGCAGCGCCCTCATCGGGCGCCTCAGCGGGGCGCCCGCTTTCTTCGGCCTCAGCGACAGCCGCGAAGGCTCCCGCCTCTTCTACAAAAAAATCGCCCGCGTCGATCGCCAAAGCCACGCCGTCGAGCGCTACTTGAAACTCGCCGAAACCACCGGCGCTCGCGTCACCCTGCCCCTCCGTTTCCCCCTCCCCCGCGGCGATCCCCCGCCCCGCTTCGATCCCTACCCGCCCTTCGTCCTCCTCCATCCCTTCTCCCGCGGCCGCGGCAAATCCATGAGCGATCGCGCCGTCGAAAGATTCGCGCGGAACTGCGCCCCCACCCGCGTCGTTGTCGTCGGCAAATCCGCCATCCGCTTCGAGCCCCCCGAAAATTGCATCGATCTCAGCAACCAAACCGATCTCCTTCAACTCATCTGGCTCATCCGCGCCGCGCGTGTCGTCGTCAGCGTCGACAGCGGCCCGATGCACATCGCCGCCGCCCTCACCAGCAAGCTCATCGCCCTCCATACCTGGACCGATCCCCGCCGCGTCGGCCCCTACAACGCCGCCGCCTGGATCTGGCGAAATGGCGAGCTCCGCCAGATGCGCGATTACCCGTTAGGCGAAAAACTCCCGCGCGGCCGCTCCTTCCGCACCGCCGATTCCAATCCCGTCACCGACTTGGTCACCCAGCTCTGGAACGAGACCGCCAGCTAAAACCTCAAGGAGTGGCGCCCTCCAGGCCGCCACGTTTCGTCCCAGAAACCTGACGCAGACTCAAAACATACTCCGCCATCCGCAAATCCGCCGGATAGGTAATTTTGAAATTCGCCTCCTCATTCGGCACCAATCGAACCGGCCGCCCCAGATATTCCACCGCCGAAACCTCATCCGTAATCGCGATGCGATCCGCCACCACCCGCGCGAACGCCTCTCGCAGCAGCGCCGTTGAAAAAATTTGCGGCGTCTCCATCGTAAACATCCCTTCACGCGAGACGCTCTCCCGCACCCAATAATCCCCGTCCGCGCGTTTTAAAGTATCCCGCACCGGCGCCGCCAAAGCCGCCGCTCCAGTCACCTGCGCCGCCCTGAGCACGCGCTCAATCTGCTCAGGTCGGACCAGCGGGCGGGCCGCGTCGTGCACCGCCACATAATCCGCCGCGCCCACCTCGCCCAACCCGCGCGCCACCGAATCCTGTCGCTCCCTTCCCCCAGCCACGAACCTGCCGACTTTCGAAAATCCTTCCCGCGCGACCAACTCCTTTAACTCGTCAATCCGCTCCGCCCGTCCCACCAGGATAATATTCCCCACCGCATCTGCTGTCTCGAAAGCCGCGATTGCGTGCGCGATGACCGGCCGCCCCACGAGTTCCGCGAAAGTCTTGTCGAACCCCATTCGCCGACTACTCCCGCCGGCTACGATAAGGGCCGCTAGCATTGGTAAAAGGCGCAACAAACGTCGAACGCCGAACGTCGAACGCTGAACACCGAACGAAGAGAACTCGTTGCGTTGCGCCGCCTCGGTTCGACGTTCGGCGTTCGACGTCCAACGTTCGACGTTCTCTTCATCCCGATTTCCTATCCTAACTGCCGCTGCACTTCCTGGCTGAGCGTCTTCCCATCCGCCCGCCCCGCGATCTTTTCCTGCAAGACCTTCATCACCGCGCCCATCTGCGCCCGCGAAGTCGCGTCCACCTCCGCGATCGCCTGCCGCACCGCGTTCGCCAGTTCCTCCGTGCTCATCGCCTGCGGCAAATAGGCGGAAAGAATCGCCAACTCCTCTTTCTCCTTCGCAGCCAGCTCCGGCCGGCCACCTTTCTCAAACTGCTCGATCGAATCCTGCCGCTGCTTCACCTGCTTGCGAATCGCCTGCGTAGCCTCCGCCTCATCGAGCTGTCCTTCCGCTCCGCCCTTCTCGATCGCCGCGTATTTCATGGCCGACTTCAACATCCGCAACACGCTCAACTTGCCCGCTTCTTTCGCGCGCATCGCGTCCTTCAAATCAGAATCGACCCGCTCATGGATTGTCATGCGGACAACGTTACCGCCACCTTCCCTGCTTCGGCAACAGCGCTCTCCGCTCGCAGCAGGGCCGGGGCTGGGATTAAATGTCATCGGAGACGCGATCAGAAAGACGATGCAAGATTCCGTTGGATGAAGTCTCCGCATTTAATGCGGCCCCCCTATCCCGAACTGTTTAGGTTACCAGCCTGTCGGACTTGCGCTAGATCCAAGCCCGCACCGCTTCAAGGCCGCGCCGAGTGGTCGGCGCCCTAGAGACATTTTGCAGGCGTAGCCTGCTTTCGGAGTGCGTGCGCGTCCTCGCGCCGCTTTCGAGCGAGGTGGCGGCGGTCAAGCGTTCGCAAAACCCTTGGCGTTTCGACCTCGCAGAAAGCGGCGCGAGGACGCGCCCGCACTCCGAAAGCGCTTCGCGCGAAATAGCTCTTGGGTTTTATTTTTAAGCGCTCTCTAGCGGGCAGCTAGCCGGTTTGAGTTGCAGTAAACCGAAGTTGCTCAGCGCGCCGCGATCGCAAAAGCAGACCGCTCCCCGCGCCTGATCCAACGAGCCTACCGCGAATACAACTCGACGATCAACTGCTCGTTCACCATCGGCTGCATCTCATCACGCACTGGGATGCGGGAAACTTTTCCGCTGAGCGCGTCTCGATCCGCCACCAGCCACTCCGGCACCGGCGCGATTTGGGTCAGCTCAAGATTGCGCAGCGCGAGCTGCCGCGATTTCGGCTTGTCCTTCACCTTGATCTCATCGCCCGCCTTCACGTTGTAGGAGGCGATATTGACGTTCCGGCCGTTCACTTGGACGTGGCCATGGGAGACTAACTGCCGCGCGCCACTGCGCGTATTGGCGAGGCCAAGACGGAAGACCACGTTATCAAGACGTGTCTCCAGAAGCTGTAGCAGCGTCTCGCCCGTTACACCGCGACGGCGCAGAGCGGTTTGAAAAATACGACGGAATTGCTTCTCCAGCAGTCCGTATTGGTAACGCAGCTTTTGCTTTTCGCCCAAAGCCACCGCGTAGTCGGATTGCTTGCGCCGGGAACCCTTTGGTCCGTGCATACCCGGCGGATAATTTTTCCGCTCGAGAGATTTCGAAGGTCCAAAGAGAGGAACGCCATAGCGCCGCGCGACTTTGGTTTTAGGTCCGGTATATCTGCCCATGAAAATTTGAGAGGTTTAAAACTTACGAAAACTCAGACACGGCGCTGTTTCGGCGGCCGGCAACCGTTGTGCGGCACAGGCGTGACGTCGCGGATGACGGTGAGATCAAGCCCGATCGCCTGCAGAGCGCGGACGGCGGATTCGCGGCCCGCACCGGGACCGCGCACCAGCACTTCCACTTCTTTCAGCCCGTGGCCCATCGCCTGACGGGAAGCGTCCTGCGCCACCATTTGCGCCGCGTAGGCCGTGCTTTTGCGTGAACCTTTGAAGCCTACTTTACCGGCACTCGACCAGCCAATCACATTACCGTTCAGATCCGTGATCGTGACGATCGTATTGTTGAAAGTGGAAAGCACGTGAGCCACTCCGGAGTGGATATTCTTGCTTCCTTTGGCCTTGATGATTTTCGGCTTCTCGACGTCGTTCGGATCGAGGGAAAGATTTTCCTTTACCGGTTCGGGAGCGGCCTCGACTTTTTTGGTCTTGGTTTTTTTCGCGGCCTTCGGCGCTGCCGCAGGCGCGGGGGCACTGGTCTCCGCCTGGGCTGCCGCAGGGGCGGCGCCTTCGGAGGTCGATTGCTCGGGAGCGGCGGCTGGGGCGGCAACAGGTTCCGGAGGAGCTGACTCCGCTTTTGAACTGCCGGCGGGAGCCTCTGGCGCGACCGCGTCGGGTTGGGCGGCGTCGTCCTTGGGCGCTTTCGCCTTCTTCTCGACGGCCTCATCGGCCGGTTTCTTCTCTTCTGAATCTGCCATGTCTAAGTCCTAAAGTTTTGCCGACCCGGGGCTAGGTTTTGCCAGCCTTGGCGTCTTTGTTACGGATCACACCCACCGTCTTGCGCGGTCCTTTGCGGGTCCGCGCGTTGGTCGAAGTCCGTTGTCCGCGCACCGGCAAACCGCGCCGATGCCGAATCCCACGATAACAATTGATCGCCTGCAAGCGCTTCAAATTGCTCTGCAGCTCGCGGCGAAGATCGCCTTCGATCAAATACTTGCCATCCGTGATGGCGTGAATGATGTCGTTCAGTTGCTGAGGCGTGAGATCCTTCGCGCGCAGATTGGGATCAATATTCGTCTGCTCCAGGATGCGCTTCGCGGTCGTGGGGCCGATTCCATAAACGTAAGTGAGCGACGCTTCGATGCGTTTCTCCGAGGGAATTTCTACTCCGAGTAATCGTGGCATAGGAAAAAATCAGCGATCAGAAATCATCAAACGAAAATGGCTAACCTTGGCGCTGCTTATGGCGCGGGTTGGTGCAGATCACGCGCACAACATTTTTGCGCTTCACGATCTTGCACGCTACACAAAGTCTTTTAACTGAGGGTCGAACTTTCATAATCCACGAGACGAAAAACGCGGAGATAATCTCCGCGTTGTCACTGCTGACGGAACCAGTTCCGCCGTGTCAGGCAATTCGTAGGGGGAAACTTCTAGCAGAAGATTCATCGCCCGCAAGATACGATTGTCGCCAAAAAAGATTTTCACAGGGCTAAAGGCGCCTCCGCTTACTTGAGTTGCTTTTGATCCCGCCAGGTCAGGATTTCCGGCGCCTCTTTGGTGATCAGAACCGTGTGTTCAAAGTGAGACGAAGGCATCCCATCCGCGGTGCAAACCGTCCAGCCATCGTCCAGCAGACGGACATTGGCCGTTCCGGCGTTTATCATCGGCTCGATCGCCAACGTCATCCCTGCTTTCAACCGCGGTCCGCTCCCCCGCCGGCCGTAGTTCGGCACCTGTGGTTCTTCGTGCAATTTCCGGCCCACCCCGTGCCCGACAAACTCCCGCACCACGCTGAAGCGATTCGCCAACGCCTCTTCCTCCACCGCCGCGCAGACGTCCCCGAGCCGCACACCTTCCGAAGCGAGCGCGATCGCGCGCCGCAACGCATTCTCCGTTACCCGCAAAAGTTTTTCCGTCCGTTCGTCGATCATCCCCACCGCCACCGTATAAGCCGTGTCCCCCACCCAGCCATCCTGGATCACGCCGATGTCCAGCTTCACGATGTCGCCATATTGCACCCGGCGCTGGCTCCCGATGCCATGCACGATCTCGTCGTTCAGCGAAATGCAAATGTTCCCAGGGAAGACCCGATGCCCGAGTCGATAACCCAGAAACGCGCTCTTCACCCCTGCTTCCCCCATCAGATCGGCGGCTGCTTCGTCTACTTCCTTGGTCGTAATCCCAGGCCGGACCAGGTCACTCACCTGCGCCAGAATCTCGCTCGCCGTCCGGCAGGCCTGCCGCATCTTCTCGACCTCCCGAGCGCTCTTGATCGGGATCATTTCGCCGGTTCGATCAAGCGGGAGATGTCGGCAAAAATCGCGTCGCGATCGCGATTCCCATCGATCCGATGCAGGGCCTGCGCCTTCTCGTAGAACGCCGCCAGCGGCTGCGTCTTCTCGTTGAACTCGCTCAAACGATGTTGCAACACTTCGACATCGTCGTCATTCCGCCGCACCAGCGGCCCCTCACAATAGGGACAAACCGGTCGCGAAGCGAAGCTTGCGCTCGTCTCGCTCGTCGTAAATCCGCACGACTGGCATTGCAGGCGATGCGAAATGCGCTCGTTGATCGTCTCCGGCGAAACATCCAGCCAGATCGCAAAATCGAGCGGTGTCCGGTGCTTGACCAAGATTTCGTGCAAGCTTTCCGCCTGCGGCATGGTGCGCGGAAAACCGTCGAAGACGAAGCCGTGGCCGCCATGGAGACGCAACCAATCTTCGATCAGTCCCACGATGATCTTATCCGAAACCAGGGCGCCGTGTTGCGTGATCTCCGCCGTGGCCAGACCAAGCGGCGTCCCCAAATCTTTTTCCCGGCGCAGGATCGCTCCCGGCGAAGTCACCGGAACCCCAAACTGCCGGGTAATCATCTCCGCCTGCGTTCCCTTTCCGGAACCCGGCGCACCCAGAAGAACAAGTCGCCTTTTCACTAGCGCCCGTAAACAAAGATGGCCACGCCACCGATCACCAGCACCGCGATGCCGACGTAAAGCCACATCAAAGTTGTCTGCGGAGCGCTCTCGCCGCGATTATACGCCGCGCGAAATCCGCCCCGAATCCGACCCTTGCGCAGGAACCCGTCGTAATGCCGTTGAATCAAATGCGTCTCCACCTGCCGCATCGTGTCCAGAATCACGCCCACGATAATGAGCAAGCTGGTGCCACCGAAAAATTGCGCCGTAATCGTGGGCACATTTAGCCCCTGGCTCATCAAACTTGGCAGGACCGCGATTAAGGTCAGGAAGATAGCGCCGGCAAACGTCAGCCTCGTCATCGTGTAATCGAGAAACTCAGAAGTTGGCTTGCCCGGTCGCACTCCGGGAATGTAACCGCCGTACTTCTTCAAATCATCCGCGATCTGCGAGGGCTGAAATTGCGTCGCCACCCAGAAATAACTGAAGAAAAAAATCATCAAGGCCAAGACCACATAGTGCGGCCAGCCATGCGAAAGCGCATCCGAGATGATCCGCGCGGTCCGGCTGTTCGGGAACGCCATCGAGACGATCGTATTCGGAAAGAGCAATAACGCCCACGCGAAAATGATCGGCATCACGCCGGCATAGTTCACCTTCAGCGGCATGTACTGCGTCTGTCCGCCATACATCTTCCGGCCCACCATGCGTTTCGCATATTGCACCGTGATCTTGCGCACTCCCTGCGTCACCGCGATTACCGCCGCAATCACGATGAATAGAAAAGCGATCATCAAAACCAAAATCGCCGGGTTCACCTGGCTGGAACCAGTCTCCGCCGAAGGCACAAAAGTCTTCCAGGCTTGGGCCAGCGCGGCGGGCAGGCGCGCCACGATGCCCACCGTGATGATCAACGAAATCCCGTTCCCAATCCCGCGCTCAGTGATCTGATCGCCCAACCACATCAAAAACAAGGTCCCGGCAGTCAGCGTCAGCACAGTGACGATCCGGAAAGTCATGCCGGGATCAGCCACCAGCGGAATGCCCAGCTTCGCAATCGTCTCGGTAATCCCCGGCAACATCGTCTGGTAGGCCTCAGGATGCTGGAAAGAAAGCGCGAGCAGATAACCCTGCACGATGCAGAGCGCCACCGTCGCATAGCGGGTGATCTGCATGATCTTCTGCCGCCCGCCATCTTCCTTCGAAAGTCGCCCCAGCTTCGGAATCACCGCCGTCAGCAACTGCAGCATGATCGACGCGCTGATATACGGCATGATGCCGAGCGAGAAGATCGCGCAATTCTCGAGTGCACCGCCGCTGAACAAATTGAACAGGGCCGCCACGCCGCCGCCCGACCCCTTTGTGAGCGCGTCGCTAAACCACGCCTGCAACACCGCCGGATTTACCCCGGGAGTGCTGATCGCCGCGCCGAGACGCACGATCACAATGACCGCGAGAGTGAACAAAATCCGGCGCCGCAGCTCCGGGATTTTGACGGTATTAAGAAACGCCGAGACCATTCGACTAAAATTTCCTGGAGCCGCTCAAAGCGTTAGCTCTTTTTCGACGACTTCTTTTTCGCGCCTGATTTTTTGGCGGAAGTTTTCTTGGCAGCCGGCTTCTTCTTCTTCGGCGCGGCTGGCGCGGTGGTTTTCGTCGCCTTGGCTTTCTCCTTGCCTTCGTGACGCGGTCCGTCCGGACGCTTCACTTCGCGCAAGGTAATACTGCCGCCCGCCTTCTCGATCTTCTCCCGAGCCGAAGCGCTCACTTTGTGGGCTTCGATCGAAAGTGCATTCGTCAGCTCTCCATTCCCGAGCACTTTCAAGCCGACCACGTTGCCGCGAATCATCTTGGATGCGCGCAACATCTCTTCGTTCACGACTGTGCCCGCATCGAGATCCTTCAGGTCGTCAAGATTGACGATCGCGTAATTCTTATGGAAGCGCTTGTTGTTAAAACCGCGCTTCGGCAAACGCCGAATCAGCGGCATCTGTCCGCCTTCGAAGCCGAGCCGAATGCTGCCGCCGGAACGCGCCTTCTGGCCTTTGTGTCCCTTGCCGCTCGTCTTGCCGTGTCCAGAACTTTCGCCGATGCCGAGCCGCTTGGTGCGGTGCTTGGCGCCGGGCCGCGGCTTCAAATTATGCAACCGCATCATGACTGCTCGTCCTTCCCGTCCACGGTCGCCGGCCGAATTCCGCGGGTCTTGAAAATTTCATCTTTGCGCCGCAAAGCGCGCAGCGCTTCGATCGTCGCCTTCACCACGTTTGCGTGGTTGCTCGATCCGAGCGATTTCGCCAGCACATCGCGAATCCCGACCGCTTCCACGACCGCACGCACGCCGCCACCAGCGATCACGCCCGTTCCCGGCGAGGCCGGACGCAAGAGCACGCGGCCGCCACCAAACTCGCCGATCGTCTCGTGCGGAATCGTGTTGTCCTTCACCGACATTTTTTCCATCCCTTTGCGCGCCGCTTCCGAAGCTTTGCGGATCGCTTCCGCCACTTCGTTTGCCTTGCCAAAGCCCACGCCCACTTTGCCGTCGTGATCTCCAGCCACGATCAACGCGCTGAAGCTAAACCGACGACCGCCTTTCACGACCTTCGCGCATCGATTGATGAAAACGACCTTCTCGGTCGTATCGCCTCGTGCCGCCGAGCTCTTATCTGTTTGACGTTCCTGACGTCTGCCGCCGTGTTGTTGTGCCATGGGTTTCTAAAATTTGAGTCCGCTACCGCGTGCCGCGTCCGCCAGAGCTTTCACTTTGCCGTGATACAGGAAACCGCCGCGATCGAAGATCACCTTGTCGACGTTCTTCGCCAGGAGGCGTTCCGCGACTGCTTTCCCGATCTTCTCCGCCGAGGCGAGGTTCGCGCCCGCTCTGCCTTTGAACGCCTCTTCGGTCGTTCCAGCCGCGGCCAGCGTCTTGCCGGCGTCGTCGTCGATCACCTGCGCGTAAACGTGCTTGCCCGAAAAATGGACGGCCAGCCGCGGACGTTCCGCCGTGCCGCTCACCCGTTTCCTGATCCGCGTATGAATGCGGTGTCTGATGACTTTTCGATCCGTTTTCATACTACTGAACAGTCTTTCCTTCCTTGCGCCGGATCACCTCGCCGGCGTAGCGCACACCTTTACCTTTATAAGGCTCAGGCGGGTAGTAACGGCGAATATCCGCCGCCACCTGGCCGACTACTTTTTTGTCGATCCCGGCAATATTGATTTTGGTGTTGTCCGCCACCGTGATTTTGATGTCCTGCGGAATCGGGAAGAGCACGGGATGCGAAAAGCCGAGCGCCAGATTCAGCACCTGTCCCTGGACGTTGGCTTTAAAGCCGACGCCTTCAATGATGAGGTCGCGCGAAAAACCTTCGCTCACGCCCAGCACCATATTATTGACCAGGCTGCGCGAGAGACCATGCAGCGCTTTCACGCTCCGCGTCTCCGCTCCGCGCACTACCGAAATTTTGTTCTCCGCCACCTTCGCGGTGATGTGACGCGGCAATTGCCAGTTCAGCTTCCCCTTCGGACCCTCGACCGCGACGGCACCATCGTTGCCGATGTTCACCTTCACCTTGTCGGGAATAACGACCTCTTTATTTCCAATCCGTGACATATAAAAAATCCGAGCCCGCTTACCAAATGTAAGCCAGCAGCTCGCCTCCCACGTTTTGCTTCTTCGCCTCGCGCCCGGAAAGAATCCCGCGCGAAGTCGACAAAATAGAAATTCCCATCCCGCCCAGCACGCGCGGAATTTCCTGCGCACCCACATAGCGGCGCAGGCCCGGCCGGCTCACACGCTTCAAGCCGGTGATCGCGCTAGAGCGGTCTGCCAACTTGTTCGTGATCTTGATCCGCGGATGCGCGGCTTCGTTATCGAGCGCGTAATCGGTGATGTAGCCTTCCTCTTTCAAGATGCGGATGATCTCCGATTTGATCTTGGAATAAGGGACAAACATCTCGTGCTTTCCCGCGGCCGCGGCGTTGCGCACGCGGGCGAGGAGATCGGCGATAGGGTCAGTAACAGTGCTCATGCAAATTTAGGCCGCGGGGGCGGCTACCGGCTTCTTCGCGCGATCGGTGAAGGGCATTCCCATTTCACTCAGAAGCGACTTGGCCTCCTCGTTCGTCCGCGCGGTGGTGACGATGGTAACATCAAATCCGATGTTGCGCTTGATTTTATCCAGCTCCACTTCGGGGAAGATGGCCTGGTCGGGCACGCCCAGCGTGTAGTTGCCGTTGCCATCAAAAGCCTTCGGCGAGACCCCGCGAAAATCTCGAATCCGCGGCAGCGCGGTCTTGATCAAACGCTCCAGAAATTCATACATGTGCTCGCCGCGCAGGGTCACCTTCGCGCCAATCGCTTGCTCGCCGCGCAGTTTGAAATTCGCGATGCTTTTCTTGGCCCGCGTCTCCGCCGGCTTCTGGCCGGTGATGAGCGCCAGCTCCGCTTTCGCGTCTTCGAGCGCCTGCTTCACGTCGGCTTGCGATCCGACGCAGGTATTGATCACCACCTTCTCCACTTTCGGAATCTGGTGCAGGTTCTTGTAGCCGTGATGTTCCCGGAGGGCCGGGATCACGCGGTTTTTGTAGTCGTCGTAAAATTCGTTCTTCATGGCTTATGCCTCTTCCTTGGCCGCGGCTTTTTTCTTCGGTGCCGCTTTTTTCTTCTCGGCTTTCGGTTTGGCCGCCTTGCTCTTCGCGCCCTTCGCCTTCCCGTCCTTATCGCCGCGCTCGATCACCTTGACATTCGAGATGTGGATCGGGCCTTCGCGCTCCGCGATTTTGCCCTGCGGATTATCCTGCGACTTCTTGAGGTGGCGCTTGATGATGCGCACGCCTTCCACCAGCACGCGTTGTTTCCGCGCGATGACTTCCAGCACTTTCCCGGTCGAACCGCGATGGTTCCCCGAGATCACTTCCACCTGGTCGCCCTTCCGGACGTGCAATTTGATCCGGTTCATAAAACCTCCGGCGCCAGCGAGACAATTTTCATGAAATTGCGCTCGCGCAATTCACGCGCCACCGGTCCAAAGATGCGGGTCCCGCGCGGGTTCAAATCTTTGTCGATGATCACAATTGCGTTGTTATCGAAGCGCAACACGGAGCCGTCCTGGCGTTTGATCGGCTGCCGGGTCCGCACCAGCACCGCGCGGACGACTTCACCCTTCTTCACCGTTCCATTCGGGCTCGCTTCCTTCACGTTCGCGGTGATGACATCGCCGATGCCGGCGCAGCGACTGGTCCCCTGACCGATCACGCCGATCATCGTAGCCATGCGGGCGCCGCTGTTATCCGCCACGTCGAGTCTGGATCTGAGATAGACCATAAAAATATTTCCGTTTAAAGACCGCCAAAAAATTAGTTTGCGACCACGTCCACCAAACGCCAGCGCTTCAGCTTGCTCAGCGGTCGCGTTTCCATAATGCGCACAGTGTCGCCCGTCTTCGCCTTGTTCTCCTCGTCGTGCGCGTAAAATTTCTTCTTCTGCTTCACGATTTTGCCAAACTTCGCGTGCGGCACGCGGGTCACGGTCTGGACCACGATCGTCTTGTTCATTCCGCTTTTGACGACTTCGCCGGTGCGCGTCTTGCGCGTCCCGCGGTCTTTCGCCTCACTCGTCATCGTGCTCCCGCTCCCGCTCGTGCTCGCAGTCGCTTGTTCTTGAACTTCTTCGGCCATAAAAATTACTTCGCCTCCGTCTTCGCCGTGCGCTCCGAGAGCACCGTCTCCAATTGCGCCACCTGGCGGCGGATCAAACGCAGCCGGCTCGGCTGTTCCAGCTGACCGCTCTGCTGCTGCAAACGCAGGTGGAGACTTTCCTGGCGCAGCTCGCGCTTCTTCGTCGCCAACTCTTCGGAGCTCAGCTCCTTGATCTCTTTAAATTTCATCGTCGTTCGCTTTAGCCCGTGGCCACGTGATGGCGGGTGAGGAATTTCGTTCGCACCGGCAATTTATTTGCCGCCCGCCGCAAGGACTCGCGCGCCACCGTCTCGGTCACGCCGTCCAATTCGAAAAGAATGTTCCCCGGGCGCACCGTGGCTACCCAATGCTCCGGCGCACCTTTGCCCTTACCCATGCGGGTTTCCGGCGGACGCGAGGTCACGGACTTGTCTGGGAAAATGCGAATCCAGAGCTTGCCTTTGCGTTTCATGTGACGGGTCAACGCCACCCGCGCCGCTTCGATTTGCGTGTTCGTGATCCACGCCCGTTCGAGCGTTTGCAGACCGAATTCGCCGAAGTCGATCCGAAGATTGCGCGAAGCCGTTCCCTTGCGGCTTCCCCGCTGGGTCTTCCGATACTTTACGCGTTTGGGCATTAAGGCCATGTCAGTGTTCTCCTAAAAGTTAAGCTTCGACGGGGAAACGTTGTAGCGACGGCGCTCTGTCGCCGTAACCGGCGCAACTCGCAGGCCGCGCGTCTAAACGCCGACAGAGCGGCGTCGCTACAGTTGCTTCTCGTGAATGCATCGTTAAAAATTGTTCGTTAAGCTTCGACTGG
Organism: Chthoniobacterales bacterium; assembly: GCA_038233435.1. Taxonomy (GTDB): domain Bacteria; phylum Verrucomicrobiota; class Verrucomicrobiia; order Chthoniobacterales; family UBA10450; genus JACCTI01. Next base: position 18,631 of record JBBSLZ010000004.1, read on the forward strand.
TGCCGGCGGCGGCGGGAGCGCGGACCCTTGCGGTTGTTCCGCGGGCGCCTCTTCCTTCTTACAGAGCCAGCATTTCACGCCGATCTTTCCGTAAACTGTGTTCGCTTCCGCAAAGCCGTAATCAATCGGCGTGCGCAGCGTGTGCAGAGGGACTTTCCCCTCGCGATACCATTCCGAACGCGAAATCTCCGCGCCATTCAAACGTCCCGAGCTGCGCAACCGAATCCCCTGCGCGCCGAAATCCATCGCGATCGAAACCGCCTTCTTCATCGCGCGGCGGTAAGCAATCCGGCGCTCGATTTGCAAAGCCACGTTCTCGGCCACCAGCTGGGCGTCGAGCTCTGGCGTCTTGATCTCAAAAATGTCGATCTTGATCTGCTTGCCTTCCGCCATCTTCGAAATCTCCTCCGTCATCTTCTCGATCTCGGCGCCTTTGCGGCCGATCACGATGCCCGGACGTGCGGTGTGAATGGTGATGCGGATGCTATTCCAAGCGCGCTCGATGATGATCTTCGAGACGGCGGCGAACAGAAGCTTCTTCTTCACATAATTCCGGATCTTGATGTCGCCATGGAGAAACCCGGGCAAATCCTGCGGCGAGGCGTACCAACGCGAACGCCAGTCCTTATTGACCGCGAGACGGAAACCAATTGGATTAACTTTCTGTCCCATGATTTAAATTTCTGATTTCTGAGTGGTGATTTCTGATTGGGAAGTCTCGCTCGTCTTCTCCGCCGTTGCGCCCTTCGCGGACTTTGCGTGAGTCTTCTTCTTGGTAGCGGTCGTCTTCTTGCCGCCCTTCTTCTTATCCCGCCGCTTGATCTCGATCTCGTCGGTCAAAATGATCCGGATGTGCGAGCTGCGTTTCAGAATGCGGCTGCCACTTCCTCGAGCCCGGGGCATCATCCGCTTCATCGTCGGGCCTTCGCCCACCGTCGCTTCTTTCACGACCAACCCGTCCACGCGCAGGTTTGCGTTGTTCTCCGCGTTTGCGACCGCACTCTTTAAAGTCTTGTTGATCAATCCCGCGGCCTTTTTGGGGCTGAACGCGCAAAGATCGAGCGCCGCCGAAACCGGCAGCCCCTGGATGGCACGCGTCACCTCCCGGACCTTAAAGGCCGAGATCTTCGCGTAACGTAATGTTGATTGAACTTCCATTTTAATAACTCGCTTGTGCGTCCGCCTGGAGGCGGTCACCCACTTTGATCTTCTCTTTTCCAGAATCCATTTCTTGAATCACCGCGCCGCAAATCTTTTGCCGCACGTCCACCACTCGCAGCCGCGCGATCGTTTTCCCATCGCGCACCACGCGCAACGGCATCCCGATCTTGACCCCTTGCTTCTCGCCCAGGTTGCCGACCACCAGCGACCACTCCGCCTTCACACTCACTACGCGGCCGTCCATCAATCCCGGCTGCGCTTCCGGCGCACTCGCCGCTTTCGAGAGCAAGGCATTCGTGATCCGCACCTGCGCCTCCACTTCCGCCCGGGCTTTAGCATCGCCGCCGGTCGAGGTCTTGAGCAAATTTAACATCGCCTCCGTTAACTCCAGCATCTGGTCGCGATAATGTTCGCGCTCTTTCTGCGCCAGCTTCAGATCGCTCACCGCGCTCAGGAGCCGTTGCTCCAGCTTCGCGCGATCCTGATCCGCCGACTCCAGCCCGAGCGCTTCCATGCGCAGATGCAACTCCGAATACTTGCGGCGAAACAATTCCGCCTCGGCATTCGACGCCGCCAGACTATCCGTCAACGTATTCACCGTTTCCGATTCAATTTTCGATTCTGACAAAGAACTATTCCCCTGCGCCGCCAGCTCTCCAGCCGACAGCACCCCTGCTAAAAAACCAACCGAGACCCAAGTGCGAAAAGTTGAGAACCACCAGCGTCGCTCAACCGTTCTCACCCGCTAGTCTACTTCGTCACCTTCGCCGTATGCGAACCGTGCTTCTTAAAGATTCGGGTCGGCGAAAACTCGCCCAGCTTGTGACCGACCATGTTCTCCGTCACGAAGACGGAGGTAAAAGTTTTGCCATTGTGCACCATAAAGGTGTGGCCCACGAAATCCGGCGTCACCATCGAGCGGCGCGACCAAGTCTTGATCGGCTTCTTCACGCCTGCGTTCATCTTATCGATTTTCTCGAGAAGATACGGCGCCACGAACGGTCCTTTTTTTAGTGATCTGCCCATATCAAATTACTTCTTCTTCCGGTTCACGCGACGGTCCTGCATGATGAACCGGTCGCTCGGCTTGTGTTTCGAACGCGTCTTGAAGCCCTTCGCCAGTTGACCCCACGGGCTGGTCAGATGCTGGCGTCCGCCACCACCCTTCGATTTGCCCTGGCCACCACCGTTCGGGTGATCGATCGGGTTCATGACCATGCCGCGCACGGTCGGGCGGATGCCCTTCCAACGGGAACGCCCGGCCTTGCCGCTGACCACGTTCATGTGGTCCACGTTTCCCACCTGGCCCATGGTGGCGAAGCAGGTGTCGTGAATCCGGCGAATCTCACCCGAAGGCAATTTCACCAGCGCATAACCGGCCTCGCGGTTGCTCAAAGTGGCTTGCTGACCCGCGCTACGCGCAATCTGTCCGCCGCGGCCGGGAGCGATCTCGATATTGTGAATTCCGGAACCAAGCGGGATTGCGCTCAAAGGCAGCGAATTGCCCAAACTCGGCGGCGCGCTCGGGCCCGACATCACTTTGGCGCCGTTCGTTAGGCCGTCCGGCGCCAGGATATAGCTCATCTCGCCGTCCGCGTATTTGATCAACGCGATCCGCGCCGAGCGATTCGGATCGTACTCGATCCCGACCACTTCCGCAGCCACGCCATACTTGCGGCGTTTGAAATCCACCTTGCGATACTTCTGTTTGTGTCCGCCACCGATGTGACGTGAGGTCAGCCGGCCGTTGTTATTCCGGCCGCCGCTGCGTTTTTTTACTTCCAGCAAAGCCTTGTGCGGCTTCCCCTTCGTGATTTCCTCGAAAGCCGGCAACTGCTGAAAGCGTTGCGTCGGCGTGAGTGGGCGAAATTTGTGTAGTGCCATAAAAAATCAGGGTAGGAATGGAGTAGTGGAGTGATGGAGTAATGAGAAAGGCCCGGCACTCTGCGGCGCCTCCACTCCATTACTCCAACACTCCATCACTCCAATACTCCGGTTCATACGAGATCGATCTTCTCGCCTTCTTTCAGGGTGACGATGGCCTTTTTCCAATGCGGCTTGCGGCCGAAATCAGCGCGACGTTCGCGCTTCTTTTTGCCGGCGTAATTGCAGGTGTTCACCGCCACGACCTTCTTGTTGAAAAGTTTTTCGATCGCCGCCTTGATCTGAATTTTGTTCGCGCGCGGCGCAACCCGGAAGACGTACTTGTTCAGCTTCTCGCTCAGGAGCGAGGACTTTTCCGTCAACGACGCGGTCTGGATTAAATCAAAATGTTCGTTCATTGCGTCCTCCCTGCGAGCTGCTCGAGCGCCTTGCCCGTAACCAAAATTTTATCGAACGCGAGCAACTGCTCGGTGTTCACATCCGTCGCCGTCACGAGCAGGACCGGCCTCACGTTGCGCGCGGCACGGTATGTCTTCTCGTCGAACGAATCCGAAATCATCAACACCTTGGTCGCATCGGTCTGCTCCTTCAGTTGGCTGAGGAACATCTTCGTCTTCGCTTCCTTCACCGCGAAGGTATCGAGCGTAAGCACGTCGCCCGCGTTGATCCGCTCGGTCAGCGCTTTTTGGAACGCGAGACGGCGGGTCGATTTGGAAACTTTCTTCGAGTAATCGCGCGGCTTCGGTCCGAAAACCACGCCACCGCCACGCCAGATCGGAGATGACTTGTAGCCGGCCCGCGCGCGGCCCGTGCCTTTTTGACGCCACGGTTTGGCGCCGGAAAGATTCACTTCCGCTTTTGTCTTCGTATTCGCCGAACCCGAACGACGCGCCGCACGCATCGCGACAATCGCGTCATGCACCGCCTGCGTTCCCCGGCCGTTTTCGACGAGAACAAACTTCGCGTCCTTGGCCGCGTCTGCTGTTAAAACTTTCGCGCTCATTTAGCCTCTCCCGCTGCTGTCGTTGCCGGCTTCTTGATCGCCGGACGCACTACGACGTAGCTGCCGTTCGCTCCCGGCACCGCGCCGCTGATCAAAATGATTTTGTCCTCTTCGCGCACCTGCAAAACCTGCAGGTTTTGCACTGTCACACGTTCGTCACCCATGTGACCCGGCATGCCCATGTTTTTGAAGACGCGACCCGGAGTGGAACGATTGCCGATGGCGCCATTCCGTCGATGCGTTTTGGAACCGTGCGAGGCGCCCTGGCCATCGAAGTTGTGCCTCTTCATGACACCCTGAAAGCCTTTGCCTTTCGACTTGCCGATCACGTCCACCCAGTCGCCCTCTGAAAACTGCGTCACGCTCAAGTTGATCTCGCCTTCGGGTGCATCTTCTTTCAGGCGGAACTCGCGCATCAGCCGCTTCGGCTCAGAACTGACCGCCGCGAACTCACCGAGGAGCGCCTTGTTTACGCGCGACTCTTTCTGCACATCAAAGCCAACTTTGATCGCCGAATAGCCGTCGTTGTCGGCGGTGACGCGTCGCAAGAGAACGTTATCGCCGGCTGCGACCACGGTCACCGGACGCAGCCGACCATTCGCATCGTAGATGCTGGTCATGCCGATTTTCTTTCCTAAAAGTCCAATGCTCATGATAGTGGGCTTGCAAATGTTTCAGGCGCTCAGGCGCTAAATCTTGATCGTAATATCCACGCCGGCCGGGAGGTTGAGCTTCTTCAGTTCATCCACCGTCTTCGCGGTCGGCTCGATGATGTCGAGCAGGCGCTTATGCGTGCGAATTTCAAATTGATCCATCGATTTTTTATCGACGTGGGGAGAACGGTTCACGGTGAACTTCTCGATCAAGGTCGGAAGCGGGATCGGACCCGCCACCCGCGCGCCGGTACGCTTCGCCGTCTCGACAATGTCGACCGCAGATTGATCCAGCATCCGGTGATCGAACGCTTTCAAACGAATACGAATACGTTGCCCGCTGGCCATGTTACTTGGTCTCCTTCTGGTCGAGCACGGCCGCCACGAGTTGCTGCGGGACTTGTTCGAAATGTGACGGCTCCATCGAGTAGCTCGAACGGCCTTTGGAAAGGGAACGAATTGCAGTCGCGTAACCGAACATCTCCGCCAGCGGCACTTCCGCCTGCACCATGGTGAGGTTGCCCTTTACTTCGATGCTGCCGATTTTGCCGCGGCGGCGATTGAGATCGCCCATGATGTCGCCCTGATACTCTTCCGGGGTCGCATTCTCGACCTTCATGATGGGCTCGAGCAGGATCGGCTTCGCTTTCTTGAAAGCGTCCTTTACCGCGAAAATCGCAGCGAGCTTGAATGCCATTTCGTTCGAATCGACGTCGTGATACGAGCCGTCCACGATGTCGACGTTGGCGTCGATGACCTGGTAGCCGCCCACCACGCCGTTGAGCATCGCTTCTTCGATGCCCTTCTTGCAGGCCGGGATGTATTCCTTCGGGATATTTCCGCCGACGACCTTGTTCTCAACCGTGATGCCTTTGCCGCGCTCGTTAGGCTGAACCTTGATCACGACGTGGCCGTATTGACCGCGACCACCGGACTGCTTGATCAGCTTACCTTCGCCGTCCGCTGGCGCGGTGATGGTTTCACGATAAGCGATCTGCGGTTTGCCGGAGTTCGCGTCCACTTTGAACTCGCGCAGCATGCGATCACGAATGATCTCAAGATGCAGCTCGCCCATCCCCGCGATGATCGTCTGGCCAGTGTCTTCGTGGGTGAAGACCTTGAAAGTCGGATCTTCTTCGGACAGCCGCTGCAAGGCGACGCCCATCTTTTCCTGGTCCTGCTTCGTCTTTGGCTCAATCGCCATCGAAATAACCGGGTCAGGGAACGATGGCGGCTCGAGCAGAATTGGAAAATCTTCGTCGCAGAGCGTGTCGCCCGTCGTGATGTTCTTGATCCCGACGATGGCCGCGATGTCGCCTGAGTAACAAGTGTCGATGTCTTCGCGTTTATCAGCCTGAATCTGAATCAACCGACTGATGCGCTCACGCTTGTTCGTGCGGGGATTATAGACGTTGTCGCCCTTACTCAGCGAACCGGAGTAAACGCGGAAGAAAACGAGCTTCCCAACAAACGGATCGCTCCAGAGCTTGAACGCGAGCGAGCAGAATTTGCCCTTGTCATCCGTCGGCGCCTCCATTTTCTCGTGTGTGTCGGGTTCCATCCCTACCGCAGGCGGAATGTCGAGCGGACCAGGGAGATAATCGATGACCGCATCAACGAGGTACTGCACGCCCTTGTTCTTGAAGGCCGAGCCACCCACCACCGGCACAAATTTGTTCGCGATCGTTTGGCGGCGAATTCCCGCCTTCAGCATCTGCGGCGTGATCTCCTTCTCTTCCAGCACCGCTTCGGCGATCTCGTCGTCGATATTGGAAATCTGCTCGACCAGCGTCGCATAGGCCTTCTCGACCTGCTCCTTGTTCTCCTCCGGAACGTCGCGCACTTCGTAGACCGAGCCCATCGAGTCGTCGTCGAGATAGAAAATCGCCTTCCGATTTACGACGTCGAGTTGGCCTTTGAGATAATCTTCCTTGCCCAGCGGAATCAGAACCGGCCACGCGTTCGCGGCCAATTTCTTGTGCATCGAATCAATCGAGGCATCGAAGTCGGCACCGACGCGATCCATCTTGTTAATGAACGCGATGCGCGGAACGAGATACTTGTTGGCCTGGCGCCAGACGGTTTCCGACTGCGGCTGCACCCCGGCGACGGCATCGAAGACTGCGATCGCGCCATCGAGCACGCGGAGCGAACGCTCCACTTCCGCCGTGAAATCCACGTGGCCCGGGGTGTCGATGATGTTGACGCGCATTTTCACGCCGTCGTACATCTTATAGACACCCGGCTCCGGCTTCTGCATCCAGGCGCAGGTCGTGGCGGCGGACGTAATCGTGATGCCCCGCTCGCGTTCCTGCTCCATCCAATCCGTCACGGTCGTGCCTTCATGCACTTCGCCGATCTTGTGGATCATGCCGGTGTAAAAAAGTATGCGCTCGGTCAGCGTGGTCTTGCCCGCATCGATGTGCGCGGCGATCCCGATGTTCCGCGTCTTCTCGAGCGGATACTTCCGGTTCGGCGAATTGGGGTTCGTCGAGGTGGGTTTGTCTAAAGTCGCTGTAGCCATGACCAAAAAATGTTTACCAACGGAAATGAGCAAAGGCGCGGTTCGCTTGCGCCATCTTATGCGTGTCGTCGCGCTTCTTGATCGCGCTGCCCTGTCCGGCGGCCGCGTCCTTCAACTCGGCCGCGAGCGCATCCGCCATTGGCAGACCGCGGCGATTGTCCGCGTAAGTCACGATCCAGCGCATCGCGAGTGAAACCTGGCGTGCCGGGGTCACTTCCATCGGCACCTGATACGTCGCACCGCCCACGCGGCGCGATTTCACTTCCAGACGCGGACGAACGTTTTCGAGCGCCTTGTTCACGACTTCGAGCGGATCGACCGCATCGGAGCCTTCGTGCGATTTATCGATCGCGGTATAAACGATCCGCTCCGCGAGCGACTTCTTTCCGCGCTTCATCACGGTGGAAATCAAACGCGCGACCGCCACGCTGCCGTAGCGGGAATCGATCTTCTCTTCTTTTTTGTAAACTTTGCGACGCCGGGACATGGGGAAAAATCTGAAAGCTGAAATTCTGAAACGCTGAACTACTTCTTCTTTTTGCCACCTGCCGCGGCTGCTTCCGCGCCCGGCTTCGGCCGTTTCGCACCGTACTTCGAACGGCTCCGGCGCCGACCGTCCACTCCGAGACTGTCAAGCGTGCCGCGCACGATGTGATAACGCACGCCGGGTAAATCCTTCACCCGTCCGCCGCGCACCAGCACGATGGAGTGTTCCTGCAAATTGTGTCCCTCGCCCGGAATGTAGGCGATGATTTCCTGACCATTCGTTAGACGCACTTTCGCCACTTTGCGCAGCGCAGAGTTCGGCTTCTTCGGGGTGCGGGTCATGACCTGCGTGCAAACCCCGCGGCGCTGCGGACAATTTTTCAGCGCCGGTGATTTTGATTTCACCGAGACCTTCTTTCGTCCTTTGCGAATGAGCTGATTGATAGTGGGCATCGTCGTTAAAATAAGAGCCGCCCGATCTCAGGATTCGGGCGACAAAAAAACCGCACAGGCCGGCGTTTACTTCCTCACGCACCTGTCGCGGGGAGCGGGCAATATAGGAACGAAAATTAGGGCCGCAAGATTATTTTACGAAGGATGTCCGTAAAGATGTGAGGGCGGCGCATTTGGGCTGTCTCCGGTGCGGAAATCCTGTTCAATCGCGATCCTGATGCATCTCGACCGAGCATTTTGATGTATCCATAAAGGCGAACCATCTGCGTGGAGGGAACAATTCGTGCATACATGATCCTCTCGCGATGAATTCTGAGACCCTTCCACGAGCTCAACTCTTCGCCGGCCCGCGCAGGTTTGCGCGGGAGTTCACCGATCGATTTCTGATCGAGGACTGGTACCGCGTCCCCGAGGCCATGCGCAGAGCGCGCCTCATTATTCGCTTCGGCTTTCTCGGCGTCTTCTTCGGCCTGGCGTACGCGGCCTTTTATTACGCCATCCAGCATTATTGGGGCGCCGGAATTATTTTGATCTGCAGCATCGGCTTCGGGGCCACGCCATTTATTCTCCGGGCCACGGGGCGAATCCAGTTTTCCGGCAATGTCCTGACCGCGCTCATGACGATCGGCTTCACGGCGCTCTGCGCAGTCGAAGGTGGCCTGCGCGGACACGCCATCGCCTGGATGGTGAGTGTGCCGCTCTGTGCGCTATTGCTGGCGGGGAAGGAATCGGCGCGGTTATGGGTGGTCATCGCGTTGGCCGTGGTGGGCCTGGCGGTGGCAGCGGAGTTGAAAGGAATCGTGATCCCGATCACTTACGATCCGGCTTGGCATTCCCTGGTCGATTCTGCCGGCTATCTGGGGTTGGTCGCCTTCATGTTTGTGCTGGGAATGATCTTCGAGACAGGCCGCGAACGCGCTTTCCGGAAAATGCGCGATACGCTGGCGGAGCTGGGCGAATCGAACGCTCAACTCGTCCTTTTGAACAAGGAAAAAACCGAGTTCCTCGGCATCGCCTCGCACGATCTCAAAAACCCACTCACCACCATCATCACTTATGCGCAAATCCTGGAGCGGAGTTATCAACCTTCCGAGGTCCCCACAATTTCCAAAGCCATTTACACCGCCGGGACCCGGATGCGCGACCTGATCGTCAATCTGCTGGACGCCAACGCGGTGGAGGAAGGACGCTTCAGTCAGAAGATCGAGCGGTGCAATCTCAACGCCCTCGTCCACGCCAGTCTCGAGCATCACCAGCTCAACGCGACTCGGAAAAGAATCACCCTTTCGGTGCCGGCGTCGGCTGAACTTTGGGTCCGGGCGGATCAAAGCACCACCATCCAGATTCTCGATAACCTGATCTCGAACGCGGTGAAATATTCCCCGCACGAGACCACCGTCCGGGTCCAGACTTCATCCCGAAATGGGCACGTCTCTGTGGCGGTGCAGGACGAAGGCCCGGGGTTCACCGAGGACGATAAATCCAAACTCTTCGGCAAGTTTACCCGGTTAAGCGCGCAGCCCACTGGAGGCGAGAGCTCGACCGGCTTGGGACTCTCGATTGTGAAACGGCTCGCGGAAGCCATGTCGGGCGGCGTGGTTTGCGAAAGCGAAGCCGGCCACGGAGCCACTTTCACCCTCTCCCTACCGCGCTGGGGGGAGCCCGCCCGCTACACTCCGTAGTTTCCGCATCCCGCGCGGGCACGATCTTCGCTTGGGGAAGGGCGTGTTCACCGCGCGTCCCCGAACCATTTCCACGCTGGTGCGCGTGATCCTCGCCTTCGCTTGTCCGAGTCTCTTCGGTGTTTTGGCTTTCGGCGCGGGCCTCTTCAACGACGGGTTAGACGCGCACAGCATCGCGTTAGGTGGGGCAGACGCCGCCCAGACCGGCAGCGCGCTCGCCGCCATGAACTCGAACCCGGCTGCGCTGGCCGGGACCTCCCAAACACAGCTCGAGTTCACCCTTGGCGGCACCCTCATCCGTGGGAAATTTGAGCGCGCGGGGAGCGACACCGCTCGCTCCCGAAAGCTGGCGGGCCTGTTCCCCGCCGCAGCCATCTCGTTCCCAGCACCGCGCGATCTCCCGATCAAAATCGGGGTCGCGGTCCTGCCGGACGTTTTGTCGGCGATCGACTGGCGTTACCAGGACGCCCCCGGCGGTTTGGGCGGGACGACCAGTTATGGTAAACAGACGCATCGCTCGCAGATCACCGCGGTTCGGTCGAGCATCGGGCTAGCCGCCGAAGTGACGCGCTGGCTCTCACTCGGCGCCAGCCTTGGTCTGATCTACGATCAAAACCAGCTCGAAGCTCCCTACACTTTTCAAAGCCAGCCGGTCCTGCGCGGATTCAAAACGCTCCTCGACCTCGAGACCAGCGGCGTCGGTCCCAGCTTTAGTCTCGGCGCTCAGTTTCATCCCAGCGCGAAGCTGACTCTCGGCGCCAGCTACCGTTCGGCTACCCACGTGGATTCAAAGGGCCGGGCCACCGGCGATGCGCGGGCCCAGTTGCAAGCACTCGGCGGCGGCTTCGCGCTCATCGACCCCACTTTTCGCTACGATGCGCTGGTGCGAACGAAATTGCCGCAGGTGCTCTCCGGCGCCGTCGAGTGGCAGGCCTGGCCGCAATTACGGCTCGTGGCCGGGATCGATTGGATCGATTGGAGCGACGCCTTCGACAATCTGGAGATTCGACTTTCGCACGGGAGCAATCCCGACCTCAACGCCTTCGTCGGCTCCCCCGCCATGACCGACATCGCGCCCTTATATTGGCAGGACCAATACGTCCTCCGCACCGGGGCCGAATACACCGTCACCGGGAATTTTACTCTGCGCAGCGGCTACAGCTACGCCCGCAGCGCCGTTCCCTCCGAAACGCTCACCCCCCTCACCGCCGCCATCTTCGAGCACAAACTCTCCCTTGGCGCCGGCTACCGGACTGAACGCTACCACACGGATCTCGCCTTCCTTTGGGCCCTGCCGATCCGTCAAAGTGTCAACCGTAGCGTGCTCCTCGGCGGCGAATTTGATCGCACTTCGATCCGCGTCTCGCAGCTCACCCTGCAATGGACCAGCGGCGTTGATTTTTAATTCCCGATGTCGCCACGCCAATCCGGTAACGCGTCGGGAAACGCCCCTCCGGCTTTCAGTCTGCGGAAATGGACGGAACCGTTTCACACCCAGAAAATGCAAGCCGCGGAAACGACGGTGCGCTGTCCAAGAGCGCCGTTTCCCTTTTAGGCGTACGGTCCATCTCCGCTCGGACCACGTCTTGCGCGCCCTCGGTCCCTCCCTCACCTCCCCGGCGTAACGGGAACCTGGAGCAATCCCGCCTTGTGTCTTTTTAAATGCGGCCGGCCAGGAGATCCCCGGAAACGACGATGGTCGGCGGACCCGGCGCGCGCGTCCTCGCAGCTCGCACTAATCGAGCGGATGCCGCCAGGCGAGGCCGGGGAAGCGGGCAAAGCCGCGGTCGAGGGTAAGCCATTCGCACCCTAATTCCATGGCCAGGGCTGCGTGAAAGGCACCCGGCACCAGATTGCCGCGGGCATCGGCTTTCCGGCAGAGTTCGGTGTAAATCTTCCAGTGGCCGGGTCCCGGCCCCAGCAGATGCACCTGCTCGCGGGAACGGAAGTCCTCCACAAACTCAAGCCCTTTGTCCAACGGAGTAGGCTCTTTAAACACCTTTGGGTGCGTCACAATCCGCAGGCAACCACTCAGCACCAGCTCGGACACCCCCACACCCCGCTCAGTGCCCGCAGGACGGATTGCAGTCATCTTTCGATTTGCTGGTGCTGGTCAGCGTCGGCGCGATGGGAGCGGGCGAGGATGTTTACGTCTAAAAGAATCATCAAGACTCCATCGCTTCCAGCAAGGCGGAGGAAGAGGTGAGATCGATTCCCGGCTGAAGCCTCAAGCCCGCGAATGTCTTCAAGGGGCGTTCCGCGCTCGAAGAAGCCTTCTTCAGAGCCATGGGAAAGGAAGCCCCAAGCGCATCTTCCACCACTTCCCGAAGCGAACAATGGCGTTGGCGCGAAACCTTCCTGGCCTTCTCCAAAAGTGCATCCTCGATCGTCAGAGTAGTTCCCACGCATCAAAGCATATTGTGATTGCATCATGATGTTCACCAGACTGTCAGTCCGCGCTCCAGCAGACATCAGGGACGGGGTTGAGAATACTCCCCACGCACTTGCCAATCGCTCCCGACGCTCGAAACGTAAGCGCACATGTTCGAGTTGCTTAGCGGCGATCCAGGCTCCAAGGCTCGCCGCGGCCGGCTCACGACCGCGCATGGCGTCATCGAGACGCCCGCCTTCATGCCGGTGGGGACGCAAGGATCAGTCAAGGCCGTCAGCCCGCGGGAGCTGCGCGAGCTCAAAACGCAGATCATCCTCGGCAACACCTACCATCTCTTCGTTAGGCCGGGGATGGAGGCGATACGACACTTCGGCGGGCTGCATCAGTTCATGAATTGGGACGGCCCCATCCTGACCGACAGCGGTGGTTACCAGATCTTCTCCCTCGCGAAGCTGCGCAAGATCACCGAAGACGGCGTCCGGTTTCAAAATCACCTCGACGGCACGCCCACCTTCATCTCGCCGGAGATCGCGATGGAAACGCAGGCCACCCTCGGGAGCGACATCGCGATGGTGCTGGACGAATGCCCGCCCTGGCCGTGTGAGCATGACTATGCCGCGCGGAGTTTGGAGATGACGATTCGCTGGGCACGCCGCTGCCATGAACAATCAGCCATCAGCCATCAGCCATCAGAAATGCGCCAGCTCGTTTTCGGCATCGTGCAGGGAGCAACGTTTGCTGATCTGCGCCGCGCTAGCGCCGAGGCGACGGTCGAAATCGGTTTTGACGGCTATGCCATCGGCGGGGTGAGCGTGGGCGAACCGGAAGACGAGATGATGCTGGCGGTCGAGAACAGCGAGCCGTATCTGCCCGCCGATCGGCCGCGCTACGCGATGGGCCTGGGCACACCGCCGCAGCTCATCGAACTCATCGCGCGCGGCGTGGACATGTTCGATTGCGTCATGCCGACGCGCCTGGCGCGGCACGGCACCGTCTTTACCAGCCACGGACCGCTCAACTTAAAGAACGCCGAGTTCGCACTCGAAAAAAGTCCGCTGGAAGAAGGCTGCACCTGCCCGGCCTGCGCCGATTTTTCGCGCGGCTACATCCGGCATCTGATCAAAGCGGAAGAGATCCTCGGCCTGCGCCTGATCACCCTGCACAATCTCCACTTCTACCTCGACCTAATGACGCGGGCGCGCGCCGCGCTCGAGCGAGAAAACTTCGCCGCGTTCCGCACAGATTTCGTGTCGAGCTACCAGGCGCGAGAACGTGCTACGTAGCGCATGCCTCTGGCCTGCGCACACTTCGAAAGCACGCAAGCGCGATAATATTTTTTCGGCAAATGCGCCTTCCGTGAGAGTTCTAGGCCGAGCACCTCTTTGCGCTGAGACACCGCGCTGCCAAGGCCCCAAGCACCGTTGCTTCGTCATCTTCTCACCAGTAAGTCTTTAGTTAGTCGGACGCACCGCGATCAATCTCGATCGTGCCCCAATCGCCGGCGACGACGATTCAGCCGCCCACCCAAATTTATGAGTTCCACTTTGACGCCACCTCAAAGCGCTCTCGCCTTAAAGGGGCGGAAGACTTAGTGCCAGACCCTGCCTCCACGTCCGCCTCAGACAGCCCAACAACTCCCCAATCTCCCATCCACTAAAAAAGCGCTCCTCCGCGCAAATCGTAGAGCCGGCGCGCCCTCGCGCCGAAGTCTCTCACCTCCATCTCCACTCACCGAAAGAGAAAAGCCTCGAATCAAGATCCTTCGGCCCGAACGCGGGCCGGCTCCATTACGGAATCCGATACACTTCCACCAGCGCCACGCCTGTGCTGCCGCCTTTCCCTCGCACCACCGCGGTATAATTACCAGGCGCCAGCGACGCCGCGATCGCCGCTTCGCGATCGTTCGTCGGATCGAGCTGCGTCGCCTCGAACGCGCTCTCCTGGTCAGTCCGCCAATCGTCATTCGCACGAATCTGGACGCCATTGCTGTCGTAGAGTTCTAGGGTCGGATCAGCCAGCGCGCCTGCCACGCCCGCTCCGGTCAGGCTCGGGCCGAGCGCACGCACGATCGTGATCGCCTCGTCGCCGTTCCCCACGATCACGCCGCCGATCAGCACGTCGTCCCCCGTCCCCACGGTGCCGCGCGTGCTCACGTTGGCGAGAGTGGAATTGGCGGCTGCATCGACATCGTAAATTTCAACCAGACCCACCCCAGTGCTGGCGGAGGTGCCTCGCAAGACGACGGTGTAGTTCCCGGGATCAAGCGTCTGGACGATGGCGGCCTCCCGATCATCCTGCGGCGCCAATCCGGTGGCCGCGATCTCCACCGCCTGCGTCTCCCGCCAGTTATCGTTCGTCGCCACGGTCACATTGCCATCCGCTCTCAGCTCAATCGCCGGATCGGCCAGCGCTCCTGGAATCCCGCGGCCGGTCAGCGATGGCCCGAGGCCACGCACGACTACTCGTTTCGGCGCCGGACCAGTGACGATGAAACCACCGATGACCACATTGTCTCCGGTCAGAACGTTCGCTCGGGTAGCCAAATTCAGGGCGCGCGCAGTCGGCTGGATCGCTCCACTCAGGAGGCGGTTGGCTTCCTTCGCGATCTCGAAATGCCCTGCCGTGGTGGGGTGAATATCGTCCCAAAAGATGTATTTGTCGGGGTTAACGGAAGACATCCCCTTCGCCGCATGCCACATGTCGGTAAAGTTGTAGCGCGCCGGGTTGGCCACGAAACGGACGAAGAGCGCCCAGATATCCAGACGAGAAATCGTCGGCGCGGGCGTGATTCCCGCCGGGACCACATAGGCATCGAGGTCCGAGTTCAATTGCCGCCGGTAGTCGGCGGAAGCGCGGTTGAGCGCGGCTTGTTTGTTTCCGTCATTGGCGTAGAACGGGATCGCGCCGAGCGGTGGGACATTGGGGACGAGGATGTTCTTCGCTCCCGCGGTGACCAGGCGATTAACCAGCGCCACCACCCGCTGCGAGGTGGCGATGACGTTCGCCGGGCTCTCGTTTTGGAAGAAATCATTCCCGCCGCCCCAGACCACGTAAAGCGCGGCTGGATCTATCACCTGCTCATTCAGATAGCGATCGATTTGGCGACCCATGTTATCGACCGTGATCGTATTGCTGCCACCCGAGAAAGGCGCGGGATTATCGAAGACGGTGATGTCTCGCGTCCCGTCCTCGGTGGTGGCGCCGCCGAAAGCGTAATTGGAGCCGCCGTCCAAGCTCGCCCTGGCCGGAGCAAGATTAAGAAACGTCCGCGCCAATTGCTCGTGCCACACGCCCACGAACATAGTCGAGGCCGGATCGGTATCGGAGCTGTTCGTAAAACGTCCGTCGCTGTAATTAAAAGTCCCGCCCGGATAAGAGACGAAGAACTTATCTTCGAACTTTTTGCGCACATTGCCCACGTCCGAAAGGCTGTCCCCGAAGATGATCACTTTGGAGTATGCCGGGACCGTTTGCGCGCCGCTCGTCGCGAGGAGAAAAGTGCCACTTAGGCAAGCCAGAATGGCGATGGCCCAAGCGCGGTGACTGAGAAAAGAAGAAGACGATTTTGATAATTGGATCATGTGATTGGAAGCGGTAGAGGGAAAAAATCTTACTCGATGTCGACGTGAGAGCCGCCAGATGACGAGTTATTTCGCGATTACCTGAAAAGATACGAACACCGGATGGCCGCGGTTGCAAGTAGCTTCCCGGAAAGCTGTGCTAGGCTCCTCGCGTCCTTCATCTCCCCGCGCGCCCCCGTGATCTCCCCGAATCCCTCCCCCCGCCACGCGACCCCACGGGCCCAGAAAGAAGCGGACCGGCAGGCCGCCTTCGCCCGCGGCGAGACCTCGATGGCGCGCGTGCCCGAGGAAGGGCTGAGCACCGGCTCCATCCTGCGCGCCACCCTCGCAAAAATCCGCGAGTACGAGCCGGAATTGCGCGGCGATTACCTCGATCTCGGCTCCGGCAGCGGCGAATTAATCGATCAGGTTCGGCGCGCTTTCCCCGTGCGCGCCCGCGCTTGCGATTACCGGGAGGACCTCCTCGCGCTCGCCGATCTCCAGGTGGACGTGGCCGATCTGAACCGCGACGCTCTCCCCTACGCCGACGCCTCCTTCGATCTCGTCACCTGCACCGAAGTCATCGAGCACCTCGATCACTTCCGCCTCGCGCTCCGCGAGATTCATCGCGTCCTGCGGCCCGGCGGCGTCTGCATCCTCACCACGCCGAACGTCCTCAACCTCCGCTCCCGTTTACGCTACCTCTTCTTCGGCTTCCACAACCTCTTCGGCCCGCTCCGTCTCGCCGACGATCGCCAGCACTCCACCCACGGGCACATTAATCCGATCGGCTACTTCTACCTCGCGCAGGCGCTCGACGCGGCCGGCTTCCGTGAGATCAGCGTCTCGGTGGATAAATTCCAGCGCGGTTCCTGGCCGGCGTTCCTTCTCCTCTGGCTCCCGCTGCGCCTCTACGAAGCCCTAGCCCTGCGGAAAGAGCGAAAAAAATACCGCACCCTCGATTTGGAAAACGAGCCCTTCATCCGCGCCATGAATCGAAACGACGTCTTGTTAGGCCGAACCATCGTGGTCGGCTGCCGGAAAGGGTAGCCAGGGCGTGGGCTCGTGATCCTTGCCGCCGAAAAGCGGCGCGAGGACGCGCACGCACTCCGAAAGCAGGCTTCGCCTGCGAAACAAGGTGGACGTCACACATTTCGCGCGCAGCGCTTTCGGAGTGCGGCGCGCCCTCGCGCCGCTTTTCAGACGCGAG
>JBBSLZ010000005.1:0-33151 GCA_038233435.1 Chthoniobacterales bacterium
AGAGTCCGCCGGCCGGGAGAAGTGCACCCGTGAAGATTCGAACTTCAAACCTTCTGATCCGTAGTCAGTGTTTTTGCCGTTTTTCATCAGTGGGTCCCTCGTAGCGGTCGCAGAGACGACGCAGATCGTATTAGCCATTTCTTAGCCGTCGTGATGGCTAAGATTTGGCTAAGTCTCCACGCGCGCTGCTGACGTTCAGCATCGCAGAAAGGTGCTGCGAGTCGAGGGAGAAACCCCCCCCTACTTTGGCACGAAGGCCGATCTACAGCGGCTAAAAATCCGCTCATTGCGGTGGCTGTAGCTCCCCGGTTGGCGGAGGGGATTAATAATCCGAAAACAGTCCGTTGCTCCATTATACGCCTGTCGCCAGCAGTGTGCGTTCAGAGGGGAAATCGCGTTCAACCCGTTTCAGCTGTCAGTGCTGTTTGGCTGGATTTTCATTCAAAGGTAGCAAAAGGTAGGAAACCCGAGTGCGGACACTAAAGCGGCGAAAGCGCGAGATTTGCCTGCATTCGTTTTTCCTTGCCCATGCAGAGCATTCTTGTCCGTGCTCGAGACGGCCAAGCTGCTCTCCGCGGCCTGCGGGATCCCGGTTCGGGATTGCACGAACAGAATGGCATAGCGCGGAGAGCGGCGTGGACGAACCTGCCGTTGAGAAAGAATCCTTCCCAGATTCAGCTTGCCTTTGGGCGTTGAGACGCCCCGTTTGTTTTTGACGCGTGGCTTGTCACGGGCGGAAATCAATACCCTCGCGAGCCGATCCGGCAACGGATCGCCCGCGTGTTCCTGCATGAGCCCGAAAGACGCGAATTTTGATTTGAAATTCGAATGGCCGGAGAAATTTATTCGGTGCACTAGGACCTGACGGCGCGCCGTTGGCGATTTCATTTCTCGCATTCGGATTCTTAGGATTCCGTTGCCGTGAGCGGCGAAATGTTGAAATTAGGGGCGCTCGCTGACGAACAATGCGCCGCGAGCACGAATGTCCGGCCAAAAAACGTCGCAGGCTTTGCTCGGTGATTTTCGCACCGACAGACGAATGCTCTTGCTTGTCGCCCTCGCGGTGCCGGTGGGAGTAATCAGCGCGCTGGTGGCGAAGGCGTTGCTCTGGCTCATCGCGGAAATTACCAACCTGGTTTTCTTCCAGCGCTTTTCGCCGGTTCTCGATTCTCTTCAACATCATCATCTCGGGGCGTGGGTGATTCTCGCGCCGGTGGCGGGCGCGCTCATCATTGGATTGATGGCGCGTTACGGTTCGGAAAAAATTCGCGGCCACGGCATTCCCGAAGCGCTCGAAGCGATCCTGCTTGGCGGCAGTTGATTCAGCCGAAGGTGGCGCTGCTCAAGCCGATCTCGTCGGCGATCTCGATCGGCACCGGCGGGCCGTTCGGCGCGGAAGGTCCGATCATCATGACGGGCGGCGCGATCGGCTCGATCCTCGCGCAGTTGTTTCATCTGACTTCCGCGGAACGCAAGACGTTGCTTGTGGCGGGCGCGGCTGGTGGCATGTTGGCGGTTTTCGCTTCGCCCATCGCAGCCACGCTGCCCGCAGTCGAGCTGCTCCTTTTCGAGTGGCGGCCGCGCAGTTTCATTCCGGTGACGGTCGCGTCGGTTGTGGCGTGGCTCTTGCGCATTCCACTTATCGGCGAGGGACCAATCTTTCCCATTGCCGGTCACGCGTCGTTAGGCTTCGGCGTAATCTTGGTCGCATGCGGCATAGGCATTGTCGTCGGCTTCGGATCCGGATTTCTGACCTGGCTGGTCTATTTATGCGAGGACGCCTTTTTGAAGCTGCCCATTCACTGGATGTGGTGGCCGGCGATCGGCGCGGTGTTCGTCGGCATCGGCGGCTGGATCGATCCGCGCGTGCTTGGCGTCGGTTATGAATTGATTCATGAGATGCTGCGCGGCGAAATTCTTGGCGCAGCGTTGCTCGGTTTGATGGTCGGCAAGGCTCTGGTCTGGTCGATCGCCCTAGGCTCGGGGACTTCAGGCGGCGTCCTCGCGCCGTTGCTCATCATCGGCGGCGCGCTCGGCGCCGGGATTGGGCAGATTACGCCGGTCGGCGATGTGGGTCTGTGGGCGATGGTCGGGATGGCTGCAATCATGGGCGGGACGATGCGATCGCCGCTCACGGGCATGTTTTTTCTTCTCGAATTGACGCACGACATCAATGCGTTGCCCGCCTTGCTCTGCGGGTCGGTGGCCGGACTCGCCGTCACCGTGCTGCTAATGAAGCGCTCCATCCTGACCGAAAAACTGGCGCGGCGCGGACAGCACATCGCGCGCGAATACAGCGTGGATGTGCTCGAGATGATGCGGGTGCGCGATGTCATGGAAGTGGACGTGCCGCTCATCGCGGGAAGCACGCCACTGCCGCGCTACGCGGCCCGGATCGCGAGTGGCGATCCGCTTGTCTGCACCCATCAAGGCACTTTGCTCGCGAACGACAAGGGTGAGCTGGCCGGCATCATCACGCGAGGTGATGTGGTGCGCGCGTTCGATCGTTCCAACGACGAAACGCTGACCGTTCTGGACGCAGGCTCGACGAATCTCCGCCTGGCTTATCCCGACGAGACTTTGCATGACGTCGTCGCGCGCATGTTAAGACATGACATCGGCCGGTTGCCAGTGGTGGAGCGAACGAACGAGAAAAAGGTTGTCGGCTATCTCGGTCGCTCCGCCATTCTCGCCGCGCGCGAACGCTATCATCGTGAGGAGGAACTACGAGCCCGCGGTTTCCGTTACGGCGATGATTCGGTCGCCCCCAAGTTTAAGAGCTTTTCCGTTGTTTTGCCGAGAGCGGAAGAGACCCGGCTACGTGCATCAAGCGTCCGGCACGCATCCGAAAATCTGTTCTGGTCAGGTGCACCCCCCCAGACATTTAGCAGGCAACGCCCGGCCAATGAATTCGCGCGAGACGTGCGGGATCCGTTAGAACACCCATGCGCCGGGCAAAAGTGTCGGCGATGCATACGGCGCGGCCTTTGGCTTCTTCAGTTTTCGGTCCAGAGAAGTTTTCGTCGACCGCTTCTACAAAAAGCATCAGCCACCGCTCGAAATGGGTTTGATCCACCGGAAGCACCGCGTGCTTCGGGAATGGTGCACCTTGATAAGTGCCCGCGCTGAAGAGGAGCGACTCCCAGAAGCGGTACATCGTCGGCAGGTGCGCCGCCCAATCGACCTTCGCGGTTTTGTTGAAGATCGGCCCGAGCAGCTCATCACGATTCACTTTGCCGTAGAAGGCGTCGACGAGGGTCCGCACGTCGCCCGGTGCGCAGATGTCCTTTAGGGCAGGTGAGAGGTTCACACAGCACGATCGAGCAGAAGGCGCAAAAGAGCAACCGAGCAATTAGTAATGGCTTATCTTGACTAATTGCTTTGGACAGGCAGACTCTCCGAAACCAACGGTGCTCGGCTGGAGCGCAGAAGCGATTCGTCCGGCATCAACCATCCAGAAGGAAACCTAATATGATGAAACTAATCGCTATTATCGCCACGTCGGCCGCTTTGACGGCGTTCGACACTGCTTACGCGCAGACCAGCGCCGCGGGATCGCCGCCCAATGATGCGCAGATCGCCATGATCGCGGTCGTGGCCGACAACGTCGATATCGAAGCCGGCAAACTCGCCGCGGAAAAAGCGAGCAGCAAGGAAGTGAAAGAATTCGCCCAAACGATGGTGCGCGATCACACGGCGGTGAATGCCAAAGCGACCGCGCTGGCAAAAAAACTTGGCGTCACCCCGGAGGAAAGCGCCACCAGCAAAAGCCTCAAATCTGACGGCGATAAAATGCTGGCAAAGCTGGAGAAGATGAGCGGCGCGGAGTTCGACAAGGCTTATGTCGATAACGAAGTGAGCTATCACGAGGCCGTCATCGGCGTCATCGAAAAGACGCTCATCCCGAATACGAAAAACGCCGAGCTGAAAAGCCTGCTCGAGAGCGCCGGGCCGATTTTCACGTCCCATCTGGAGCATGCGAAGCATCTTCAGAAATCGCTGAACAAATAAGCTACGACAGATAATTCCGTGCGGCGGGAGACCGGCGTTCTCCCGCCGCATGACCTTGTGAGGGGGGCGACTGGATCCAAGTCCTCTCGCCCCGTTGATGCGGACGCGCGTTTCCCACAACACAGCTCGCCGAATGATCCCGACCTCCTCGAAGCACCTTCGCCAAGGTGTTGATTACGAAGAAACGGCGAATGTGCGCAATCTGCACGCGTTTATCGAGCCCGGGAAAGGCGACCCGCGCATTCGCATTCAGCCATTCTCGCTGTGGATCCTGGTTTTTTTCGGCTTAATGATTTTCGTAGTGGGATTCTGTTCGGCGCGTTACGACAGCAACCTGAACGAGGCGATTGTAAATCTTGGCAACCCGCCGCAATCCCAGCCGAATGTGTCAAGCGTTCAAGCGACCGCCGTCCGCAGCCCGGTGGCAGAGACCAATGCGCCAGCGGTCCTGCACGTGGTCATGCGAAACATGAAATTCGATCCTTCCACGCTGGAAGTGAAAGTCGGAGATACAGTGGAATGGAAGAACGAAGACATCACGCCGCATACGGCTACCTCTGCCACCTTCGACTCGGCGTCGATCGATCCTGATCAAACCTGGCGACACACGTTTACCGAGTCAGGGAATTTTCCCTACACCTGCACCTTTCATCCGCAAATGAAGGCCGCTGTCCTCGTCAAATAATGCAACACGACCACGATCTCAGTTCGCAGCACCAGGAACTCGGATGGTGGCGCAGGTACGTCTTCTCCACTGATCACAAAGTGATCGGCATCCAATACTTCATCACCGGGCTGCTCTTGTTGCTGGTCGGCTTCATGTTGATGATGCTGATGCGGTGGCAGCTCGCCTACCCCGGGCGAGCGTTGCCTGTCCTGGGCAATGTCCTGAATAATTTTTTCGGCGCTGTCAGCATGCCGGACGGGAGGATGACGCCGGAGTTCTACAACTCGTTAGGCGCGATGCACGGCACGATCATGATCTTTCTCGGCGTCGTCCCGATTGGCTTTGCGGCTTTCGGGAATTTCGTCGTTCCGTTGCAAATCGGCGCGCCGGATATGGCGTTTCCCAAGATCAACATGGCGAGTTCTTGGGTTTACTTCGCCGGCGGCGTTATCATGTTGCTAAGTTTTTTTGTCCCCGGCGGTGCGGCCAAAGGCGGCTGGACATAGTACACACCCCTCTCAGTTATCGCGGACAAAGGCCGACCTTTGACGCAATCTTTAATGGGCAAACGCTCTGGCTGATCGCATTTATTCTCCTGATTACCTCTTCGCTGATCGGCTCCGTCAACGCATTACCTCGTCGCGCCGGGGACGATCTTCGCGTTTTTCGCCGGCATTTATTATTGGTTTCCCAAGGCGACCGGCCGAGTCATGAATGAGTTCTGGGGCAAGGTTCATTTCTGGCCATCGCTCATTTGTATGAACGTGATCTTTTTTCCGATGTTCTTGCAAGGAATGCTCGGGATGCACCGCCGTTGGTACGACGGCGGACAAGGCTGGAACCTGGCGGGCGAACACGTTTGGGGACTTTCCGGATTCCAATGGAACACGCCCATCTCAATTGCCGCGTGGGTCATGGGCGTGGCGCAAATTCCATTCATCATCAACTTCTTCTGGAGCATCAAGAAGGGTAGAAAAGTTGAGGAGAATCCATGGGAGGCAACCACCCTCGAGTGGACCGCCCCGTCGCCGCCGCCTCATGGCAATTTCCTGACTGCGCCAGTAGTTCATCGCGGTCGCTACGACTACAGCACACCTGGCCGAACGCGCGATTTCACGATGCAAAGTGAGCCGATTCACGAAAGTGAACGCGCACTGCCCAGGTCGGAGGCTCCCGTCCACTAGTGAGGAGACCGCGTGGGGGAGCGACTGGAATCGGGACGTAGTCAGATGGCCAAAGCGCGGAAAAGCGGGGCCGTCGACGGGCTGCGGAAAAGCAACGCGAATCCGTTCGCATTGCCGCTGGCGCGGAGAGCAAAGTGGTGTCTCCGAATCTTGAAGCGGAAAGTCCTGGTGCGGATGACGAGCCGATCAGATGCGCCAGCCCGCCGTGTTATCTTTCTGAAATCGAAGATTGACCTCGAGTCACGCCGGCAAGCGGCGCCGCAGTGGTCTGATCAGAAGCGGACCGCAACGCTGGCGCGGAGTCGGTGGTCCGGCACGACCTGAAGGGCGGCATTTCTCGATCCGAGGAAGAGAATGATTTATCTCAATCCAGCGTCTGCACTCCGCCGCCGTTGACGAACAATACCTGGCCGCTCACCCATTTCGAAATCGGCGCGGCGAAATAGAGTACGGCGCCGGCGATGTCTTCGGCTTCTCCCAGGCGTCCGAGCGGGGTGTGGGCCAGCATTTTCTTCTCTCTTTCCGGCGTCAGCACCGAAGCCAGCGTATCGGTCCGCACCGCGCCAGGCCCAACTGCGTTGACGCGGATATCCGGGCCGTAATCGAAAGCCAGATTCGATGTCATGTGATTGATGGCCGCTTTCGACGAGGCGTACGCGCTAATCGCCGGGCTGTTATTGATCGAGCTCATCGAGGACATATTGACGATCGAGCTGTAGCCGGCTTTTTTCATGTGCGGCGCGCAGAGTTGCGAGAGGCGCCACATGCTAAAGACGTTGAGTTGAAAAACGTGCGCGAACTGCTGGACGGTGATCTGGTCTGGGCTTTCCCGGCCCGCTCCGCCGCCGCCGACATTGTTCACGAGGATGTGCACCGCACCGAAATGCGACAGCGACTTGTTTACGAGATTCGTTAGGTCGTCGTCTTCGAGAACGTTGCAGAAGACGGCCAGCCCTTGTCCGCCCTGGCCGGTGATTTCATCGACGACTGCTTGCGCGTCTGCAGTTTTCAAATCGGCGACCACGACGTTGGCGCCGAATTTGGCCAGCATCAGGCAACACGCTTTTCCGATGCCGTTGCCACCGCCGCTGACGATTGCGGTCTTGTTTTGTAAGTCGAACAGTTCCGGCAGGCTCATTTCTGGGTTCTCCTATTTCTCCATCAGATACGCGACGACGACCGTGTACGCGAGCAGCGAAGTCGGATCGTTAGCTTTATTGGCGGCGATGGGATTCGAAGCAGAACGCACCACAATCATCTCGGCTTCGGGATCGATGTAAATGGTTGGCCATGCACCCCGCGCGCCACGTAAGCGCCGTCTTCAACCACATATTCCGGTGGGATCAGCCGGGCAGTTCGGGATGGCCCGATTTGGCGAACGCTTCTTTGCTGCCTGAGCGAAAGAGGAGCGGAACGTTCCGGTTCTGGGGACGCTTCAGGGGCTTTGGAGGCGGCCAAGACCTATTGCGGCTTGTCCTCCGATCTCATCTGCGTCGCAGCGCCCGGGCGAGATTAAGCAACCTTGCTCCGGACAAAGTTCTCCAGCTTGGCAATGTCTGCCGCGAACTTTCGGATTCCTTCCGCGGTCTTTTCGGTCGCCATCGCGTCTTCGTTCAGGAGATAGCGGAACTTCTTCTCGTCCAATTCCAGGCGCCGAACCTGCGCGGCTTTTGCGTTTTCCGCGGCGAGCTTTTTCTCGACGACATCATGCGACTCCGAAAGTTCTTTCATTAGATCAGGGCTGATCGTGAGGAGATCGCAGCCCGCCAGCTCCAGAATTTGCCCGACGTTGCGAAAACTGGCCCCCATCACTTCCGTCTCGCAACCAAAGTGTTTGTAATAGGCGAAGATTTGCCGCACCGACTGCACGCCCGGATCTTCCGCACCGACGTAATCGCGTTTGTTGGCAGCCTTGAACCAATCGTAGATGCGTCCGACGAACGGCGATATGAGTTGCACCTTCGCTTCCGCAGCGCGGACAGCTTGCGGCAGCGAAAAGAGCAGGGTCATGTTGCATTTGATCCCTTCCTTCTGCAGTTGCTCCGCCGCCATGAGGCCCTCCCAAGTGGAAGCAATCTTGATCAGCACGCGCTCGCGCTCAATGCCCTCGTCCTTGTAGAGTGCGGTCAAGCGCCGCGCCTTTTTGATCGAACCCTCGACATCAAATGAATAGCGAACGTCGGTCTCAGTCGAGACTCGGCCCGGTACAATCTCCAACATTGCCGCGCCGAAGCGGATCAGGAGCCGATCGATGATATCCTCAGTCTGCGCTGCACCGCTCAGTCCCGACTTGCCGCGGTTGACTAATATTTCGTCGAGGAAGTGCTTGTAATCTTCCTTCTGCGACGCCGCGTAAACCAGACCTGGGTTGGTGGTCGCATCCTGCGGCTGGAACTGCCGGATGCTTTCGAAGTCCGCCGTATCGGCGACCACGGTGGTGAATTTCTTTAGCTGTTCGAGTTGGTTTGGATTGGTTTCAGCGGTCATGATGTTTTCGCCGGAAGGCGCCCTTTCAAATTCTCACGCGTGAATGGTCCGGGCTCCGCGATCAACCGGCGCGCAGCCTCCACCTGATCCCACACACTCCAGAGTAAGACACCCCGGACGCGGCCGTCCTTTAGATAATAGACGACGCCTTCTTCGTTAGGCCGCTTCCAGTCAGAGAACGCGTTTCCAGGCGCGAATCGACTTCACCCACCGCTTCATATCCGAGCTCGAACATGTCGGAATAGAAAAAGGGCAGATGATCGTAAGGCTCAGATTTTCCCGCCATGTTCCGACCGGCAATCGTCCCATCGTGTTGGCGTTGTCTTCGTGTCCGACGCGCATGCGCTTGCCCAACGCCGGGTTCTGCAACGCGGCGACATCGCCCGCCGCATAAATATCGGGGTTGGTCGTGCGAAGGAACTGGTCAACGACGATTCCGTTCTCTGTCGGAATGCCGTTCACCGCAGCGGCACCGGTCATTCCGCCGCCGATGATCAGGTATTGGTAATCCTTCATGTCAGGCGCGGGCGAATTGCTGACTGAGCCGCGCCAATGCGAGGGCGCCGAGGAAGAGACCGAAATCGCGCAAGGCGATATCGAAGTAGCCGGGAATGAGCAGGAGATTAATGATAATCACCACCAGCCACGCCGCCACCACCCACGCGAAGATGCGTGGCTTCCACGCGACGCCGAGGCCGGCAATGATCTCGATCACGCCGACCACCAGCATCAACTGATGCCCGGGGATCGGTGACAGCCGGGCGACGACAGATGGCAGATACTGATCCCAGTTGACGAGCAGGTGAAAGAATTTGTCGAGACCGGCCACGAGCGGCGCAGCGACAAAGCCAATTTGGAGAATGCGGAATGCCTGATACGCCGGCGAAGCCGCGCTCCGGTCGGATGGTTCATTTGTTAAGTTCGTATTCATGATTGCGAGACGCAGCTTGAACGCCTAGAGAAAATAGGCAAGACAAACATGGACTAAATAGCGCGCGATTTTTGCGAAGTCAGGCGCGCTTGTTTTTAGCGAGCTTCGTCAGAGCTGCGCCTTTGTGCATTGCCATATGGTCCGTCTTATCGCTTTTGATCAAATACTGCGGCTCCTCCTTCGAGGCGCGGACTGTATAAGTCTTGAACTTGGTCGCTGAGGTTACCTTTTTCTTGATCGTTCCCCGAACGCGGCCCGCTTCCGAGTTCCACTCGACATGGTCTCCAACTTTGAATTCGTTTTTCGGCGGTGTTTTGCTCATTGGTGTTTCTCAGTTCGAAGGAGAGGTCGCCCGCGGGAGAATAAACTTTTCCAGCGCATGCGCGAATCCATCTTCCTCGTTGCTTAAAATGACGAACTTCGCCTGCGCCTGGACCTGGGGACTGGCGTCGGCCGCGGTCATGGGCTTTTTGGACGAGCTGGACATTCCATACGAGATAAGAAATGTGACGACCAATCCGGCGTACGGAAAAGAACTCCAGGTCGCGACAGGACAGGGCATGAGTCCGACTCTCGACATTGATGGCACAATTCTGCCCGATGCCAGCGTGGAAGATGTGGCGACGATTCTGGAGGAAAGAGGGATCGTTGTCTAATCTACTACTACGATCCGCTCTCCACCTCACACGCCTCAACGCTTATCGGTGACGTGCTTCAATTCTTTCAATTCTGTCTCGCGGACGACGGCGGGACCTCGAATCGGGAAGTGCATGAGATAAGCCGGCGTGCCCTCGATCTCCGGCTGCCAGCCCCAGTCGTATTGGCCGACCCCGTAAAAGGTTTTGATGGCTATCTTGCCGATGAAGCAGATCACCATCGGCTTGTATTTCTGAATGATTCTTAGGGCGCGTTTAACGCCGGCCTGCTCTTCGCCTTTTCTTAGTTCGGTTACGTCCACCGTGGGACGGTCCACGAGGTTGATGAAATTGAGCCGGTATTCCGGGAGGAACTTTGTGTCGTAGATCGTCTTCAGCAATCGGTCGTTTTTCAGATCACTTTCTGTTTCTTGAAGTAAACCGGCTCGGTTCAGCAGGTACCAAAACATCTTGTTGTTCGAAAAAGGGACGCCGCGTCGAAATGAGCCGGGATGCGGATTGATCCCGACGAAGAGGATGCGCGCATTTTTCGATGTTTTGTACGCGATCACAACGTCGACGATTCCACTTTGCGCGCTCCGCTTTTGCGTTTTGGCACCGTCTTCTTTTTCGCGTGCTCGGGACTTTCTGCGGGATAGGTAACGGTTTTGCCGTGGACTTTGGCAAAGGGCGTAAGCGTGTGAACCTGGCGGCGAGTCAAACTCATGATGTCCTCGGTGCGTATGCCGCGAACCGTTAAGGCGTCGCCAATGAGCGACCGATGACAGCGCCAAGGCACTGCTTCGGCGCACATGATGGCGATACGATCTTCTTTCGCCAGCTCGATCAAGCTTTCGAGGCTTTCTGCAAACTCGGGCGTCTGCATGTAATCGGCGTAGCCGCGAAAAGAGGCATTGCGCCAGCCAGCGTTGAGGGAATCGGCCTTGGCATGGCGAAGACCGCCGAGGCCTGGCATATGAAGGTATCCGAGGCCGACTTTGCGCAAAGAAATTGGCAGCGAATCCTTATTAAACTGGGGATTGTGACGAGAGCGCGGGACCGTCCGGACGTCTACGACGCAGCGGACGTCGTGCGCTTGCAGCAGCGCAACAAACTCATCAAGCGTGCGCGTGGAATGCCCGACCGTTAGGATTGTCGTGGAATTTTTCACCTGCTCTTGAAATGCGGTGTGGTGACGAACCTGGACGTTGCTGCCAGGTAAAAGGCGGCGGCCGCGCCCACATAGACAGAATAATCCAGAGGCGGCTTGATCCCTGAGGCAAATGTCATCGCGAGAGCAAACAAAAGGAGCAAGGTGGCAGTGGCCAGCGCGGTCTGGCGGGGCCAGCAATTGACCAGCAGAAGGATGGCGAGAACCGTTTCGGCGAGCGTGGCGATAGCGCCCACAGTCGGCATGAGAGCGACCGGCAGGAACCAGTTCAGCTTGCCCGTGTAAATCAGGAAATGCGGCCAGTCGCCCCACGCCACACCGGGAGTACCCGGCTTACCCCAAAGACCGAAGCGATCCGCGACGGCGGATAGAAACCCGGCCGCCAACGCCA
This sequence comes from Chthoniobacterales bacterium, assembly GCA_038233435.1. Taxonomy (GTDB): domain Bacteria; phylum Verrucomicrobiota; class Verrucomicrobiia; order Chthoniobacterales; family UBA10450; genus JACCTI01. Next base: position 11,478 of record JBBSLZ010000005.1, read on the forward strand.
CACGAAGCGCAATCCTTGCGACGTGCGCCGTCCACTTTGCATCGAGAAATCTGTTCAAAATCAACCATCGTCCCCAGATCGCCGAATTTCGAAGCGGCAGGACGGCGCGTTTCCGTGAATACAATGTTCTTTGACGGGGGCGCCAATGATCTGGGTCAGCAGAGCCTCAGCGATGAGACATGCTTCCGGATGTCGGCTGGTGGCGGCGGCGAGAGGGCATCCGTTGCCACGGATCAAATGCTTCCCTTCGCTCTCTTCAAAGGTCGCGGACCCGCCGAGATCCTTGAGAATACGCAGAGCAGTTTCGATTCTTTCTGTCCGCGATTTGCCTTTGATCGCCGACAGATGGTTATCCGCGACCCTTCTCCCGACTTCGCGCATCGCCGCACGCAGTTCCTTCGAACTCAATTGTTTTGAAATAACGATGAGAATGAGGTCGAGGAGGACGCCATAAGATTTTGGAAAAATCTGCTCAGCTTCTGGAGTGAGCGCATAAGTTGCATGTGGTTTTCTGAAGCCAGCTTGCGTTCCTGACTGGTGCGCAAGTCCGTCCCGTTCCAAGCTTACGAGGTGTGCGCGCACCGCGTTGTCGGTCAAGCCCACGGCCGCCGCCAACTCGTTCACGGTTTGCTCCTTCGTCCTCAGCAAATCAAGAATCTTTCCCCGCGTGCTTTCCATCAGGCGCGTGCGCCAACCTGTTGTTTTCATGGGTTCAATCATAGGAAGAAATTAGAGTAACTCAAAAGAGTCTTTGATTTATTATCGCGGCATGCCATCGTTCCGGTGTGAGACGGCATCACAACACCGGGGGCAAAAATAGCGGAACCCGATTCTGCGTCGTTGGAGATGCTGCTCTTATCGTCTCCACGGGCAAAAGGACGCTCCAAATCAGTTCCAGTTTTCAACAAGGGAAGAGTGAACACCATCAACCCAAGGAAGTCATGGATTACTTAGTCGTGCTCGCCACGGCGATGTCGCTCGCCGTCTCCGCCTTCATCGTTCATCGAATATTTCCGAAAGAGTAACCACATAGGCAAAATCTATCGATATGATCCAAACTCAGTCATAGCCGATTAAAACAGGGAAGCGATCGTACGAGGAGAGGGAACGAGTGAGCACAGGAAACGAATATTGGACGATCGCAAGAGAGGTTGCTTCACCGCAGTCTCCGTCATTACCAGAGATGGAAAATGCCATGGCGGATCTTCCACCATTCGCACGATGAACCGGGACGATTTGAGAAATGACATTGCGGCAAGTCCCTTTCTCGCCGGGATGAGCGACGAACACATCGGCATTCTCGCGGCCTGTGGATGTCGAACTCAGTTTGATGAAAGTCAGGTCATCTTTCATCAGGGGGAGACCGCAAATCGATTCTATCTAATCGAAGAGGGCGCGGTCGAGCTCACAGCCGCCACGAAATCCGGCGAACGCAGAGTCGTGGCCGGCAGAATTGAACCTGGTGGAGTGTTGGGCTGGTCGTGGCTTTTCCCGCCATATGAATGGCAATTCACCGCCCGCGCCTTGAGCCCAACGAGCGCGATCTTTTTTTACGGAACAGTGTTGCGCGAACGATGCGAGGCCGATCCTTCGCTTGGCTTTGAACTCTTCAAGCGCATGGCCGCGGAAATGGTCCAGCGGCTTCAATCAGCGCGTCGGCGGCTGCTGGAATCCGCGTCCGGCTTTTCACCGGTGGGAGGCGAGCACGGCATCGTCAGCGGAGGGTGCCTCAGCGAGAAAGAAGGATAATTATGTTACACAGCATTCAGCAACGTTACGGAGAGAAACTGCGCGCCACCGACGGCGAAATTGGGCACGTCAGGGATTTCTATCTTGATGATAAAGATTGGTCTGTGCGCTATCTGGTCGCTGACACTGGCGGATGGCTGCCAGGGCGCTTGGTGCTCATTTCTCCCCAGGCCCTCGGTCACCTTTATCCCGACGGAAAAGTGCTCCTCGTAGATTTGACCCGGCGACAAATCGAAAAGAGTCCTTCGATTGACGAGCACAAGCCCGTCTCCCGCCAGCATGAAGAGGAGTATCACCGCCACTACGGGTATCCCTACTATGCTCAATCCTGGCCGTTGTGGGGCCTGGCTGATTATCCGGTAATCGTGCCGCCGCCCCGTGTGACCGATCTGAAACATCGGGTCCCCGATTCACATCTTCGCAGCGCCCGTTTCATCAAAGGCTACAAGGTCGAAGCCACGGACGGTGAGGTCGGTGAACTCGCCGATTTCTTGATCGATGGCAGAACATGGATCATTCGCGAAATCGTGGTCCAATTCGGGCCTTGGTATTCCGGGAAGGCAATCCGCATACCGACGGAAAAGATTTCTCGGATCAGCTACGACGAATCCACCGTTTACGTCGACCTGTCGAGGGACGTGATGGCTGGCGCGGATGAACACGACATGACAGAGAAAGCCGTGCCCGGCCAACGAGTGGCGTGATGAGCATCCGTTCTCCCTTCCGCCATGATCAAGGGTCGCATCGCAGCAATCGAGTCCACGCTCGAACGAGCGCGCAAGATTCCCAGCGATCGGAAGGCGGAGCTGCTGAAGCTAGTTGCGGAGTTGAAATCAGAAGTGGGAAAACTTGCGGAAACTCATCACGACCAGGCCTCCCGCATCACCCGCTTCGCAGATGCCTCGACACACGAGGCCGCACGTGCAGAGAAGAATACTCAGCTCGAAGACACTGCCTTGCATGGCTTGCGCCTTTCCATCGCAGGGTTGGAAGCATCGCATCCAAAAATCGTCGCAATCGTGGGCCGTTTTGCCACGGCTTTCTCTAACATGGGTATCTGAGTGTCGAACCAAGCACAAAGCGACGTCACTCATCCGAGTATTCAAACTGACGGTTCAACGGCTTCGGCTTCATCGACAGCAGACGGGGATCCAGGCGGAGCACCAGTCTGGTAGACGCGGCAATTCGCGAACACAGCTACTTCGCGGAGATGGACTTTCTCACCCGTGATCGTTAACGCCAATGCGAAGAGCTGGCCCTGGGAGCGGGACGCTCGGAACTCGAGATTTGTGCGCTTGCGCTCGCAGCGGCCCAACCGGGGGGGGAGTCTAACGGAGCTGGCTATTTTTCGGTCGGACGCGAACAGGATCTCGGCTACTATCTGGTTGCGAATGATTCCGTTTGATGAGGCTCACCGCGCCGTGCATTACCCGCCAGACCGGCGCTTCCGGGTGTGGATTCGACCTTCCCTACTGGTTATTTTTGCCGGGTTTGTAATGTGCCTGTTAATCCCGGCCTGGGTGCAGGCGGCAGTATTTGGTTTGCCTTATATTCCGCCGGTACCAGCATCGATCGGAGACGCGGTCAGCGCGCCGCGTGGGTTTCCCGGCTGGATCCGCTGGGCGCACTTCTTCAATATGGCGTTTCTCTTCATGTTGATGCGGAGCGGGCTGTCGATCTTGATGGATCATCCTCGACTGTATCTGAACGACCATTGCACGCCGGGCACCGAATGGTTGCGGTTCACGCCACTCAAGATACCGAAGGACAAGGCTTGGACCGCGAAACAGGACGCCCGCTACATCTCGCCGGCGGTAGCGACGCCGGGCTACCGGCACACCGTCGGAGTGGCGCGCGCATGGCACTTCATCATGGTTTATGGCTTTGTGCTCACCGGACTCTTCTACGTATGCGCTCTGTTTACGAACCACCAGTGGCAGCGCCTCGTGCCGACTTCCACAGACGTCTTCGTGCAGGCTTGGAACAACTTGGTGCATTACGCGAACTTCCATTTTCCTCCCGAGCCGAATGGCTTCTATGGATACAACGCGCTCCAGCAGCTTGCGTATTTCGCGACCGTGTTTGTGATGGCGCCGTTGTCGATGATGACGGGGATGGCGATGTCACCCGCGCTGGTCAACCGATGGCCGCGTTATGCGAAGCTCTTTGGCGGGCGGCAGTGCGCGCGCTCGATTCACTTTTTGCTGCTGGTCGGCTTCGCCGGATTCGTCGCGGTGCACGTGACGTTGGTCGCGATGACGGGCTTGCGCCGAAACATGAATCACATCGTGCTGGGAGTGGATGACATGGGATGGACCGGATTGGTGCTGGGACTGATCGGGATCGCCGTCGTCGTGATCTCATGGATCGCAGCGCATTATATTTCGTGGTATTTCCCGCGCGTCTTGCAACGCACGCAACGGGCCGTCACGCAACCGCTCGGGTTAGTCACGTTGGACCGGTTGGTCCCGCAGCAGACTTATACGCGCGAGCAAGTCTCTCCGCATTTTTGGCCAAATGGGCGGATGCCAGAGCGTGAAGACTGGAAACGAATGGAGGCAGACGGCTTTCGGGATTATCGATTGAAGGTCGGCGGCCTCGTGGAGAATCCAGTGGAACTGTCGCTGGAGGAGATGCGAGAGATGGAGGCGGAGGAGTCGGTCACGATGCATCACTGCATCCAGGGCTGGTCCGGGATTGCGGAGTGGCGCGGCCTTTCGCTGCGGAAACTCATCGCACACGTCAAGCCGAAGCCGGAAGCACGTGCACTCGCATTCTACTCCTACGGCGAGTCGCTGTATGGCGGCCTCTACTACGACACGCAGAGCATCTCCAACGCGATGAAACCGCAAGCCATGCTGGCCTTCGACATGAATGGGGCGCCTTTGACCGCCATCTATGGCGCGCCGCTGCGGCTGCGGGTGGAGAACCAGCTCGGCTACAAGATGGTGAAGTGGATCGAACGGATCGAGTTTGTCGAATCGGTCGAAATGCTGGGCAAGGGTGAGGGCGGATCGAACGAGGACGACGAATACTTCGATCTGCTGCCGAATATTTGAGCGCCAGGGTCGGGCATACGCCGGCGATAAGTTCACACGGCGTTAAAAGACGACTGCATACTAAAAGCTATCGATCTAATTCCTTAATTGTCCTAGTGCCTTGGGCACTCAACCGCAAGTTGAGCAATCACCCAACCCATTCGCATGAAAACGCCTGTCTCCTTCTCGTCGTGCAGAAAGCCCAGTATCGAACAAGTTGTTGTCGCCACGGAGCGCCCGCCAACGATCGAAGTTCCGGCAACACCCTCCTTACAAAATTCTGGGCAGCGTGCGCCCTCGAGCAGATTTCTGAGAGCGACAAAGAAAGCGTCGTCGAATGGTCGAAGCGGATTGCAGGAGCTCAGCAAGACTGCGCTAACCGTTCGTGAAATGGATTCCTATTTCAGGAGGCATCCGAGCAGTCCATCGGCGGTCAGGCGTCCCCATTTGTATCTGGCGGGCGCTACCTTCGTGGCACTGCTCGGTCCGAGTGTAGAAGAAGGAATCGTTGGATTGGGGATGACGATTGAGGCCGCCTTCCGGGCTTTCGATTTCCGATATCCAAAAGTACTGCGACCGGCCGACGCCCAACTCCACATTGTTGAGCCCGTACCCCTTGATCGGACATTCCGAGCAGGGTCCGCAGCAAGAGATCGCGAAAGTGGTCGCGTTTCTTGCGGGCGTCGCCCCCGTTACATCACCGTCACGACGGTTTTCGCCGACGGCGGCATCATGCACGGGAGTGCGGGCCTGAAATTGGGGGCCCCTCAGCGCAATCGCCGATTAGTCGTAGCGCACGCCGCGCGAGACATCGCCCGGCGTTATCACGCCGCCGAGTCTGTCCCAAGCGATTCGCGCCGCGTTCTTCGCTTCGTCCCAAGGAAGAACCGGTCGTTGCTTCGCGTATTCCGCTTCCAGTTCGGTTTCCATTTCCGAGAACTTCTTGCCCGGATTCTTGTGGGCGCCTTCGTAGCCCGTTCGGTAGGCCGGAGCCCAGTGCTCGTAGGTCTGGTCAGGTTTTACGAATGGCTGCTTTTCGTGATGCTCGCGCCAGTGCTTCTCTTCATCTTGTGGGTTCATAATTTACCTTCCATCAAAGAATACGCCTCTCCGGCGGCGTGACAACTGCCCTGACCCGACTCGGCATCATGCGATCACTTTCGGGCCGCGCGCGGCCATGGCCAGGAGGAACCGAGAGATGCCCCCGCTGAAGATCGGGCTAATGCCGACCAGCGTCCCGATTAGCCAGGTAGAACTGGAGGGCCACTGCTTCCAAATCAAGATGCCCAGAAAGGGTCACGATGCCGTCGACCAAAATCCAACCGGCATGCCGGACGCCGCGCAAAGCAAAATACAGAATTATTTTCCAGCACGCCTTCCAGAAGCGGGCTGCAGGGACATGTAAAGACCTGCGACCCCATACAGCACCGCGAGCCGGATCTGCCAGACGATACTGCCACGCCGTCCACCTGGAACGCGAAAACATGATATCAGACTCCGACGATAACAATCACCCAGGACAGGATGATGAATTTCGACGGAGGAGATCCGGGGCAGCGCAATCGCCACCGCTCCCGACTTTCCACCAACGGATATTACGCTTGCAACTTCGCCGCCGGTTCGTCCGCAGGTCGGAAACGCATGGGCATGGCGGCACTGCAGCGGGCTCCCAGAGGATTCTATCGCCGGCCCGCCGCTTCGACCGGGCGGACGGACGTGGAGGAATTGACCGTTGCTAGAGGAGGGGGATCTGCTGAAGGCCGATGCGCTTAGGCAAAAGCTATCAATTGGATTGATCTTAAGTCATGGTCCGTCGCTCGGACGATCGTAAGTTTCGCCGATGCCAACGATATGTAAGCCCGCCGCTTCCTTGAATTCCACGAGGAACGCGATTCACATCACCAGCCAGGATAAGCAGCGTCTCGATGACCTGCTGGCAGAAGTCGGAGCGTCGAATTCACGTTCGCGCGGTGACTTGATGGCTCTGACGGAAGAGTTGGAACGCGCCGTTGTGGTCGACCCGCACGAGGTGACGAAGGATGTCGTGACGATGAATTCACGTGCAGAGATGGTGGACCTCGAAAGCGGCGAGATCGTCACCTTCACCCTCGTATTTCCTCCGGACGCGAATATTGACGAGGAGAGAATCTCCGTTCTCGCGCCCATCGGAGCGGGAATGCTCGGGTACCGCGTCGGGGATGAATTCGAGTGGAAGGTGCCGCAAGGCGTGCGTCGAATGAAGGTGACCAGGGTTCACTATCAACCCGAAGCCGCGGGAGACTTCGACCGCTAAGGCGTTCCTTTTTTAACCGAACGGAACCTATTCGCGGCAATGAAGCTGAGTGTTATTGCGTTGGATTACGATGGCACGATCGCATCCAACGGACGTGCAGATCCTGATGCTCTTGCCTCGATCGTCGAAGCAAAGTCGCGCGGGGTCGTGGTGATCCTCGTGACAGCCGGATTCTATCCGACCTGGAACGCGTTTTACCCGAGAGAGGATTGTTCGATGCCATTGTGGCAGAGAATGGAGCGGTGCTCGCGTTCCCCAGCGGAAGAACGCGTGCTCTCGCGCGGGGCCTTCGCAGGCGTTGCTTGATGAGCTTTGCCGGCTGGAAGTCGCCTGCAATTTCGGCGATTGCATTATCGAAGCGAGTGCGGACTCAGCGCCGCAAATCCTGGCGTTGATTAGAAAGGTCGAACTACCGCTCACCATTCTATTTAATCGGAACCGCGTCATGGTCTTGCCGCAGGGGATCAGCAAAGCGACCGGCTTCCACGAGAGCCTCAAAACGCTCCGGCGTCGCCGAGCGAACATTTGAAGTAAACGCGGAGGGCGCAAGCGAGCTCGTAATGGTCCGCTGCGGTGATGACGATTTCGTCCACTTCCAGCCGGAGAGGACGCTCGCGATGGCAGCTTGAGGCAATGATTCCGATAATAAAACACGAGCGAGCGTTGATCGAGGTCAAGGCGCGATACGGCCGGAGGGGCGAGATAAAGGAATGAAGACAACCTCGACACCAGGGACGCCGCGGCCTCGCGGTTCGCGCGAAAAAACGGAGACTCCTTTGCTCGCACACGATCATGCCGAGCTCGATGAGTTGCTCGCCGCCGCTTTCTCGGCACTCCGGGCAGGCAAGCTCGATGAGAGCGCGGAGAGCGTCGATTTTTTTTGGGCGCGATTAGCGATGCACATTCGCGCCGAACATCTTCACTTATTTCCGGCGTTATTGCGCGCGGTCGAAACGCGGTCGCAAAAAAAGGAAGCCAGCCGCCGCCCATCCTTGGAAACGGCACGCAGCACCATCGCGCGGCTGCAGGACGACCATGACTACTTTATGCGGGAACTGGCCGCGGCCGTGAAAGAGCTGCGCAATCAGCATCAAAGAAATGCGACCGCGTCTCCAGAAGTGCAGGAGAAATTGATGGCTGTTAGCCGGAGACTTGAAACGCATAACGAGCTGGAAGAATCGCAAGTTTATCAATGGACTGGCGTCTTGCTCGAAGCCGGGGAGCGTGTGGTTTTAAACGAACGAATGCAAAGCGAACTCGGCGATCTTCCGGCGCGTTTCGATTCTCGTCCCAAATTAGCTCAAGCTGCGGCGCCGCAGCCGGAATTGCCGAAACGCATTTCCGCCAGAAAGAAGCCATGAAAACAGATCCTGGGCTTGCTCTTCCCGGAGCCAAACTGGCCGCGGAGAAAATGCCGGGACACTGGCTGCTCGCGCGGCTCGGCAAACGGGTCTTGCGTCCCGGTGGCATGGAATTGACGCGCGGGATGTTGCGCGCGCTGGACATTCGTCCCTCGGATACGGTCGTGGAATTTGCTCCTGGCCTCGGCGTCACCACGCGTCTCGTGCTGAAACTTCATCCCGCCTCTTACATAGCGATCGAAGAAAACAAAGCGGCTGCATTGCGTGTCGGCAGTTCGTTGATGGGCGTCAGACAGAGATGTCTCGCGGGCAGCGCTTCGCGAACCGGTCTGCCCGACGCGTCGGCTACGGTGGTGTACGGAGAAGCGATGCTCACGATGCAAAATGCGACGCAGAAATCTCAGATCGTACAGGAGGCCTGTCGCATCCTCAGACCGGCTGGCCGCTACGGCATCCACGAGCTTTGTCTCGTGCCGGATGATTTGGATGAGGCAATCCAGATGGAAATTCAGCAGGCTCTTTCCAGCACAATCCGGGTCGGCGCGAAACCTCTGACCGCGGAGGCGTGGCGCGGCCTCTTGAAGGCGGAAGGTCTTGCTGTTCGATCGGAGATGCGTCTCCCCATGCGCCTGTTGAGAGCGGGCCGGCTTCTGCAAGACGAAGGCCTGTCTGGAGCATTGCGATTTGCCTGGAATTTGTGCCGCGATGCGGAGGCGCGGCAACGCGTGCTCGCGATGCGCCGGATCTTCCGAAAATATCGCGCGCATCTCTCCGCGATCATGCTCGTCGGCATCAAAGGCGACCAGAACGACGCGCCAAATGACTTCGCCACCGGAGAAAACGACGATCGCGAACTCTCCGGCCCAACAATAAGGCGGGACATGGACTGGCATCGCGCCAGATTATCCTAGCGATGAACTTTCTTCTCAAGGTTTGGCGGCAACCGGATGCCAGGGTCAAAGGAAAGCTGGTCGAGTACGAAGCGAAAGAAATCTCCCCGAACACCTCGTTTCTCGAGATGCTCGACATTGTGAACGAGCAACTCCTCAGCCGCGGCGAGGAACCGATCGCTTTCGATTCGGATTGCCGCGAAGGAATTTGCGGCACCTGCGCGTTGACGATCAACGGCGAAGCGCACGGACCCGATCATCCCGGGGCGGCCTGCGAGGTTTACATGCGCCGCTTTCAGGATCGCGACACGATCGTGGTGGAACCATTTCGCGCCCGCGCTTTCCCTATTATCAAAGACCTCGTCATTGATCGCAGCGCGCTTGATCGGATCGTGCAAGCGGGCGGTTTCATTTCTGCGCGCACCGGTTCTGCGCCCGAGGCGAATTCAATCCCGGTCGCAAAACACCGGGCCGAACTGGCGATGGAAGCGGCGGCTTGCATCGGTTGTGGCGCCTGCGTGGCCGCATGTCCGAACGCCTCGGCCATGCTCTTTACCGGCGCCAAGGTTTCGCATCTGGCTTTTTTGCCGCAAGGCGCACCCGAGCGCCACCGTCGCGTCATTGGGATGGTGCAAGCGATGGATGCGGAAGGCTTCGGCAACTGCTCAAACACATATGAATGCGTGGCGGTCTGCCCCGCCGCCATTCCTGGCAGCGTAATGGCGAAGATGTACCGCGAATACGCAGTCGCGTCCTTGATTGAAACAGCCGGTGAATAGGACGGAGCAAAATGACAATCAGACTTAAAAGAGTGTATGAGAAACCAAACCAGGAGGATGGCTTCCGCATCCTCGTGGATCGGCTCTGGCCGCGCGGCCTAACGAAAGCGAAAGCGAAGCTGGATCTTTGGTTGAAAGAAATCGCGCCGAGCACCGAGCTGCGGAAGTGGTTCAACCACGAGCCGGAGAAGTGGAAAGGCTTTCGCAGCCGCTACCGGAGTGAGCTAAGGAGTCATCCGGACGAGCTGGAATTGATCAAAAGCAAGGCCCGAGAAGGCAAGGTGACTCTTCTCTACGGCGCACGGGATCAGGACCACAACGAAGCGGTTGTCTTGCAGCAGCTTTTGGAGAAACGCTGATGGATTCTTCCGAACAGAGCCGGCCAGGCGCGTGGTTGATCGTCGCCGCCGCGGGAGTGCGCGCCGCCTTTGGCGTTGTCATGGCGGTGGACGCATACCTGAAATGGCAACCGGCGTTCGCCGCGCAGTATGTCGGTTATTTGCAGAACGCGGCGAACGCGCAGCCGGGCTGGCTCGCGCCTTGGTTTGATTTCTGGATTGGTTTGGTCGGGCCGAACGCCGAGGTCTTTATCGCGGCCACGCGCTGGATTGAAACCGCCGTTGCCATCGGGTTGCTCCTCGGTTTGGCGCGCCGTTTCACCTATCTGTTCGGTGCGTGTTTCAGTCTCCTGATTTGGTCAACCGCCGAAGGCTTCGGCGGTCCCTACACGGCGGGCGCGACGAACCTCGGACCGGCGCTGGTGTATGCGCTCGTTTTCCTCGCGCTCATATTGTTCGCGCGAATTCTCGGCAGCACACCCTACAGCCTCGATTACTTCATCGCCCGCCGCTGGCCTGCTTGGGGATCGTTGATGGAATGGGCGCCAAAACGAATTTGGCAACGCACTCCGCCAACGCTCGACTGGCCGCATCAGCTCGCAGCCATCGTTGCGATCCTCGTAGCTCTCGCGGTCGCGCTCGGCACGCTCGGCAGCGCGGTGAACGCCGCGCCGCCCACGCCGGAGAACGCAGCCGCCGCGGTGTCGCCCCTGAGTCTGGCCTCTTCCGCGCCCGTTGCCCGCGCTAATTCCGCGCTCCTGCCGCCGTTGGTTGGTGATGGCGACAGCGTTGCGGTGACGATTGTCGCAACCGACACAACCGTCGAAATCGCCAGCGGCGTACAATACCGCGCCTGGACTTTCGGCGGCACCGTGCCCGGCCCGATCCTGCACGTTCGGCAGGGACAAACGGTCAACGTGACTTTCGTCAATCAGGGCAACATGGGTCATTCCATCGACTTTCATGCGGCGCAGATCGATCCGGCAGTTGCCTACCGTTCCGTGGGTCCAGGTGGCACAGTGGAATTTTCGTTCGTCGCGCGCACGCCCGGAGCGTTTGTCTATCACTGCGGCACCCCTCCCGTCTTGTTGCACATGGCGAACGGGATGTATGGCGCGATCATCGTCGATCCGGTCACACCGCTTCCACCGACCGACGCGAGTTATGTGCTCGTGCAAAGCGAGTGGTACACGCGTCAGGTGAGCGGTTCGCTCATGGCCGGCGATTACAAAAAAATGATCAACGTGACGCCGGACGAAGTCGTGTTTAACGGCGTTGCCTTTCAGTACAACGACCACCCGCTCACCGCGAAGGCCGGTCAGCGCGTCCGCTTCTACGTCATCAATGCCGGACCGAATCTCGCGAGCGCATTCCACATCATCGGCGGGATGTTTGCCGCGGTTTATCCCGATGGCGATGCGAACCACGCCCGCACCGGCGTTTCCACCTATCCCATCTCACCAGGACAGGGAGTGGTGCTAGACGCGATCATGCCGGCACCCGGCAAATATCCATTCGTCGATCACAGCATGCGCAACATGACGCTCGGAGCCGCGGGCGAGCTGCATGTTACGCCGTGAATGCATAGCCCCGTCAGTTCTCGCCCGGCGCGTTCGGAACCAGAGTTGTTTTATCCGGATTGGCTGCGCATTATCGATCACTTGCCTCTTAGCCTTTGACGCCATTGAGAGTTGCTGGGCGAGTGTCATGTGGCAGAGGAAGATCACTCCTCGCGAGGTCGAAGACCTAAAGGGAGGCTTCCCGCAATGAAGGTTCTCAAATCGCAAGCCTCTGCTGGAAGCCGGGACGCTCTCTATGAAATGCGACCGTTATCGCCGGAGAGAGCGGATCCCAAGGGCGCTGGTCTGCTGGGCAGCTCCGGTTCAAGCCTGCACGCGAAAACTTTTTCGGTGGATCGCGCGCGCTTTTTTGTGGGCTCGTTCAATTTCGATCCGCGCTCTGGGAAATTGAATACTGAATCGGGTTTTGTCATCGACAGTCCCCCCTTTGCGCAGGGAATCGAAGCTGCGTTCAAGAGCACTATCCCGGCGAATGCCTACGAAGTGCGCCTATCGAAGACCGGACAATTATACTGGATCGAGCGTCGGGCCGGGCGAAGTAGTGCGGCACGACACGGAACCCGGCACGAGCGTCTGGCTCCGCGCGGCGGTTTGGTTTCTGTCGCTCCTCCCGACCGAGTGGCTCTTGTAAGCTGCCTCAAAAGCACCGGCACCTTTTGGCGTTGGACGCTGTGCTGAAGAAGGACTTCGCTCGAAAATCCAAGATCGCTCGACGAATTTGTTCGCCGTTCCCGCAATTCAGGGTCTCAAAGAATGCCTGGTCCGCCCCTTCGCTTCTGCCCTTCGCGGTTTATCGATTTGTTCGCGCCCAGTTCGTTGACGAGGCAAAGTGCAAGAGAAACACGCGGAAACGCGAAATGGCTCAAGACTGAATGATCGTAGTTTTAAACCGCGGCGCGGGCCAACACCGGGACGACGCTCAACTTCAGATCGCGGAGTTCTTTCGCTCGCATGGCATCACTGCGCGCCTCCTTGTCGCCCGGCATGGCGGCGAAATTGCTTCGTTCGCGCAGGAAGCTCTGCGGAGCGACTCTGAAGTAATCATCGCAGCTGGCGGCGATGGGACGATCGACGCGATCGCTTCGGCTTTGGCTGGCACCGGCAAGATACTCGGCGTGCTTCCGCTCGGGACATTCAATTTGTTCGCCAAGCGATTTGGCATTCCGTTGGATCTCAAGGCGGCGGTTCAAACTGTGGTGAATGGGCGGGTCGCCGAAATCAACATCGGCGAAGTAAATGGCCGCACTTTCCTGAGTAGGTCCAGCGTCGGCCTTTATCCGCTCGCCTTGCGGCATCGCGAGAAAATGTTTCGCCGTTTCGGACGAAGCCGGCTCATCGCGCTTCTCAGCGGGGCTACTGCGCTCATGCGCTGGGGTAACATTATGACGATTCGCCTAACGACTAATAACGGAGAACAATTGCTTCGCAGCCGGTTCGTCTTTGTCTGCAACAATCCGGAAGAGCTCGATTACTTCCATCTTCGCGGCCGGGAATGTATCGACGCGCACAACCTCGCAATCTATCTGCCCAAACCGCTGAGCCCGGCCGGTATTTTGCGTCTCGGCTTCAGGATGCTTCGAAGAATGGCCGAAGAAACCCACGATTTTGAAATGATTTGCGTTCGCGAAGCACACCTGGAAATCGAGCCCTCAGTGGTTCCGGTATCGCGCGACGGTGAGGTGGAAATGATGGCGGTGCCGTTACAGTACCGGCTTCGCGTCGGCGCCTTGCGCGTGCGCGTCCCAGACCGGCAGTAGACACGTCCGCCAGCCGCCACAAGGAAGCTTTACCTGGATTTGCCCTTACTCACCGGCGATGAGAATTCCTTACGCGGCTTGCGAACATTTTCGTGCGCATTCGTCCAAACGGCGCACGCTCTCAATCATATCCTGGTCAGTCGTCCGTGGATTGATTGTGCAAAATCGCAGACAGATGGCCTCCTTGATTTTGGTCGACGTCAGAAACGCATACCCCTCACGCAGCATCGCCTCCACGATGCGCCCCTGGAGTTCGTCGTCTTTTCCGAATCGGAAACAAACGATTCCCATTTGCGCGGGCGAAAGAATTTCCCAGCCTGATTTGCCGCGCAGCTCACGCTCCGCCAATTCGGCCAGCTCGAAACCACGTGCGACCGCTTCGCGAAAGGCCGCCATGCCAAATGTTTTGATCGAGAGCCAAAGCTTGAGCGCGCGAAAACCGCGAGTCAGTTGAATCCCGTAATCAGCCAGATTCACTTCGGTCGATTCACGATGCACATCGCGGAGGTAGTCAGCCGTCACGCGAAAAGCGGAGCGAAGAAGCTGTCGATCACGGACGAGAACGCATCCGCATTCAAAAGGCTGAAAAAGCCACTTATGCGGATCGAGCGACAACGAATCGACGCGCTCAAGGCCCCGCAACTCTTCGCGTCCCCGCGCGCAGATGATGGCCGCGGCACCGTATGCGCCATCGGCATGCAACCAGAGCTTTTCGGTCTGACAAAATTCCGCCAGTTCCTCGAGCGGATCGACGGCTCCGGTGCTCGTCGTTCCGGCATTCGCAATCACACAGAACGGACGCAGTCCGGCGGCTCGATCCGCACTCACGGCGTCTCGCAAAGACTCCATCGGCAAACACCCTTGAAGATCCGATTCAATCCTCCTGCATTGCTCCGGCGAAAAGCCGATAATGAGAAGCGCGCGCTCGACTGACGAGTGAGTTTGGTCGGAATAATAAACCGTCGCTCGCGCGAGATCCGCCCGCGCGATATTCTGCCGGGCTGCCACCAACGCAATCAGATTTGCTGCCGAGCCGCCGCTCGTGAGCAGACCGCCAGCCGTCTCCGGCATTCCGCAAAAACGCCGCATCCATTCGATGACGAGCAACTCCATGGAGGCCGCAGCCGAGCCACCCAGCCAGGTCCCGGCAAACACATTGAACCCGGAAGCCAGCGCATCTGCCATCGTACTGACAAAATTTCCCGGGCTCGGCACGAAGGCGAAAAAACGGGGATGATCCAGGTGCAGATTGTTTGGAAAAACGTCGCGCTTTAGAAGCGCGAGGAGTTCGTTGGGATCGCATCCATTTTCGGGAGGCTCGTCCTCGAGAAAGTGAAGATTCGGTTCCAGTTTCGCGCCGACGGGTTGATCGCCGATCTGGTCGAAATGATCGACCAGCAGATCGATCACGCGGTAGCCAAAACTCCGCATTTGCTCGCGAGAAAGAGCCAGAGGCCGCTCTGCATCGAAGTCTCGTTCACCCATTTCCTTTGATCATAGTCCTCAGCGAGCACCAACCAAAGCGAGAGAATTCCGGGATGTCTTCAACATTATCTCGGCGTCCAATGCAAGGGCAGGGGTTGCAGGCAGTAGAGCCCGTCGCCGGGTGGTTGCGTCATCGCCGTCGAACACCCATCACACCTGCACGCGCGCGACGCATTGCCGCGCGAGGGTGTAGATGCCATGTCGGTAAACGTCGCCGGAGTGGCGGCGGCCACCACCGGAATTGAACGTCAGGAAATCTGAGACGTCGTTTGGCGTCTGTTGCTTCTGATGTTGGGTTTTGAAGTGATGCTTGAGCGCGTGCAAGTGGGTCATTTGGGCCACGCCGCCGCCGAGACGCTCGGCGTTCCGCCGTAGGATCGCTTGCATCCGATCCTCTTTGGTAGGACCCAAATGAGAACACGAGTTCATCGCTGCTGCTCGGCTGACAGTGTGCATGCCAGCGTCTCAGATCCTTTGACAATGGCGGTCCCATCGGCAGGCGTCGGCGAACACCTCCTTTCTGCGTCATTAGGATGTCGTCGTTCGCGAAGTCGATATCCGACCAGAGGAGCTTCGCCTTCGGTCCGATTGCCGCGCCTTTCCGGGCGCCGCTGCGGGCATAG
Organism: Chthoniobacterales bacterium; assembly: GCA_038233435.1. Lineage (GTDB taxonomy): Bacteria > Verrucomicrobiota > Verrucomicrobiia > Chthoniobacterales > UBA10450 > JACCTI01. Next base: position 27,371 of record JBBSLZ010000005.1, read on the forward strand.
AAACGCAGCAGTTGCCCGAGCTCCCAGTCTTCGGTTTCGCACGCGACTAGCAGCGCGTCCATTTCGGCCGGGGAGGGGATCCGAGGATTTCTCGGCGGGATGACAAGCTTGGGAATGCCAAGCGCGTTCGCACCGAGGCTTCGGGGAAGCCAACCTTTCTCCACAGATGCGGGATCAATTTGCGGAGCAGAGCATGGAAGTGGTTCGCGCTCGGATCGCGGCCGCCGTGCTTCCGGAAAGCGTTCCAGAGCCCCGACGGCTGGAGTGTTTCGACGATTTCCCAATCTGAGCTGTCCGGCTGGACGTCCCCGCCATCTCGCAACGTCTTGAACAATTTCAGCAGGTTGTTCCTCGCCGTCGCATACATCCCGCTGGTTTTTCCGCTCCGGGAAGGGATCGCATCGACGAACTTGTTCAGTTCGTCGGAAATCGCCGCGGTCCGATTTAGCAGTTTTTGGTGCTAAAGAGTCGCCGCCTTGGACGGTTGCCTGGAGCGAGCCGATCGCGGCCTCGAGCTGCTCCATCCGGGCTGCCAGACCGAGCTTCTCGACTGCTCGACTGATGACGAGCTGCGCCTCGATCTCGTTCAGGCGCTTGAGCGCCTCGCGACGGTCGGTCGTGCGCAGCGACGTCCACCTGCCCGCCTGGAGGCGGTAGTAAACGCGAGCTCTCCGGTAGAGGTGCAGATGTCCAGCGTTGCGCACATGCCTCTCATTGCGGCGACCTTCTGGATGCGACAATGTGAATTTACGTTTTTCACGCTGTTTTTTAGCAATTCTTTGGCACTTGCCGTTTTGCAGGGCCGCCGAGCTGGCAGAGCGCGGCCGAATGGCAGCGCCGGAATCGTCGTTTTCTCCTCTGAGAAGGGCTTCCGCTGGGAAGCCGTGCACCCGTGAAGATTCGAACTTCAAACCTTCTGATCCGTAGTCAGATGCTCTATCCAGTTGAGCTACGGGTGCGACCGGAGGCTATTTAGCGGCGGAGCGCGCGGGCGTCAACTGATGGAAAGCGATTCGGTGACGGGAACAAAAGTCTGTTCCCGTCGCGTTTCGCGGAGCAAATATTTATGCGTCCGAAATTGACCTTGTCGCCTGTGGAAAATCGTTCGGAATCGCCGTTGCAAAAGAAATATGGGATGTTACTCGTTCCCCGTTATGGCTGACCTGATCAAAGCGGACGACCTGAAAAACCGCCTGAAAAAGATTCCCGAGTGGGAACTGGAGAAGAAGCACATCGAGCGCACCTTTGAGTTCGATGACTTCACGGAATCGATCGATTTCGTGAATTCGGTCGCGGAGGTGTCCGAGGACGAGGAACATCATCCGGACATCGATATCCGCTATAACAAGGTGCGGCTGGTTCTCTCCACGCACAGCAAAGGCGGTCTGACGGATCTGGATTTCGGGCTGGCGGAGCGGATCGATACGCTCTCCGAGTAGGGGCCGGAATGGCAGCGGGCGCGTCTGAGGAGCCAGGGGGGCTGACGCGCGGTCGCATCGTCGTGGCCACCCTGGTAGTCGTTTTCACGGTGCTGACAGTCTGGAAGGTGATTGATTACCGAACGACGCCACCACCGCCGCCGAGTGTGAGCGATTCCGGCCGGGCCTCTGAGTCCCGGTAAGCTTGCCGCGCGGCGGCGACCGGTGTGCATCATTCCAGCGCGGCGGCGGGCAATTGCCGGCCTTCGTCCACGTCGATAAACTCGAACATGGTCCGGATGTCGGAGCGGCCGGCGATGCCCCCTTCTTTTTTTCTACGAATGAGGAACTCGGAGACCTCGTCGTTCCATCCGCGTTTCCGCATGAAGTCGTTCCAAACGTGAATCTCGTCGGCCGATGGTTCGCGACCCTCTTCGAAAGCCCAGCGCAGGATGTCTTCGTCGCTCCCTCCTTGGGTCACCCGCTCGACGAGTGCAGCGTAGTCGAGGTGGAAAAAGGTGACGCAATTGCCGTCAAAGCCCTTGCCCAGATTGGCCTGATATTCGGGTGGAAGTTTGCCTTGGGCGTGGACGCGGATTTTGTCCAGCATCCGGCCAAAATAAAAAATGTTGCCCACCTTCGCCGCTGGGGTGCGAACCGGGAAGTCGCTCATGGGGCGGGAGTTTGTGAGGTTTTTTTGTTTCAGGCAAGCTTTCCAATGACGCCTCGTCGCAGTGCGAGAAGGAGCGCCACTTGTCGGTGCCACGGGTGTGGCGGACCATGATTGCGTGGATCGCATCGCGGGAATCGAAACGGAATATGGATGCCTCGTGGCTGGAGGCGGGGCCGGCGGCGAGGTGTGGCCGGGGCGGGTGCGAGATTATCTTTTCCGGAAGGGGAAGGCGGGCGTGCTCGACCTGCATTACCGCGACTACGAGGAGCCTCCGGGAAACGGCGGGTTTCTGCGCAACGGCGGCCGGGTTTACCTGGACATGGGACATATCGAATACGCTTCGCCCGAGTGCCTGAGCCTGCGCGATATGGTGGCCTACGACCTGGCCGGCGATGAACTGCTCCAGTCGGGCCTGGAGGGATTGGGGGTCGCGGACGAGGTCTCGTTGATAAAGAACAACGTCGACCATCACACCGGCGCCACTTTTGGCTGTCACGAGAATTATCTGATGAAACGGGAGGCGCACTTCACGCCCCCGGTCGTTGGGACCTTGCTGGCCTTTCTGGCCACGCGGCAGGTGTTCACCGGGGCCGGGCGAGTGGGGCACGCTAATCCTTTCGCTTTTGATTTTGAATTGCCACCCGATGCAACGCGGGTCGACTTCCAGATCAGTCAGCGCGCCGATCACATCGTGAACGACATTTACCAGTGGGTGCAATTCAATCGCGCGATCATCAATGCGCGCGACGAGCCGCTGGCCGATTACCGGAAATATCGGCGGCTCCATCTTCTACTGGGCGATTCCAACATGAGTCCATTTGCCAACGCGCTGAAGATCGGGACGACCGCTTGCGTGCTTTCGCTGCTGGAGAATCGACAGCTCGAGAAGGACTTCAGTCTGCGGGATGCGGTGCAGAGTACGCGCGAAGTCTCGCGCGACCCGACGCAGGCGTGGATGGTGGAACTGGAGAGCGGCGAGACAATCGGAAGCGTGGATTTACAGTGGAGATTCTACGAACTTGCCCAGCGCCATCTGGCCGGTGCGAACGAGGAGACGGATTGGTTATTGGGGAGCTGGAGTTTCACGCTGGAGGCGCTGGAGCAGCGGCCGGAAAGCCTGATCGGCGGGGTGGATTGGATCACGAAAAAGTGGCTGCTGGAGACCTTCATGGCGTCAGAAAACGTGGGGTGGGGTGATCCCTGGCTGCAGAGTCTGGACCTCGAATATCACAACATTAATCCGGCCAAAGGGCTCTTCTTTGGGGTGCCGGGCGGAAAACGAATCGGCGCGTGGAATCAGAGCGCGCGGCAGGCCGCGGCGACGAGGGTGGCGCCGGCAAACACGCGCGCGGCCGGACGCGGGAAGGCGGTGGCCTGGTTTCAGGAGAATGAGCGGCCGTATGCGATCAACTGGGACTCGATCGCATGCGAGAACCAGGATCTACTGGTGATGGGCGACCCCTTTCACACCTACGAGCAAGAGGTGGCACGGTTTCTGGAAGAGACGTCTGGTTAGGCCAGAAACTGCCGGCCTGCTTTACTCGATCCGTTGGAGCGCGGGGAGGCCGTAGCTTTTCTGCAAGGCCTCAGCTTCGGCGGCGACTTGGGCGGCATCGAGGATGATTTGCTTCGGGTCTTCTTCGGTCTCGACTTTGATGAAGCCGTCGACCGACTGCTTTGCGGCCTCGGCGACATCGCGGAGCGACTTTACTTCTTTCCCGTTCACCTTCAGGACGGTCAGATAGGCGAGTTCGTCGTAGCCGAGGGTGCTATTGGCGGGCAAGACCTGGGTGAGGATGACGACGCGCCGATTGCCCTCGGGGAAAAGCTCGGATTGATAGCGATCAAAATAAACGAAGCGCTGGGGCGCATCCTTGACCCAGTTACCACCCCACTCCTTTAAGAACTGGCGGGAGAGTTCCTGGAAGATGAGGCCGCCGAGCACGTAGTAAGGCGGAGGGGTATCCGCGTTGTAAGGCGGGATGACGTAGTCATTCGCATCGCGATGTTCGAGGACCAGATCGAGCCGGAGCGGTTTGCCCTCGCGCTGCACCTGGATGGCTAACTTATCGCCGACGAAATTCCGCGCTGTGATCAGATTGGTGAACTCAATTTTTCCGTAGAGTGGGTCGACGTAGTTCCCGTTCTGGTCGATATCGCTTTCTCCGACGGTGGTGACGATGTCGCCTACCCGCATGCCGGCCTTCGCCGCCGGCATGTTCGGCTCGATGTCGGTGACGTAGACGCCACCCGCCGTGCCAGTCTGTCCGGCATAATTCCTTAACTGCGGATCGCGGGTGGGGAAAAAGCTAAAGCCCGCGGAGGGGAAGCCGCGATATGGCTCGTTCTCGGCCCCCTTCAAGAAGTGCGCGATGATCGGCGCGGGAATAGCATCGACGACTTGCGAGCGCGGGTCGTAGCGCAATAGGAGGCCGGCCAGCTTGTTATTTTTGACAATCGGGACGGTGTAACTGTTATCCCGATATTGAATCGTCATGCTGATCCGGTAGGTCAGGAACTGGCTCAAATCCGCGGGGTAACGCGTCATCTGCACGGTGGTGAGAAGGCCTTCGGTGACGACGAGTGCGCCGGTCGATTCCAACTGGAGCGCGGACAGCCGATCGCCCACCACCGTGTCGGTGGCCAGCTGTAGGGGCGTGAGGCCGTCGAGGAATTTCTTATCGTTAGGCTCGATCAGGGCCAGGTTGGCCTCGTAATCGATTACGACGACGTCGGCGCCGGTCTTTTCGCCAGATTCGGCGCGTTCCAATTCGACGTAGTTCTGGTTCGAGACGAGGTCGGCGGTGACGAGGACGCGATTTTTCGGGAGGACGGCGCCGAGGGCGCGCTTCGAAAGGGGCGGGCGCTTCTGCCACGGGCGGGTGTAATCGTAAGCCTGGCCGGTGACGTTGACGCGGACGAGCGAAAGTTCCTTTGGCTTCACTGCCGGGGCGGCGGTGCCGATCGGGATGGCGGCGGGGGGCTTGGCCTGGGCGATAGGGGAGGCCAGGAGCAGGCCGACAAGCAGGAGGCGAAGCGTGCTCATGATTTCTCCTCCTCGGCGGCGATAGGCGGCTTGGGCGGCGGCTGCGCGTTCAGGTTTTCTTCTTTGACGACGTTGTAGCGCGTCTTGATTCGCTCGCGGGCGGATTCCACCTGGGCGCGGTCGAGGCCAAGGGGCGGGCCGTCGCCGCTCATGCGGACGACCACTTGCTCGGCGGTGCCGGCGAAGGCTTTGGCGAGATCATCGAGGGTGCGGACTTTCTGGCCGTTTACCTCGTCCACGATCTCGCCGCGGTAAGGCGTGAGGTAGGTGTTAATGGGGTCGGGGAGGATATTGGTCAGGATGACGATTTCGGGATGTTGCAGGTAGATTTGCTCCGAAACGAAATAATCGAAGTAGTGGCGCAGGCGAAGATCGGTGGGTCGATAAGCTTGCATCATATCGAGCGAGAGGGGCTGGAAGAGAAGGCCGCCATAGACGACGAAGCGCGGTTGGACATCGTAGGAATGGCCTTGGAAAAGGTAGGGCCAGAGTGGCTCCAGCTCGATCGTCACGGTCATGGGCTGCTTGTTCCGGATCAGGTCGAGCTTGACCTTGTCGCCCTTGAACTTTCGCTCCACGACCTCGGGCATTTCGACGCGCGTGCCTTCCAGCTCCACGAAGGAATCGCTCGCGATCGGGTGATC
>JBBSLZ010000006.1:0-31944 GCA_038233435.1 Chthoniobacterales bacterium
CAGTTGATCGCGCGGGACCACTTCGTCCACCAAGCCGAGCTTCAACGCCTCGGCCGCCGGATAAAGCTTCCCTTTCAGAATTACTTCCGACGCCGCCTCCACGCCTATCAAACGCGGCAACCGGGTCGCCCCGCCCCAGGCCGGCACCAACCCAAGCGTCGTCTCCGGCAAACCAATCCGCGTTGCCGGTTCATTGCTCGCCACCCGATGATCGCACGCTAGCGTGACCTCATATCCGCCACCCGCGCATGCGCCATGAATCGCCGCCACCGTCGGCACCTTGAGCGCCGCCAGTCGATTAAAAATCTTCTGCCCATCCGCGATGAACGCGCGCAATTCCCCGCTCTGCGCCTGCCGCAGCAACGTCTGCAGATCCGCACCGGCGATGAAGATCGATTTCTTCGCCGAGATCACGATCACGCCTTTGATCGCGGGATCGTTCTCGATCGCATCCAGCTGCTCGCGCAGGTTCTCCATCGTCGCCGAGTCGAAAATATTCGCGCCCGAGTCCGGCCGGTCGAAGATAAGCTGACAAATACCATCAGCGTCGGTTTCATGGCGGATTGAGGAAGTGTTTTGGGCCCCGGGCATGCGGTTCATATTGGCGAGATTCGCGCAAAATCCAAGTAAGAGAGAGCGAACCTTCGGCAGCACCGAACGCTTCGCCCACCTGAGCGCGCTTGACCCGATCCTTTCCAGGCGCCTACGGCAATTGCCTGCCGGACTGCGCCTTCACCTGACCCACGTCCGAAGAGGTGATCGCGCCGTTGGCATTTACGTCGCTGCGGAAATTGGCCGCGCTCACGGGCTGGCCAGATTGGCCTTTGGTTTCGCTGACATCGGAGGCGTTGACGGAGCCGCCGCCGGTGGTGTCTCCCAGCAGCCGGCTCATGGGAATGACTAAATTGCCCCCTCCGTTGACGCAGTAAAGAGTGACGAGAAGGGTCTGGGCATCCGCCACATTGGTCAGCGGCACGACCACGATGTTTCCACTGCTCAAAACGATCCCGCCATTCGGTGTCCCACCACTGCCGATCTGACCGTTTCCGGCGCTCACTGCAGCCTGCGGACTCCCATTCACCTCCACGTCACCTGGGAAAGTAACTACGAGCGTAAAATCGTTCGTGCCACCGCCTGAACGACATTCGATCCCCGGTGTTCCGGAAAGTGGAAGACCGATGTCGAATTCGCCAGCCGCGCCATGGGAGAGGCGAGAAGCGGCGCCGAGGACGGGCGGGGGTGGAAGCGCGGTGTAGCGTTCCCCAATATTCAAGAGCGAAGTCCCATCGTACCCTCCCCAGATCACCATTTCAGCACCCGTCCAGACCGCGGTGTGACTTACTCTTTTGGCGGGCGCATCCACTGGAGTGGTGGCGGTCCAATTGTCCGCCGTGGGGTTATATCTGCCGCCCGTCGTGAGGAGGAGGTTCGAGGTGCTTTGTCCACCCCAAACGATCAATTCATGACCAGTCCAGACTGCGGTATTGGCGGACCGGGCCGTCGGCTGATTCGTGGTGCTAATGGGCAACCAAGTATCCGTCGTGGGGTTATACCTTCCGCCACCGCTCCCGGTTTGACTGGATGGAATACCCGTCCAAACGATCATTTCTGTGCCGGTCCAGACGGCGTTGTCATCGGAGATAGGCGTCGGCGCGTTGACGACGCTGGTAGGAGTCCACCGGTCAAGAAAAGGATCGTATTTTCCTCCGATCGAGCTTCGTCCCCAAATAATCATTTCCTGGCCCGTCCAGATGGCTGAATGAAACGCTCTCCGAAAGGGCGCGCCGGTCGAGCTGATCGGTGTCCAACTATTGGAACTGAGGTTGTATTTCCCTCCGGTGTCGAGGTATGTCGGAGCATAGCCGTCGCCCCCCCAAACGATCATGTCGGCGCCAGTCCAGACAGCGGAGTGGTAACGGCGGGCCGCCGGCGCACCTTCCGGAGCGATGGCGCTCCACTGATTGAGGGCCGGATTAAAGCGTGCGCCGTCGTTGTAATAGACATTGGCGAAGGCGGGGTTCGACCAGCCACCCCAGACGATCATTTCATTCCCGGTCCAGACAGCGGTGTGATGGGACCGCCCAGCCAGTGACGGCGGGACAGTGGGCCTCCAGGTATCGGTAGCTGGGTCATACAGGCCGCCGCTTTTTAGAAAGTCAAAAGCCCCGATGCCGCCCCAAACCACCATTTCGCTCCCGGTCCAGATGCTGGTATGGGAGGAGCGCGCCTCCGGAGCATTCGTGTTTCTTAGGGCAAACCAACTGTCCGACGCGGGGTCATATCTGCCCCCGGTGTTCGAAGTGTTCGATCCCCCTCCGCCGAAGACAATCATTGCATTTCCTGTCCAGACCGCCGTGTGCTTGCTGCGCGTCTGCGGCGAAAAGGTGGCGTTTGTCGAACGCCACGTATCGGTCGAAGGATTGTATCTTCCGCCAGCATTAGTGAAGCTGGAACTGGACCCGCCCCAAATAATCATCTCGGTGCCGCTCCAGACGGCCGTATGCTCGGAACGCTCCGCGGGCGCGTTGCTCGCGCTGATCGGGCTCCAGCTATCAGCGATCGGGTCGTAGCGACCTCCCGTGCTCGGAGTATTACTGCTGTTTCTGCCCCAGACAATCATATCGCTTCCAGTCCAAACCGCGCTGTGAGCGTAACGGGACTCCGGCGCATTTGTCTGGCTGGTGCTCAGCCAGCTGTCGGTGATGGGGTTATAGCGGCCTCCTGTATCGAGGGTCTGCGAAGTTCCATTATTGGTCAGGCCTCCCCAAACAATTGTCTCCGTGCCCGTCCACACCATCGTATGAAAGTATCGTCCGATGGGCGCACCGATCGTGCTGGTGGGGAGCCAAGTGTCCGTCATGGGGAGATAGCGCCCCCCGGTGATCGGATAACGAAAACTGGAGCCGTCGTAAAAAATGCCTCCCCAGACGATCATCTCACTGCCAGTCCAGACGGCCGTCTGGCTTTGCCGCCCGGCAGGCGCGTTCCTTGTACTCGTCGCCACCCATCCGTCAGTGCTCGGGTTGTATCGCCCTCCCGTCTCGAAATAACTGCTGCGGTTGACGCCGCCCCAGACAATCATCTCGCTGCCCGTCCAGATCGCGGTGTGAGACTCGCGAGCGGTTGGTGCATTGATCTCGCTGATCGAGGTCCATATATCCGTGACAGGGTCATAGCGTTCGCCGCTCTTCAAGTAGTTTGGAAAGTTGTTGAAAAAGCCCCCCCAGACGATCATCTCACTACCCGTCCAGACGGCGGTATGCGCGTAACGGCCACTGGGAACATTTAAAGTCGGCTTCCACGTGTCGTCGGTGCAGCCGGATCCGGCCGAAATCTGAGGCAGGTTAAAGCCAGCCTCCGCTTCCCGTGAACGCGTTTCCTGGCGCACCTTTTGGCCTTGGCGCCAGCCATCAAACGGCTCCTTGAGCCATTCGACGATACCTAAGCGGACATGATCGGCCGCCTCCTCAAGCACCGCGACGGCATAGAAACGATCCTTGTCTTCCTGGAGGTGGCTAATTTTCCCGACCTCGAAAGTGGGCGCGCCCGCTTCAATTTCGCGGAAGATGCCCGCCAGAGTTTGCTGGTGCACCTCCCATTCCTCGCGATTCAATTCCAGGCCGCTTTTGGTTGTTCGGATTCCCTCTGCTTTCTCCGTTTCGCTTCGGATCCAATCAATCTCGCGGTATACGCCATTGGTTCCTTTCAATCCCGCCACGGAACGAAGGGTTTGCAGATTGGCTTCTGCGCTGCGTCGCAGCTCTCCATGCATTCGCTCATCACCGGCATAACGCTGAACCAACCGCTGTCGAGAAAGCGCTGGCCGAACCAGGCACTCTGCGATCACCTGCGGGTCGTGGTCGAGCGCTGAGAAGATCTCCTCTAACATCGCCGGTCGCTTCGTCTCTCGTGCCATCCGGTCCATCTCAGCCTGCAATCGCTGCGGCGAGAGCGTTTCATGCCACAAGTCATCCAGCAGTTGCCCATCGTTTAAGTATTCATGCACCTTGCCCTCGATTCGTTCCGACGGTATGGCCTGATCGAACGAGGGTTTCTTTTCGGAGCGCGCATTTGGCCAAATGCGATGGCGCCAATAGATCTCTTCAATTGCCCGCTGAAACGCCACCCGCTCCGCCAGGGTCAGGGCCATGCGCTTCGGCGCAGACTCCCGCACCGGGCTGCTCGCCTGCGATCGTGATCTCAGATCGGAACCCGCCGTGAAAAGATCCGACGCCGGGGTCAAGTTAGCGAGAGCGAAGGAGCCAAGAACGATGGCCAAGCCCGCGCGGATCTGACGGAGTGTATGCTGCAAGGACCGATCTTATAAACAAATTTTCCGGCGCGAATAGTAAATTCTCTTATTCGACAAGGAGAAAGCCCCTTGGCGGCCTCCGTCGAGGTCATACTCCGGTTTCTCCCCTCAACCCGAAGGAAAGGCCCAGCCGCCCCGTGACGGCAGCTGACTCGGGTGGCGCTTTCACCTGCCCCAACGCCGGAGGCAAAGGCCAAGGCGCGCGTTGCGCACCGGAAGAGCGAGTGATACAAACGCGGGCGCTTCGCACGCGAGCGGCAACGAGAGAGCGCACTCATGGTCGGCAAAATCCTCATCCCGGAAATCAAGAGCCTGATCGACACGCGTAGTTTCGGCGCGTTGCGGGAGCTGTTTTCTGATTGGCCGCCGGCGGATGTGGCGGAGGTGATCCTCGATATGGAGGAAGGCGATCAGGTGATCGTCTTCCGCGTCCTCCCGCATGATCTGGCGGCGGATGTTTTTGAGTATCTGGAGGTCGACGCGCAGCAAGAGCTCCTCCGCGGGATGGCCCAGGAGCAGGTGGTCGGCATCCTGAACGAGATGTCGCCGGATGATCGGACGGCGCTGCTGGAGGAATTGCCGAGCGCGGCGGCGCGGAAGTTGATCCAACTCCTGACCCCGGAAGAGCGGCGCATCGCACAGGCGCTGCTCGGTTATCCGGAAGGCAGCGTGGGCCGGTTGATGACGCCGGATTTCATCGCGGTGCATGCGGATTGGACGATCAAGGACGTACTCGACTTCGTGCGCGAGCACGGGCGCGATTCGGAGACGTTGAACGTGATCTACGTGGTCGATGAGCGGGGCAAGCTGCTCGACGATCTGCGCATTCGCGAAATTTTGCTCCAGCCGCTCGATTCGCAGGTGAGCGATTTGATGGACGAAAATTTCGTCGCGTTAAAGGTGGGCGATCCAGAGGAGGACGCGGTCAACGTTTTCCGAAAATACGATCGCACCGCGCTGCCGGTGGCCGACTCAAGCGGCGTGCTCGTCGGGATGGTAACGATCGACGACATGCTGGACGTCGCGGAGGAGGAAGCGACCGAGGATATCCAGAAATTCGGCGGCATGGAAGCGCTGGAAGAGCCCTACATGCGCGTGCCGCTCATGACGATGGTCTGGAAACGCGCGCCGTGGCTGGTGGTTCTTTTGATAGGCGAAATGCTGACCGCGACCGCGATGGCATTCTATGAAGAAGAGATCGCGAAGGCGGTCGTGCTGGCGGTGTTTTTGCCGATGATCATTTCGAGCGGCGGCAACTCTGGATCGCAGGCGTCCACCTTGATCATCCGCGCGATGGCGCTGGGCGAAGTGACGTTGCGCGATTGGTGGCACGTGATGCGGCGGGAGTTGAGCGCGGGTGCCTTGCTCGGATTATTTCTCGGCGTGATCGGGTACGCACGGGTGGCGCTCTGGGCGATCATTGGCGAGCGCTATCTGGGCCGGCAGATTTATGGCGAACATTGGCCGCAAGTGAGTGCGACCGTCGGAATCACGCTCGTGGGGGTGGTGCTGTGGGGCTCGTTAGCGGGCTCGATGCTGCCGTTTGCGCTTCGGCGGGTAGGATTGGACCCGGCGACATCCTCGGCGCCCTTCGTGGCCACGCTGGTGGACGTGACCGGGGTGATCCTTTATTTCAGCATCGCCTTGCTTATTATGCGCGGCTCCATGCTATAAGGAGCGACGCTTATGTTTTCCATCCGCCGTTTTCTGGGACACGACGAAAAATTTTTCGATCTGCTGGAGGCAAGCGCGAAACAGGCCGATACCAGCGTGCACGAGCTGGTCGCGCTCCTCGGCAGCGTGGCGAAGGATGATTCGGAGCAAAGCCTGGACGCCTTCGTGCACAGCCGGCGGAAGGATAAGGAGATCACGCAGGAGCTGACCGAGCAGCTCGTGAAGACGTTCATCACCCCTCTGGAACGCGAGGATATTCAGGCGCTCGCCGCCGCGCTCTACAAGATCCCGAAGACGGTCGAGAAAATCGGCGAGCGCATTCTGATTTGTCCAAAGGACCTAAAGGGCCACGATTTCGTGAAGCAGGTGGAGCTGCTCGACCAGGCGGCGGAAGTGGTCCTCTCGATGGTGAAGGATTTACGCAAAGGCACGAACCTCGCCGTCACCCGGGAGAAAAACGATCGGCTCCAGACGCTGGAAGGGGAAGCCGACGGACTCGAGCTGGAGCTGCTGAAGGATCTCTACCACGGCGATTACAATGCGCGGCAGCTCATGTTCCTGCGCGATCTTTACGATCTGCTCGAAAAGGTGATCGACCGCTGCCGCGATGCCGGCAACGTCATCCTCGAGATCGCGTTGAAGTACTCCTGAGCTTTTTCGGATTCCAGCGATGACGCTTTTTTTTACGGTCGTCCTGGTGGCGATCATCTTCGAATACATCAACGGTTTTCACGATGCCGCGAATGCGATCGCGACCGTGGTCTCGACCAAGGTGCTGACTCCGCGGCAGGCGATCGCGATGGCGGCGGTCTTCAATCTGACCGGCGCTCTCCTCGGCGGCGCCGTCGCCTCAACGATCGGGAAAGGATTGGTGGACGTGAAAGTAGTGACGATGAACACGGTCCTCTCCGCGCTTATCGGCGCGATCGTGTGGAACCTGCTGACCTGGTGGCTGGGGTTGCCGTCGAGCTCGAGCCATGCGCTCATCGGCGGGCTCTGCGGCGCGGCGCTGGCGACCGCGCGTGGAGATTGGACGGTCATGAAATGGACCACCGGGCTGTGGCCAAAAGTGGTGCTGCCTATGCTGACCTCGCCGGTAATCGGATTTCTGCTCGGCGGGTTGCTCATGATTCTGCTGATGGTCGTGCTGCGCTCGTTTACGCCGCATCTGGTGAACAAGATTTTCGGCAAACTCCAACTCGTCAGCGCGGCCTGGATGGCGAACAGCCACGGCACCAACGACGCGCAAAAAACGATGGGCATCATCACCCTCGCGCTGGTAACGGCGACCAATAGCGACGCGTTCGCGCGGCTGCCGCATTGGCTCGAGTTCCTGCGCACGCCCACCTTCGGCGCGGTCCCGATCTGGGTAAAAGTGCTGTGCGCTCTCACGATGGCCGCGGGCACGGCGGCGGGTGGATGGCGAATCATCCGCACCATGGGGCACAAAATGGTGAAACTGCAGCCGGTGCATGGTTTCGCAGCGGAAACGACCGCGGCGCTCATCATTCAGGTGGCCAGCCATTGGGGAATACCGCTTTCGACCACGCACGTCATCTCGACGTCGATCATGGGCGTGGGCGCGGCGAAGCGTTTCAGCGGCGTGCGCTGGAGCGTGGTGGAGCGGATTGTCTGGGCCTGGATTTTCACCCTGCCGGCCACGTTTTTGCTCAGCTACGTGCTCGTTAGGCTGGAATTGTTTTTCCCCTAGCCGAACGAGCTGTCGTTCTCGTCGTCGTCCTTCGTCCTCGACTCTGCTCAGTCCATTTCGAGGACGAGGACGATGGGGAAAACCTTACGGCTCGATCGAAACCCACTCGTTCCGCTTCCGCGAATCCGCTACCGCCTGCACCACGCGCATGTATTTCACCCCATCCTCAAAGTCCGGATGCGGCCGATTCCGTCCGCGCGATTTCACCGCCGCGATGAAGTCGTCCTCAACCGTCCAGCCGCCCGCCAGTTCTGGCGTCAGCTCCACTTCGTGCAAGGCGCGGTCGCCAATCTTGCCCGCCTTGATCACGTCGGTGCCGAAATCATACGTCATCGTGCCGACATCGCCGAAGACCTGCAACTCATCGCCCGCCGCGAGCGCGTTGATGCCGCTGAATTCGAGCACGCCTTCCGCGCCGCTCGCGAATGTACACAGGACCGTGAGCAAATCCGGCACCTGCACTTCATATCCCTGCCGCACCTCGAAGAGCGTCTTACCGCGCGCATAGACGCCAGTGATATCGCCCAGCCAGCGCTGCAGCACTTCCACATAAATTCCGAGCGCGAGCACATTCAGCCCGCTGATCTCGATCCGCTGCCGCCAATGCGCCGGCGCCTCGGCGTTCAAATAAGCGCCCGTCATGCATTTCAAACGGATGTGATGCGGCTGACCGACATAGTTTTCCGCGAGCAATTTTTTCACCAACAAATCACCGCGCAATCCAAACGGCGGCGGGCAAAGCATCGTGACCAATTCCGGAAACCGCCGCGCCGTGGCCAGCATCTCCTCCGCTTCCGCCAGATCCATCGCCATCCGCGCCTGACAGAAGACGTGCTTGCCCGCTTCCAGCGCGGAGACCGTCACCGCCGAGTGCATGTAAGGCGGCGTCCCGATCCAGACGATGTCGATCTCGGGCAGGGAAAGCAGATCCGCCCAGTTTTGCATCGGCAGCGCGTCCGGCGCGTGTTCCTTGCAAAACTTCTGCGTGCTCTCGTCGGTGGAATTGGAAATGGCCACGATTTCCACCTCCTTGTGCCGTTTCAAGGCCGGCAGATGCCGCGCGCGCACGATTTCTCCCGCGCCGATGATTCCGATACGAAGTTTTTGATTAGAGGAGCGAGCCATGGTGTGAATAAAGGAGGCGACCGCACCCATTAGAAGCAGCTTGGGCGAGGTGAGCAAGCTTTGACCGTCGCATTCCGAACGCGTTCAAATCTGCCCGCCGCCCCACGCCATCCATATCCGCAACTGAAGAATCGCTTGACCCGAGCCGGGGTGGCGGCCAGCTTACCGACCCTTTTTCAGGAGTCGTTTTTATGTCAAAAGTTTGCAGCATTACCGGAGCAAAAGTTTCACGCGGAAGCATCATTCATCGTCGCGGTATGGCGAAGAAGAAGGGCGGCGTAGGCCGGCACGTGACCAAAAACGTTCCGCGCACCTTCACTCCTAACCTGCAAGAGCATCGCGTCTGGGTGCCGGAGTTGAAGAAGTACGTGCGTGTCAAAGCGACCGCGCGCGCCATGAAGACGATCAACAAAAACGGCGCTTATGTTACCTTGCGGAAGGCTGGCCTCGTTCCGATGGCTTCAGTTAAAGCCTCCGTTCGTTCTTAGAGCCAACGCGCGGCTAGGAGTCTTTCTTCGATTCGTCGTCGCCAACCGCGCTCACTTCTTCCGCGGGCTGTTCGGCCTCGGATTCAGCTTGGGCCGGCTCTTCGTCCACTGGGCTGGCTTCCGCTGGCTCCGACGTTAACTGCGCCTCGGGCACCGGCTCTGCCGTGGTGACTGGTTCGATGGATTGCTCCACCGTCATACCGCCTTCTTCCGCTGTCTCGCACGGAGCGACACTCGCGCCCTCTGAGGGCTTCGTCTCTTCTCCCTCCCCTGTGGCAGCCTGAACTGACGATGCTTCAGCCTTTCCCCGCTTCGCTTCGGGCGGAGGCGCGGCCGGCTGCTTCGGGCGCGGCAAATCCAGCGTGCCGTCGTTAAACTCGATCACGTAGCCTTCATGGATCAGCCAATGCAGATCCGACGCCAGCGCCCGCTTGGCGCGTTCCGCGTCGGCCACTTCCAGCTCAGCGGGCGCGATCTTTTCCGCCAGTTGTTTCCGGCTCATCCCCGGCGCCTCCGCCAGCTTCTCCAGAATCCCATTGATCGAGGGCGACACCCCACTGCGCTCGTGTCCGAAAGTCCGAATCCGAAACGGCGCCACAAACAGCATCCCCTTCCGGTGCCGGAAAATATTCAGCCCCGCCGTCCGCAACCCCGCCGAAAGCTCCTGCATCATCTTCGAAGGCGAACGCGTCTCCGCCGACCAGGCATCTTCGATCACCCGCCCCAGCCCGCGATCGCCCAAGCGCCGGCTGATCACGCCACTGATCGTCAGTTCCGGCGCGCTCCGCAGCAAAGTCGGCAAATGCGTTTGCCGGAAGTGCCGCTCGGCGTCCGCCGCGCTCTTGAACGCGACCTCCGGCTCCACCCCCTTCGTCTTGTAAGTCGTGATGCTGCGCGCCTGTTCCTTCCATTCCTCCACCACCGCCGGATCGCTCACGATCTCGATCTGGCGCTGGTAATCTGGAAAGCTCATTCGCCGGCTAAAGCGCTGTTCGTAGAGATTGCGTAGCTGCGGCTGATACGCGTGATGATTCGTGGGCCCCAGCAACGTCCCGCTCAAACGGCAACGCGCCACGTTGGTGAAATTTCCCTTCAGCGGCTCGGTCTGCGTTTGCTCCACTTCGTAAAATTCATCCTTCGCCTGCGCAAAGGCGCTGCCCTCCAGGGTGCGCGGATCCGTTGCCACCGCGCCGTGCTCACCGAGCTGATGCAAAACCGCGCCCTCCGCCGCTTTCAAACGCACGTCATAGCGCTCCGGCTTATCCAGAAAAAGCCGCGCCAGCGCGAAGACCGAATACGTCACCGAACCCGACTTGATCTGCGCGATCACGCTCTCGAAAGCCGGCGCATGCGGAATAAAGCGCACGTCCACTTGTGGCAAAGGCGGTGGCGCCTCGCGCGGCGGACGTTGTTCATCACGGCGATCGCGACCTTCCGGCCGACGCGAATCCGGGCGCCGCGGCCCCTTGCCCTGGCCGCCCGGGCGCGGCTCGCGCGAATCCCGTCGCGGCGCACTGCGGGGAGGCCGCGAATCCCGTCCACGCTGTGGCCCGCGTCCGCCGCCGCCTCCGCGATCAAAAGAACGCGATTCGTCCTCGCCCTGGTAGTTGGAATAATCCTTCGCCTGCGCGGGTTCATTCACCCACGAAGGCATCATTTTTAGATCGAGCAGATCGGCGGGCTTATTCGACTCAGACATGGATTTCCTCTTCTACGGCCTGCGTCACTCGAAGTAAACACGCGGCATACGCAATCCGCGCACCTACTCATCGGGAAATTTATTGACAAGGCGGCTAAATCTTTTACTTGCCATCCTTGCCGGGACTGCTTAATGCCTGCCCGCTACCGAAAGCCAACCAAGGAACAGTTTTTATGAGTGACAAATCCATTGAAGAGAAGGTCAAAGACATCATCGTCGAGCAGCTCGGCGTTAATCCCGAACAGGTCACGCCGACCGCTTCCTTCATCGAAGATTTGGGCGCGGACTCGCTCGATATCGTCGAGCTGGTGATGGCCTTTGAAGAGGAGTTTTCGGTCGAAGTGCCGGACGAAGATGCGGAGAAACTCCAGACCGTCGGCGACGTCATCAAATACATCGAAGAGAAGGCCTCGAAGCAGTAGGCGGCGCGGCTCACGCTGATCCAAATTCATCAGAAAAGCACGGCTTCGGTCGTGCTTTTTTTGTGTACCTGGGCAAGGAGTCGCGCTTTTCGAATAAAAGCCGGATGCAAGCGGGAAGCTTGCGCTACCATTACCCATGACGTTCGAACTTTTCGAAAGTCCTCTCTTCCATTTGGGAGGCCATTACGTCTCGGCCGCGGGACTGGCCGCCTTTGTCCTCCTGCTGGCCGCGGGCTTCATCCTCGCGCGCATTTTCCAAAGCGCGGTCCTCCGTCGCTTGTTCAGCCGGCTGAAGCTGGACCCGAATTTCATCGCCATCGTCACCACCATCCTCAGCCTCGCCAGTGTCATCTTCTTCGCCGTCGCCGCGATCAACGCCGCCGGTTTCCCGCTCGCCTGGGATGCCTCCCTGCCCGGCGTAAAGCTCAGCCTGCTTCAGATCCTGCTTCTCATCGTCATGCTCGTGGGTGTCTTCTGGCTCTCCTCTCACACCAAGCGGTTTCTCTTCAATCGCTTCCTCGTCAACAGCGGCCTCGACCGCTCGCTGCAGTACGCGCTTTCCCAGGTCGTCAGCAACGCCGTCCTCATCATCGGCGTCCTCATTGTCCTCACCAACACCGGGATTAACCTCGGCGCGCTCGCCGTTTTCGCGGGCGCCATCGGCGTCGGCATCGGCGTCGGCCTCCAGACCATCGCCAGCAATTTCATCAGCGGCCTCGTCATCCTGATGGAGCGCCCCATCTCCCTCGGCGACCGCGTCGAAGTCGGCACCGTCACCGGTCAGGTGGAAAAGATTCGCGCCCGCTGCACCATCATCCGCACCAACGACAACATCTCCATGATCGTGCCGAACTCGAAATTCATCGAAGAACCGGTCACGAACTGGACCTACGGCGATCCGCGGGTGCGCTTCCGTCTCCCCATCGGCGTCGCCTACGGCAGCGATCTCGAGAAAGTGCGCGACGCGCTCGTCGCCGCCGGGAAGGAAAACGAAAACACGCTCTCCGAGCCCGCGCCGAGTGTCTTCCTGGAAAAATTCGGCGACAGCTCGATCGATTTTGAGTTGGTGGTCTGGAGCAGCGAGATGAGTTACCGGCCGCGGCGTTACAAAAGCGATCTCTACTTCGCGATGGCGAAAAAGCTCGAAGAAGCCGGAATCGAAATTCCCTTCCCGCAGCGCGATCTCCACATCCGCAGCGGCAGTCTGCCCATCACTCGCGGTCCGCGCTCCGGCGAGAAGTCAGAGCCGGACGCAGCCTAACGACCGGACAGAAGGGAATTTCGAGCCACAGATTGACACGGATGAATACAGATTTGCTGTCGCTGTGCTCCTGTCTTCATCTGTGAAAATCTGTGTCTATCTGTGGCCCATTCCCAATTCCTGGCGGTAGCGCGCGCGTTCTCTCGCTCGCGGAACTGCGAAAAATTCCGGCGTGGACGGAGGCATTTCGCCGTCAGGTTAAAGATCACCGCTTCTACGAAATCGTAGAGGAAACGATCGCCGGGTTCGAGCATCACTACGTGATTCTTGAAGATGCCGCCGGGACTGTGCGCGGCATTCAGCCGATCTTTTTCGTCCAGCAAAATCTCGTCGAAGGCATCCCCGCGTTGCGCACCGCGGTCGATTTCGTGCGCCGTCGCTTCCCGCGCTTTCTCACCATGCGCGTGCTCATGGTTGGCTGTGCGGCCGGCGAAGGCCATCTCGGCGTTTGCCAGCCGGGCGATGAAGAATGGGTCGCGATCGCGCTGTATGCCGCGCTTGAAATCTACGCCCGCCAAAGCAAAGCCACCCTCATCGTCTTTAAGGATTTCTCCGCCCGCTATCGCGAGACACTCGAGCGTTTCACCGCCAACCGCTACACCCGCATCCCCAGCATGCCGATGACGCGGCTCGCTCTCACGCACCAGAGTTTCGACGCCTACCTCCAGACCCTCGGCAAGGCCACCCGCAAAAATCTCCGCCGAAAATTCCGCAAAGCCGAGACCGCCCCACCGCTCACCCTCGAAGTGGTGTCGGACGTTTCCCCGTGGGTGGACGAAATCTATCCGCTCTACCTCCAAGTCCAGGCGCGTTCGCCGATGAAGTTCGAGATGCTCACCAAAGATTACTTCCGCGCCCTCGGCCAGCGGCTCCCGGAGCGGACCCGCTTTTTCCTCTGGCGCCAGGAAGGCCGGATCGTCGCCTTCAGCCTTTGCCTCGTGCACAACGGCACCATCTACGATGACTACCTTGGCCTCGATTACCGAGTCGCGCTCGATCTCCACCTCTATTTCCAGAGCTTCCGCGACATCCTCCAGTGGTCCTTCGCCCACGGGATCGAAAATTACCACAGCAGCCCGCTGAATTATGAACCCAAGCTCCGCCTCGGCTGCAGTCTCCTACCGCTGGACCTTTACGTCCACGCGACTTCCAAGCTTCTGAACCTGTTTTTCCCGCCCGTGCTTCAGCTCCTCGAACCCACCCGGCACGACCGCATCCTTTGCCAATTCGCAAACCATCGTGACCTCCATGGCTAGCGCTCGCGCAACGCCTCCGCTCCTACTGCAGTTCCCTCTTTCAGCTACGGACCCCAAACTGCACTTCCGGCTCGACCTTCCGCCGCATGACCTGTATGTGCGTCACACCTCCATGTTCTTGAATCGAATCATGCAGCAATGACGGAAACTTCACCCCGCGGCTTCTTCAATCCCTGGCTCCAGCTCGCGTTCAGCACCGCCTTCGTCACCGCCTCCGAGCTCTGCTTGAAACGCGGCGCGACCGAGAGCATTTCAACCACGAGCCCATGGGGCTGGACCGGTCTGGCCGGCCTCACCTCCCCGGTCATCTGGATCGGGATCGTGCTCATCATCCTCAGCTTCGTCGGCTGGCTTTACGTCCTGAAGCACCTTCCCCTGTCCGTCGCCTTCCCCGCCTCGCAAGCCGTCCACGTCCTCGTCCCGATCAGTAGTTGGCTCATTCTCGGCGAATTGATTAGCCCCACCCGCTGGTGCGGCATCGCGCTCGTCCTTCTCGGCCTCGCCGTCGTGGCCAAACCTGTCGCTCAGTTGGAGGAAAAAATTTGAGCCTTCTCCTTATTCTCATTTCCGTCGGCGCCTTTGTCATCGGTCAACTTGTCCTGAAACACGCCATGGTCTCCGCCGCCGCCATCGGTCTTTCCCAGCCGAAGTCGATTCGTTATCTCGCGGCCGGGATTGCGCTCATGGCCGTCTCATTTTTCCTCACCGTCGGCCTTCTGGCGCATTTCGACCTTAGTTACCTTTATCCCTTTCAGGGCTTGAGCGTCATTTTTATCAGCTTCGCCGCCGCCTTCTTTCTGAAGGAAAAGCTGACCACGCCCCTCGTCGTCGGCTCGCTCCTTATCACCGCCGGCATCGTTATCGTCGCGCTCAGCTAGTCAAGATCGGCCACAAGCGCTCGAACGACGCGCGGTTCACCGCCTGCGCCTGCGCGAGATTCGGTTCCGGCAAACGTGGATGGTCCAGGCGAGCGACGAAACGCTGCTTCCAGCGAGCATATTTCTGCGGCGAATAAGCGCCGCAGATATCTCCGCCCACGATCCGCGTCGCGCGCAATTTCCCTAAAGCCCACGCCACGTCGTCCGTGCTAAAACGCCCGTTCTCCCAATTCGTCACGGCCGCCCCCGCCTCCAAACAATCCATATCCACCGTCACATACACATCCCCGCCCTCCAGGCCCGCCACGAAACGCGCGAAATCCTCCCGCCACGTCCCACGAAAGATCGCGCCCCGCCGCTGCTGTTGCGCCAGCGGCCGATCATCCGCCCACGCGTGCACCTCCAGCGTCCCCGCCCGCTCCGCGCGCCGATTCCCAAACGCCTGCCCCGGCCACCAGCATTCAAAGTTCCCACAACCCCAAACGCTCACCTTCTGCACTTGCGGCAGCTCCAGCGCGCGGTTCACCCATCCTCCACAAGCCCACCGCGGCGGCCGCACATCCCAATCCGGGTGATTATCGAGCGAGACCACCGTCAACGGCTCCGCGAATTGCCGCAGCCACAGCGCGCTCAGGTAATGGAAATCCCCCGAGCCATAAACCAGAAACGGCGCCAGCCGATCCGCGTGCGTCCGATAAAAATCCTCCACCACCCGAGGCGGCGCCGAAAAACGCAAACGCGGCCCCCATTCCCGCGCCTCCACCGTCGTCCACTCCCACGCATCGGACTCCCACGCCTCGTCCAGATTCAGGTGCAATGCCGCCGGCACCCCGCCAGTCTCGCAGGGAAGACCCAGCCCTACAACCGGTGCATACGGGCACGCGGCAAACCACATGCGAACATCAAACATCAAGACCACATCAAGCCGGAACGGCAGCCGAAACCCAAAGCCGCACCGCTCGCAGAACGCAGCCTCGTCTGTCGCATCCAGGACGCTTTCCGCGTCCTCGCCCGCGCTGCCTCCGCCGTCCTCGGCACCGCCTGGGCCTTTGTCTTCGCCATCGCCATCATCGTCATCTGGGCCCTCACCGGGCACCTCTTCAACTACTCCGATACCTGGCAGCTCATTATCAACACCGGCACCACCATCGTCACATTCCTGATGGTCTTCCTGATTCAAAACACCCAGAACCGCGACTCGAAAGCCGTCCACCTCAAGCTCGACGAGCTCATCCGCTCCGCCGGCGGCGCCCGGAATCACCTCGTCGATATCGAACGGCTCTCCGATGAGGAACTGCAACGGCTGCAAAAAGAGTTCGAGCGCATCGGGCAAAAACCGGATCAGGCCAAAGCACGCGCCGCTGAAGTGAAAAAGGAAATCCGATCGCGCTGAGCGGCCGCCCTGCTCGTTCCCCCACAGAAGCGCGCTTGTGAGCGCGTCGGCGGCATGTTAAACCCGCTCCATGGGTCGCCAATGGTTACATGCAAAGCGGGAAGTCGCTGGCTTAAAAAAAGGCCAGGTCACGGGTAAACTGGTGAAGGAAATCATGGTCGCGGCCAAGATGGGCGGCGCCGACCCGAACGGCAACGCCCGCCTTTTCGCCGCGGTCGAAAAAGGCCGCCGCGCCAGCGTCTCCCGCGATGTCATCGAGCGCGCGATCAAGAAAGGCGCCGGCATCGGCACCGAGAAACTTTCTCTCGAGCACATCGTCTTCGAAGGCTACGCCCCGAATAAGATCCCCGTCATCGTCGAAGTCCTGACCGATAACAAAAACCGCACCGCCCCCGAGATTCGCGTCCTCTTCAAGCGCGGCCAGCTCGGCAATCCCGGCAGCAACAAATTCCTCTTCGATCACGTCGGCCTCGTGGAAGCGCACCATCCCGATACCGCGAGCGACATCGAAGCCGCCGCCATCGAAGCCGGCGCGCAAAACGTAGAGCCACTCGCCCACGACCAGAACGACGACATTCCCGCCGACACGGCTGGCGCACGCTTCATCACTGAAGCCACCGATCTCCACGCCGTCTCCCAATGGCTCGCCACCAACGGCTGGACCGTGGTCACAAGCGAACTGGGCTATCTCGCCAAAAGCTTTCCGGAGTTGAACGACGAAGACCGCACCCAGGTCGGCGAGTTTCTCCAAACCCTCGAAGACCACGACGACGTCCACCGTGTCTGGGCGGCGGTCAAATAGGCGGCATGTCCGACGAGGCCACCGAGATCATCGTCGGAGACTCCGCCATCGACGCGCTCACCCAGCCGCCGCGCCGCAGTTGGTTCCGCCCCCGCCGGAAGCCGGAAAAGCCCCTCACCCGTTGCGAAAACTGTGAAGCTCCGCTCGCCGGCCCTTTCTGCGCACAGTGCGGCCAGCACGCCATCGATTACCGCCGCTCGTTCATGCAGGTGGTGGTCGACGCCGCCGATTCCTTCTTCGATTGGGACACGAAATTCCTTCGCTCCCTCGGCATCCTCCTCACCCGCCCGGGCAAGTTAACCATCGATTTCAACGCCGGCCGCCGCGTCCGCTACATGCACCCGCTCCGTTTCTACTTCCTCGCCAGCATCGCCTTCTTCCTCCTCGCGAAATTAATCAACTTCGCCCCCTCCGGCCCCATCGCCCTCGACGCCGGGGATCGGGCAGAGATCGATACCGCGCTCACCAAGTTGGTCGCACCCGATTCGCCCCTAAACTCCGACCAACGCGCCCGGGTCGAGGAACTCCGAGCCCGTCTCGCCCTGCCACCGGATGCCGCCGGGGTCGTCGACCGGGCACGGTTAGAAAAAATAGCCGCCCGCCTCCCCCGCTTCGCCGAGAAAAAAGAACTCAAGCCTAAAGAGCGCGCCAGATTGGAAACCATCCTGGCCGACCTCGCCGCCACGCCAACATCCGCCCCCAAGCCCGCACCGATCTTCGCCCCCACCGTCCAATTCGATAATCCCGATCCGACCAAAGATCCGTTCGGCGCCTGGCTCGAGAACAAAATCAAAAGCAAAGTGGGCGAAGACGGCACCAAGGCGCAGCTCTTCCTCGACACCCTCCGCAGTAACATCCCGACGATGATGCTCTTCTGCATTCCCGTCTTCGCCTTTATCCTGAAGATGCTCTACGCCTTCCAGGGCCGCTACTACATCGAGCATCTCGTTTACGCGCTCCATATCCACGCCTTTGCCTACATGGCCACCGTCGTCATCACGCTCCTCGGGATGGCCGCATCGCACCTCATCGCTCCGCTTCAGCCGCTCCTGGTCGTCCTTCTTTCGCTCCTCGCCGTGGCCCAGGTCTTTGTCTCCATCCGCCGCGTCTATGCCCAAGGTTGGTTCTTCACCACCTTAAAATTTTTCCTCGGTAGCGTCGTCTATTTCATCGTCCTCACCTTCGGGATCGGTGCCACCGCCTTCGTCACCCTCCTGCTTCCCTGACGGGAAAAACTCAGAGCCCGGCTGCGATCAGCTCGCGCGCCCGTGCTAAGGCAGCCTCGATCTGCGCCGGATCTTTCCCCGCCCCGCGCGCACTGTCCGGCCGCCCGCCGCCTTTGCCCCCCACGATCGGTGCGATTTGCTGAATGATGTCGTTCGCCCGCAGCTTCGCAGTCAGCTCCTTCGGCACCACCGCCACCAAATCCACCCGCCCGTGCGCGCGCCCCGCCAGCACAACCGGCCCGTTTAACTTCGACTTCAGAATATCGGCCAATTGTTGCAATAACCCGCCCTCCGCCTCAGGCACTTCGATGACGAGAGAACCTGCGGACGCATGCGTCGCCGCCAGCTCCCCCGCCAGCACCGCCGCCCGGCTGCGCAATTCCGCCTCCGACGCCTTCGCGTTTTGCTTCTCCCAATCGAGCACCTCCGCTTCCAGCTTCTTCAACTGCGCCCCGCGCGCTTCCACCGCAGCCACCACCGACGCATGATCAGCCCGCACTAGCGCCGGCAGCTCCGCCAACCCCGGCTTCTTCTTCGCCAGCAGCTCAAAGCCGCTCTCCTGCCGCGCAGCTTCCTGTTCCGCCCAAGCCAGCACCGCGTCGCCAGCCACCGCCTCGATCCGCCGGATGCCGGCCGCGATCGCCGCTTCGCTCACGATCCGGAAATGCTTCAGTTCGCCCGTCGCGCGCACGTGCGTCCCGCCGCACAGCTCCATCGAGTAGCCATTCAACGTCGCCGCCTCGCCGCCGATCTGCACCACCCGCACCAGATCGCCATACTTGTCGCCGAAAAATTGCTGAATATCCGAGCGCTGCTTCGCCTCCGCGTAGGGAATTTCCGTCCAGGAAACCGTCCCGTTCTGCGCGATCCGCTCATTCACCAGCTTCTCCACCGCGCGCACCTGTTCCGGGGTCAGTGCCGCGCTTGAAAAATCAAAAGTCAGCTTCTCCGGCCCGACATAGCTTCCCTTCTGCACCGCCTCTTTCGAGACCAGCTCGTGCAACGCCCAATGCAACAAATGCGTCACCGTATGATGGCGCTCGATCGCCCCGCGACGCTCCGCATCATAGCGGATCGTGACCTGCTCCCCCAACGCCGGCCCCTCCGCCGCTTCGAGCAGATGGACAAAAGAATTCCCCGCCTTCCGCGTGGTGACGATTTTCCACGAGCCAGTCGCCCCGGAGATCTCCCCCGCATCGCCGACCTGTCCGCCCATCTCCGCGTAGCAAACCGAGTGGTTCACGACCACTCCGATCTTGCCCTTCACAGACGTCAGCTCGATTACCTCGGCGCTTGTTTCGGCGTCATCGTAACCCAAAAAATGAGTCGCCTCGCCGTCGCCGGACGTCGCCAACTCGATGGTCGTCTTCTTCTGCGCCGCCCGCGCCCGCGCGCGTTGTTCCTCCATCAAAGTCTCGAACCCCGCCGTGTCCACCGTCAGCCCACGCTCCCGCGCCATCAGCTCCGTCAGATCGAGCGGAAACCCCTGCTCATCATAAAGTCGAAACGCAAACGCGCCCGAAATCGACCAAGCCAGAGGCTCATCCCGCCCGGGGAGCGCGGGCGCCCCGCCCGCTGTGGCAGGCGCCTCGCCTGCCACACGAGCCAGATCAGGCGTCCACACCCAAGGATAATCCTCCCCCGCTTCCACGACAGCAGCATCCCAAGGATTCCGGCAGATATAATGAAATTTTTCCTCCAAATCCGCCTGCGACCGAATCACCCGATCGAACGATTCGTTTTCCCAAACCCGCTCCCCTTTTCGGTCGGCAGCTTTGTTAATCCGATGCGACGAGACACTCTTCAACGTTTGCAATACCTCCCCTAACGAGAAAAACGCTGGATCGCCCTCAGCATCATCTCTCTCGATTTGCGGCTCGAGCAGCAGATGCACGTGATCCGGCATCACACAGGCCGCATAAAGCTCGTACTTCCTGCCGGCATCATGCAGAATTGTCTGCAGGACGAGATCGCGCGCGGCTGGTGGAAGCGCTTTGCGCTGGTGCGTACTCCAGGAAACGGCGTACTTGGCCCAAGGACGTTCGAAATGCGGCAGACGGCGTTTGTGGTATTGCGCGCCGGCAGGTGACCCGGACGTCGCACGGGTGTCAGGCGAGGCGCCTGACACAGCGGGCGGGGCGCCCGCGCTCCCCGGAGCTGCCGCCGCGTCGATTGTAAAAGCCGCCTCGGCCACCGCGTCGGCTCCGATCCGCTCCGCTTCCGCTTCGAAAAGCGCGATGCCTTTATCCAACGTACGATTAAACGACTCCTCTTCCCGCTTCAGCGTCTCCTCGATCATCGCCTGCTTTTCCCGCAGCTCGGGAAAGACATCGCTCATCGTGCGCGCCAGCACTTCCACCAGCCGATAAAAAAACGGTTCGTGGAAGCCCAGCGTCCGGCCGTAGCGAACCGCGCGGCGCAGGATTCGGCGCAGAACATAGCCGCGGCCCTCATTGCTCGGCTGGATACCATCGGCAATCGCGAAGCTAAGCGTGCGGATGTGATCGGCGACCACCCGGAACGCGACATCGCACTTCTCCTCTTCCGTATCACCGGTGCTGCCGGCTTTCGGCAAGGTCGAGCCGTAACGCTTCCCGCTCAGCTTCTCGATCTCGTCGAAGATCGGGCGAAAGACATCGGTCTCGTAATTGGAAATGAGACGCGAGAAATCAGTAAAATTTTTCGTCCCCTGGATCATCGCGCTCACCCGCTCGAACCCCATCCCCGTATCGACATGCCGCGCCGGCAACGCCACGAAGCTGCCGTCCGCATTCGCGTTGAACTGAATGAAAACCAGATTCCAAATTTCGATGCAGCGCGCATCGCCCGCGTTCACGAGCGAGCCTTTCGTGTCGCCAAGCGGCGTAAGGTCGATGTGCAACTCCGAGCACGGACCGCAGGGGCCGGTATCACCCATCATCCAGAAGTTGTCCTT
Source organism: Chthoniobacterales bacterium (assembly GCA_038233435.1). Classification (GTDB taxonomy): domain Bacteria; phylum Verrucomicrobiota; class Verrucomicrobiia; order Chthoniobacterales; family UBA10450; genus JACCTI01. Next base: position 21,183 of record JBBSLZ010000006.1, read on the forward strand.
CTTGTTCCCGTTCACGATCTGCATCGTAGGATCGAGACCGGCTTGGGTGAAGAGGGCCGCCCAGTGATCGTACGCTTCCTGATCGAACTCGCTCGGGTCGCCCGCGCCGGGCTGGTAAACCGTGGCGTAAAGCCGCTCCGGCGGCAGGCCCCAGCGTTCCACCACCACCTCCCACGCCCACGCGATCGCTTCCTTCTTAAAATAATCGCCGAAGCTCCAGTTCCCCAGCATCTCGAAAAAAGTGTGGTGATAGGTGTCCAGCCCGACGTCATCGAGATCGTTATGCTTGCCACCGGCGCGAATGCACTTCTGTGTATCCGCCGCGCGCGCCGGCAGGTAGGGCGCGCTCTGTTGCCCGAGGAAAATCGGCACGAACTGGTTCATGCCCGCGTTCGTGAAAAGCAGATTTGGCGAATCCGGCAGAAGCGACGACGAGGACACGATGGTGTGTTCTTTCTCACGAAAGAAATCGAGGAACGACTGACGGATATCGGCGGAGGTCATCGCGGTGATCCTAGCGCGCTTCGCGCGCTTTTCATGTCCGGGGAGCGCGGGCGCCCAGTCCGCTGTTTTTGGCGCCTCGCCCAAAACATCTTCGCGCAGAGAAAAAGTTCGCGAAGGCGGGAGCGCCCGCGCTCCCCAAGCGAAAAAGACCCCCGCGGATGTTATTTCTTGTCTTCGTCGAGCTTCGCGAGGACAGCGACCTCGATCTCTTCGTAGAGCGCGCGATCGTTCTTCAAAACTTCCTTCGCCGCATCGCGACCTTGCGCGAGCTGGCTGCCCTTGTAGCTCAACCAGGAGCCGCGTTTCTCCACGATTTGCTTCTCGAGCGCGAGATCGAGCAGCGCGCCGGTGTTGGAAATGCCCTCGTTATACATGATGTCGAACTCGGCTTCCGTAAACGGCGGCGCCACTTTGTTCTTCACCACTTTCACGCGGGTGCGGTTGCCGGTAACGACGCCATCCGTCTGCTTGATCGCGCCGATGCGGCGGATATCGATGCGCACGCTGGCGTAGAACTTGAGCGCCTTGCCGCCGGGTGTCGTCTCCGGATTGCCAAACATGACGCCGATCTTCTCGCGGATCTGATTGGTAAAAACGCAACACGTCCGCGCTTTCGAAATGAGCGAGGTGAGTTTGCGCATCGCGGCACTCATGAGTCGCGCCTGCGCGCCCACCGTGGAATCGCCGATCTCGCCTTCGAGTTCCTGCTTGGTCACGAGCGCCGCCACAGAATCGAGCACGATGACGTCGAGCGCATTCGAGCGCACGAGCGTCTCCACAATCCGGAGCGCTTCTTCGCCGGAGCTGGGCTGCGACACGAGCAAATCGTCCATGTCGACCCCGAGCCGCCGGGCGTATTGCGGATCGAGCGCGTGCTCCACATCGATGAACGCCGCCAACCCGCCGCGCTTTTGCGCCTGCGCGATGACGGTGAGCGTGAGGGTCGTTTTGCCGGAGGATTCCGGGCCGTAGACCTCCACCACCCGCCCGCGGGGAAAACCGCCCACGCCGAGCGCGCGATCGATCAGGATATTGCCGGTGGGAATGACTTCGATGTCGACAATTTTGTCGTCGCCCAGGCGCATGATGGCGCCATCGCCGTAGTCTTTGGCGATCTGCTGGATGGCGAGATCGAGGTTCTTATTGCGTGCGACGATGAGCTTGTCGTCGCTGGTTTTTTCTTCGGTTTTGGCAGCCATAGTGGGAGGCCACTTAGGTACGACGGGCCGCACGCCGCGCCAAGCAGAAAAGCAAAGGACCCCTGGAACCGCGGACTCAACTGCGCGCGGACGCACATCGGACGGGAAAGCCAGCCATCAGCGCTGTTTCCTTTTTCACCCTCTCCAAAGATCGTGAAACAGTGTCTCAGCCACTGGCGCTCGCGTTGCGATCTCGGACAGAAAGTTTATCTCTAGCAGATGGCCACCGCCGCCGATGAACGTTTCATGCGCCTCGCCCTGCGCGAGGCGCGGCTCGGCCTTGGCCGGACGAGTCCGAATCCCGCCGTCGGCGCCGTTCTCGTTCACAATGGAAAAATCGTGGCCACGGGCCACCACTGCGGCGCCGGCCAGCCCCACGCGGAAGTGGCCTGCCTGGCGGCCATCCGCTCGCCCGTGCCGAAGTCCGCCGTGCTTTACGTCACCCTCGAGCCCTGCTCCACCACAGGCCGCACTCCGCCATGTACTGGCGCGATTATTGCCGCCGGGGTTCGGCAGGTCGTGATCGGCGCGGTCGATGTGAACCCACGCCATTCCGGTCGCGGCCTCGGACTCCTCCGCGCCGCCGGACTCGAAGTGCGTTCGGAAGTGCTGGAAGCAGAGTGCGTCGCCCTAAACGAAATGTTTAATCACTGGATTCAGACCCGGCGGCCCTTCGTAATCGCAAAGTGCGGGATGAGCCTCGATGGAAAACTAACTCGGCCGCCGCGCGAGACACAGTGGATCACAAGCGCCGCGGCGCGGAGGCACGCCAACCAAAGACGCAGCGAAGTCGACGCCATCCTGGTGGGCGCCGAGACGGTGCGGCGGGACAATCCGCGGCTGACCGTCCGCTCGGTCTCTGCCGTGCGCCAGCCTTGGCGCGTGATCTTGACCCGCTCGGGACGGCTACCCAAAGAGGCACACATCTTGAATGATCGATACTCGGATCGGACGCTGGTCTTCCGCGATCAAACGTTATCCACCGTCCTGAAAGATCTCGGCTCGCGCGAGGTGACCAGCGTGCTGATCGAAGGTGGAGGGGATATCCTCGGTCAGGCACTGGACGCGCGCCTGATTGACAAGGTGCAAATTTACCTGGGGCCGATCCTGACCGGCGGACCGGTGATGGCCTTCGCCGGGCGCGGCGCTGGGTCCACCGAGGAAGCGGCCCGTTTGCGTGAAGTCAGCTACGAAAAAATCGGCTCGGATATTTTCCTCAGCGGCAAACCGGCCTATGGATTTCCTCCATCCGAATAAAAAGGCGAAACCTTTCGTCTTAAACTGAGTTCAATCAACACACAGCAAAAGGAGAAAAACATGAACTGGAAAAAGTTTCTTATTTTAGGAATCGCGATCGTCGGGTTCGGCTTCGTCTCTGCGCCCAGCTCCGAGGCGGGCGTGCGGATCGGAATCGGCATCGGCGTGCCGGTTGGTTACGGATATGGTCACGGCTACGGATATGGTTCCGGCTACGGCTACGGAGGATATTATGGCGGGCCCGTGTACAGCTCGTATGGATACGCCCCTTACTACGGGCGCCGCTCACCCTACTACGGCCGCTCGCCGTATTATCGCCGCGCCCGTAATGTCGGCCATCGCCATTACCACCGGCGCAATCATCGGCGCTACGTCTGCACCTCGGCCCATCGCCGCTATCGGTAGTCGCTTCCTCACTTCAATCAAGAGCCGCCGGGATGTTCTCCCGGCGGCTTTTTTTGCAGGGAAGACAGGCTGTCCGCACCATCTTCACAATGCGGAGGCGGCGTCACCGTTATCACTCACAGTCTTTCCAGCGGCCTGACAGACTGGATCATTCCGTTGGCCGGCGTGGTGCCAGGCCATCCTCATTTTCCCGGCGCGGTTCAGTTTGCTACCCAATTTCCATCACCAGAAACGGAGCCGGCCAATATCTCGCCACTGCTAGTTTTCTTCCTGACAGCGATGTTTCCATTGGCCGGCGATCTGGGAATTTAAGGATTTCGAAGCAGCCGCCTTTTCGAAGCGCTTTTATCGCGCCACGCTTGCGCCCCAATCATTTCTGGGGCGAACCGGAGGCCGCCGGGGCTGCACTGGGCGCACTCGTGGCTGAGGCCTTTGGCGGCGCGAATTCCTTCTTCAGCCGCTCCACCACCGGCGCCATTTCCCGCCGGCGCCTCTCTTCCCACTCGCGCCGTAGCTCCTGCTCGACTCGCTTCCGCTCCAGCAAATAGCGCGCTTCAAATTGTGCCTGACGCTCCGCCTCCATCTGCAAGCCCGTCTCGCGCCTCGCGGCCGCCGCTTCCGCCCGGAGGTGTTCCTGGCGGGAGATCTCGCGCGCGCGTAATTCGCTGCGCTCGTTAGACGGAAGCTGGCGCCAGCGTTCCGCATTTGATCGGAATCGCTCCCGATCGGCCGGCGACAGCGCGCGCCAACGCTGCTCGCCCGGGCGCATCTGCGCCCAAGCAGACACGAGCGAGCCGAAGAAAATCGTGATCGCGACTAAAGCGTAGAAACGTCGCCGTCCGTCCACAGGCTCTCTTCCTCCAGCGCGAGCAAATTGTCCAAATCCGCCACCACCTCGAAATCGATCGGATCGAGCTGCGCGATCGCCTCGGGCATCATCGCGGGCGAAGAAACGGAAGGCCGCTGCCAGATTAATCCCGCTGCCACCACCACCGCCGCGATCGCTCCCGCCGGGATTAGACGACGAAGAGCGAGCCACGGAGCAAAACGATCGCGTCCACTCGATCGGTGCCGGATCTGTCGCAGCACATCGCGCGCATAGAAAGGCGACACCGCTGGCTGGCTCGTCCGCCCCAATAAGTCCCACAGCTCCTGATCGTCCTCGCGTTTCATCTTTCCGAGAAATTGAACTGAGCGCGCGCGCCAAAGTTGCGCCAACCAAACGCCTGCAGTCCGCTTTAGACCTCAGCCGCTTCTAGAAAACCTTCCAACTGCCGGATCCGGGTCGGGTGCCGCATCTTCCGGAGCGCCTTCGCTTCGATCTGCCGGATGCGCTCGCGCGTCACGCGGAATTGCCGCCCCACTTCTTCGAGCGTGCGGCTGTAGCCATCCACCAAGCCGAAGCGCTGCTCGAGCACCTGCCGCTCCCGTTCGGTCAACGTCTCCAGAACATCCTTGATCTTCTCTTTCAAGAGAACGATCGCCGTCATGTCGCTCGGATTTTCCGCGCCTTTGTCCTCGATGAAATCACCGAAGTTGGTCTCTTCGCTCTCACCCACCGGCGCCTGCAGCGAGATCGGCTGCTGCGCCATCTTTAGGACCGCGCGTACCCGATCCACCGGCAGCAAAATTTCCTCCGCCACCTCTTCCGGCGAGGGCTCGCGGCCATACTCCTGCACCAGTTGCTTCTGCACTCGCATCAGCTTGTTGATCGTCTCAATCATGTGCACCGGAATGCGAATCGTGCGCGCCTGATCGGCGATCGAGCGCGTGATCGCCTGCCGAATCCACCAGGTAGCGTAGGTCGAAAATTTATAGCCGCGGCGATACTCGAATTTCTCCACCGCCTTCATCAACCCCATGTTCCCTTCCTGGATCAGGTCGAGGAACGAGAGGCCGCGGTTCGTGTATTTTTTCGCGATCGAGATGACCAGACGCAGGTTGGCCTCCACCATTTCGGTCTTCGCCCGGAGCGCCTTCTTCAGCCAGCCTTTCAGCTCCTGATACTGCTCGGCATACTCCTCCAGCGAGAGCCAGAACGTCGTCTCCAAAGCGCGGGATTTCAGCCCGAGGGTGCCTTGAGCGCCATTCTCCTTCGGGCTTCTCACGATCTCCGTCTGGAGGTTGGTCAAGAGGAGGAACTTCTCGTCCGCCAGATTGACGAACTCCTCGGTCACCTTCTGTTTAAAATAAAATTTCGGATAAAGCTTCTGCAAAGTGCCGACCGATTTCAGAAACGCCTTCAGCTTTTTCGGGTCCGAGCGCGTCCCGCTCAGGAGGACGCCATATTGCTGATTAATCGAGGCGCTCAGCTTCGCCACCTGCTTGCAGAGCCCGGGCAATAACTTCATGTAGCGCTCGCGACTTTCGATCTTCTTATCCAGAATGACGCGGTCGAAACGCTCGCCCCCTTCGGTTAATTTAGCGGCCAGATCGAGATGAGCTTGCGCGATAAATCCAAAGCGATTGATTAACCGCTGCACCATCGACTCCGCTTCCTCAATCCGCTTCGAGATCTCGACCTCCTGCTCGCGCGTCAGGAGCGGTACCTGGCCCATCTGCTTCAAATACATCCGGACCGGATCGTCCAAGATGTCGAGCTTCGCTTCGGGCTTCTCTTCCTCTTCCTCTTCGTTGTCCTTTTTCCCATCCTTGTAGCTATCCACATCGGACGCTTCGATGATGTCGATCTCCATCCGCCGCAGACGGGTCAAGATGGCGTCGAGCTCATCAGCATCCGTCACCTCGGTGGGGAGGGCTTCGTTTAGATCGTCAAAAGTGAGATAGCCCTGCTCCTTGGCCAGCTTGATTAGCTCCCGGATGCGGGCCTGCACATCGCTGGCGGTCGCCGCCAGGATGAGCGGCGAGAGCGTTTCCAGCTCGGGTGCGGCGGCCGACTTCTGCGCGGAAGCGGCGGGCTGGCGCTTCGCGGACGCGCGCGGCGTGGCGGCCTTTTTCACTGGCTTGGATTTCAATTTTTTCGCCCCCTTGGTTGATCGCGAGAGGGCCTTCTTCCCGGTGGGACGGCTCTTGGACGTGCGTTTTGCGGGCGTTGCCAAATCGTGGTGCTCTAGGAGAAGTTCAGCGTTTCCAACCCAAAATCAGGCCCTGGTTCGCCACCCTCTCAAGCAACCGTTAGTTATCGAGCACGCGGGTCGGCGGAACCGCGGAAAGCTCACCGAGTTGATTCTTTAGGTCAACAACTTGTTTCTGCAATCGGGTCATCTCACCAGCGCTGAGCTGGGGAATGCGCATCCGGCCCTCCGCGATCTGAAGTTGCCGCCGCACCACCGCCTGCCGCAAGCCGCTCCACCAGCCTCGCGCCACCGCCACCGGCTTCGGCGGCATCTTTTGCAGCAACCAAGAGGCGACGAGCGCTTCTTCACTCGGCGGCAGCTCGGACATGAAACCGTTAATCGAAGCGGGATCGTCCGGCCGCAGATCGCTCTCAAGTATTCGCGCCAGCAAGTCCGCATCCGGCGTCTGCGCCAGCACCTCGCGCCAGTTCTCCTCCAAGAGCGCGTGGCGCGCTTCGCTGTCCCGCAACGCCAATAGACAAAGCAACGCCACGTCGTGCCGCGGCGGAGGTGCCGGAGTCGCCGGCGTCTCTCGGGTCTCGGCCGAAGCATAACTCCGCGCCGGCCGCTTCAGCAGACTTTCAAAATCGCGCGCCGCCACCCCGATCCGCGCCGTTACGCGATTGGCCACCTCCGCGCGCATGATCGGGTCGTGCACCCGCGCCACCGTCTCCGCCATCTTGCGCGCCAGTTGCATCTTCGAGCCCATCGCCCCGAGGTCGGTCGCGGCCGCCTCGCGTTCGATCCAGTAATCAAAAAAATCACGCGCCTCCGCGATGCGCTCCTCGAACGCTTCCTTCCCCTGGCTGCGCACGATCGAATCCGGATCCTCTCCCGCCGGCATCTCAGCGATCCGCACCACCAGATCGTTCGCGAGGAGCGACTCCAGCGAACGCTCCGCCGCCTTCTGCCCCGCCGCGTCCGCGTCGAAGCAAAGCACCACCTGCTCGACAAAACGTTTCAAAATCCGCGCCTGCTGCTCGGTGAACGCTGTCCCCTGTGGCGCGACCACGTTCGTGATCCCGGCCTCGAAAAGCGTGATCAAATCCAATTGCCCCTCACAGACGATCGCGCTCCCGGCCTCGATCAACGCACGCTTCGTTTTCTGCAATCCGAAGAGCACATTGCCCTTGCGAAACAACGGCGTCTCAGGCGAATTCAGATACTTCGCGGTCTCCGCATCGCTCCCCAGCGTCCGCCCGCTGAACGCGATCACCTCGCCCACGTCGTTGCAGATCGGGAACATGATCCGGTTACGGAAACGATCGTAAACCTCCCCGTCCGGCTTCTCCTCGTCCCGCGGCTTCACCAACCCGCTTTGGGTGATCTCCGCCCGCCGATAGCCGCGCTCTCTTGCCCAGTTAAAAAACGTATCCCAACTCTCCGGCGCAAAGCCGATCTGCCAATTCGCCGCCACCTTCCGATCGATCCCGCGCTTCTTCAGATAATCACGCGCCGAATTCGCCCACTCGCGTTTCAGCAGATTCTCGTGAAACCATTCCGCCGCTTCCGCGTGCAGTTGCAATAACGTCCGCCGCGTTTCGTGCTGCCGATCGTCGCCCCCGTCCGCGCCCCATTCCTCCACCACCGTGATGCCGGCGCGCGCCGCCAGTTTCTTCACCGCCGAGGGAAAATCGAGATGCTCGTAATCCATCACGAACCGAAAAACACTCCCCCCCACGCCGCATCCGAAACAGTGAAACGACTGCCGTTGCGGGCTCACGTTAAACGACGGCGACTTCTCTTGGTGGAACGGACAGAGCGCCTTGAAACTCGCCCCCGCGCGCTTGAGCGGAAAGTACGCACCGATGACTTCGACAATGTCATTGGCCGCCGCGATTTGCTCGATCGTTTCTGTCGGGATGCTGCCCATGCGTTCGCTTTTGGCTCGTCTGCCGCGCGGCAGGTGGCAGATTAGATGAGGCCCGACCTCGCCGCCACCGTTACGTTTACCGCCGTCATGAAATCACTCGCCTGTTCGCTCCTCTTCCTCGCCCTCGTCTCGGCGTCGCCCAGCCAGGCGCGGGAGGAAATCCGCGCAGGCAGCGTCGTGGTCGTGCCTCTGGAAGGCGAAGTCTCACCGCCGATGTTCCTCTTTCTCCGGCGCATCTTGAAAGAGGCCGAGAGCAAAAAGGCGGCAGCCCTCATTCTGGAGATGAACACCTACGGCGGCCGCCTCGATAGCGCGGAAGAAATTACCAAACTGCTCAACCGCGCCACTCTCCCCACCTACACCTTCATCAACACCAACGCCGGGTCCGCCGGTGCGCTCATCGCGCTCGCCACCCAGCACATCTACATGGCGCCAGTCAGCGCGATCGGTGCCGCCGCTCCGATCAAATCGTCCGGCGAAGACCTGGGCATGACCGCGCGCGACAAAACGATTTCCTATTGGTCCGCGCTCATCCGCGGCTCCGCGAATCGGAACAGTCACAACCCTGACGTCGGCGAAGCCTTCATGGATAAGGAGAAGGAAGTGAAAATCGGCGACCGCCTCATTCATCCGAAAGGCTCGCTCCTGACTCTGACCGCGCAGGAAGCCGCTATTCGCATCGATGGCAAACCGGTCCTCGCCGATGGGATCGCCGATTCCATCGCCGAGGTGGTCCAGAAGGCGGGATTGAAGGGAGAGATCGTATCCGTCCAGCCGGCGGGCTTTGAGCGCCTCGCCTTTTGGATTACCTCGCTCGCGCCGCTCCTTCTCCTGGGTGGAATGCTCTTCGCTTATCTGGAATTCAAAATCCCGGGCGCGAGCGTGCCCGGATTTCTAGCCGCGGTTTGCTTTGGGCTCTTTTTTCTCGGGCACTATTTCGCCGGCTTGGCCGGGTGGGAAACGGTGGCCCTTTTCGTGGTCGGCGTGGTGCTGGTGCTGGCGGAAGTTTTCCTCTTAGCGCACAGCACCATCCTCGTCGGCGTGGTGGGTCTTTTTCTGATGCTCGGTGCGCTTCTCTGGGCGATGATTGATCGTTATCCGGGCCAGCGGTTCCTTCCCACCAGCTCGATGTTAATCGGCCCCGTCATGAATCTCCTCCTCGCCATGGTCGCCGCCGCCATCGGAATCGTCATCCTGGCGCGCTATCTTCCGCGCACCAATCTCTACCGCCGCTTTGTTCTCTCGGCCGATATTCCCTCCGGCCCGTCCCTGGCGGGCGCGGCGCGCGAGTTCCGCCCTGCCGTCCAGATCGCCCCGGGGACAGCCGGCCGAGCCGTCACCACCCTCCGCCCCAGTGGCAAAGCCCGCTTCGGCGATCATGTCGTCGACGTGGTCACGGAAGGGGAGTTCGTCGTGGCCGAAACGCCGGTGGAGGTCATCTCGACCGACGGGATGCGCCTGGTGGTAAAGTCGCGGGACGAAATTCCCGCCGTCTCCTACCAGTGACGACCACCACCCTCCTCAGCCTGCTTTTGGCCGCGGTCCTCCTGTTCTTCGGGCAACGCGTTTACTGGCTCTTCGTTGCCTGCGTGGGATTCGTCGCGGCGGTGGAATTGGTCACCCGCTGGTTCACGGCCCAGCCGTCCTGGATTGTTATCGTCATCGCCGTCCTGGCGGGCCTGGTCGGTGCCTTGCTCGCCATCTTTTTCCAACGGCTCGCTGTGGCGCTGGCCGGTTTCATCGCCGGTAGCCACGGTGCGCTGCTCCTCCTGGCGGATTTCGGACGACCGGACTGGGAACGCCTCAGCGTCGTCATCTTTATCGTGGCGGGAATCCTGGCCGCCGTTCTGGCGGTGGCCCTTCTCGATTGGGCGCTCGTGATCCTTTCCGCGCTGATTGGCGCCGCGCTCATCGCGCAATGGGCAGTGCCGGCACCGCCGCAGCACACGATTGTTTTCTTGGTTCTCTTCGTCATCGGCGCGGCCTTTCAGGCCTCCACGCTGCGCGGTCGCCGCCGGGCCGGATGAAGTCTCCTTACCCTCCCGCCACCACGCGGATAAACTCCACCCGATCCGCTTCCGCCAACGGCGTTCCCGCCCACTCGCGCGGGCGCAAGGCGATCCCGTTATGCTCGATCAAAATGCTCGTCGGCGGGAGTCCGTAGCGATCCGCTAGCTCTGCCACCGTGGTCGCGCCGTGCGTCTCCGCGGCCTCTCCGTTGATCTGCACCTTCATGAAGCGAGCAGAGCCTGATCCCAATCCTTCCAGACCGTTTCGAAGCCTTGCCGTCGTAACGCGCTTGCGATCTCCTCCGGCGAACGTTCGTCGCTGATTTCGAATTGTCCGGTGGCGAGACGATCGGTTCCTTCTTGAAACTCGGGCGCCACGATTCGCCCGCGCACGGTTAGGTGCAGATTGGACGCCCCTTGTCCCGTGTAGCCGCCCGG
>JBBSLZ010000007.1:0-31857 GCA_038233435.1 Chthoniobacterales bacterium
CTCTTCAACCTCCTGCGCGGGAGCGGGAGCGAGGGGCTTCATTCCTTGCGCGCTGTGGCGACACTGCGGGTCGGCGGTTTTCCACTGACCATGGTGCGACCGCTGCTCGGCATCTGGCGCCGGGAGATCGATGACTACGTCCTCGCGCACGGGCTGCGCTTCCGCGAAGACGCGAGCAATCAATCGCTCGAGGCAACGCGCAACCGCATCCGGCATCGCATCATCCCGATAATCGAAAAGGAGTTCGGGCGCGAGGTGCGCAAAAGTCTCTGGCGCGCGGCGGAGATCGCCGCGGAGGAGCACGCGGCGCTGGAGGAAATGATGCCGGCAGATCTGCGCGGGGCGGGCGCGCTGCCGGTGGCGTTGCAACGGCGGGCGGTGCGGCGGTGGCTGCGGGAGAACGCGGTCGCGGAGGTTGGCTTCGAGTTGATCGAGAGGGTGCGCGCGCTCCTCGATCCTGCGAGCGGCGTGGCAAAGGTAAACCTGCCCGGCGACCGGCACGCGCGTCGGCGTGCCGGGAAGTTCTTCATCGAATGAACCCATCTGTGTTTAATCTGTGTCCATCTGTGGCTAGACTCTTCGCCTCTCATGAATCCCGCCATTCGCGTCCGCTTCGCTCCTTCGCCCACCGGCTTCCTGCACATCGGCGGCGCGCGCACGGCGCTCTTTAACTGGCTCTTCGCGCGCCATCACGGCGGAACCTTTGTTTTGCGCGTTGAAGACACTGATAAGGCCCGGAACACCGAAGAGGCGGCCGCGGCGATTTACGAAGGCTTGCGCTGGCTGGGGCTGAATTGGGACGAAGGTCCGCAGGCAGGCGGCGAGCTTGGGCCCTACTTCCAAAGCGAACGCGACGCGATCTACGAGCGGTATTTTCAACGCCTGCAGGAAGGCGGTCACCTTTATGAAGATGGCGGCGCGTTTCGTTTCCGTTCGCCGCGCGAACACGTCATCGTAAACGACATTGTCTGCGGCCGGATCGATTTCGATCTGACCAATCCGGAGACGCATCCTGACATGACGATCCGGCGTCCGGACGGCTCCTGGATCTTCCATTTCGTGAACGTGGTGGACGACATCGAAATGAAGATCAGCCACGTCATCCGCGGCGAAGATCATCTCTCGAACACGCCGAAGCACATCGAGCTCTACCGCGCGCTCGGCGCCGCGCCGCCGCGCTTCGCGCACATCCCGCTTATCCTAAACAAGGACGGCTCGAAGATGAGCAAGCGCGACGTGGGCGCCAGCGTCAGCACCTATATCGAGCAGGGTTTCCTCCCGGAAGCGGTCGCGAATTACCTTTGTCTGCTGGGCTGGTCGCCGAAAGACGATCGAGAAAAGCTGGAGCTGGAAGAAGTGGTCAGGCTGTTCGAGCTCGAGAAGGTGAATCGCAAAGCGGCCACCTTCGATCTCGACAAGTGCACCTGGCTAAATGGCGAATATCTGCGCGCGCTCAGCGGCGAGCGTTTTCAGGAGCTCGGACGCGAAGCGCTGGCGCGGGGCGGGATCGATCTCGCATCGTTCGCGCCCGATTATATCCGCGCCGCGCTCGAGACCTGCGTGGGGAAGGTGAAAACGTTCGCTGAGCTGCCGCCGTACGCGGGCTTCTATTTTCGCGAGGATTATCCCTTGAGCGAAGAGGGCGTGGCGAAACATTTCACGCCGGAGAACAAGCCGCGCTTGCAAGCAGTCCGCGACGCGTTTGCGGGCGTCGAATCATTCGACGCCGCGACCATTGAGACCACGCTCAAGGCGACCGCAGCGCAGCTAGGCGGGAAAGTGGGCCTCCTGGTTCATCCCACGCGTCTCGCCGCCACCGGCAGCAACGCCGGGCCGAGCCTCTATCACCTGCTCGAAGTGCTCGGGAAAGAGAAAGTGCTGGCGCGCCTGGATCGAGCGCTGGCAAACGTGACCGAGGCTCTACAGCATATATCGCTATGAAATCTCGCAGTCCTCATTCCCCGGTTTGCCAACAGACGAAGGCGACGAATGAATTGCCTCCGGGGCGCAAATCTGCGAGGCCGGGAGTTTATCGTTTCAGCTCGCATGAAGAAGCGGACGCGTGGATGGAGAAATTTGGACCGCGCCGCACGGCGAACGACGCTCCACTCGAATCGCGCTGAGTAAGTTTCATCCCGCGCGGCTGCCATCGTCAAGGAGCGGCGGCTTCCAAGCCGCCTCGCTTCGTCCTCCGGCTTGGCATGGTTTGCCGCGGCGATGGGCGCCGGCGGGGTGCGTTGAAGTTGGGAAATTCCGATAGGTCCCATGGAATGACCTCCTTTCTCGGAAGCGCGGCGGCCTAGAAGCCGCCATGCCTTGCGTGAAGTGAAGTAGAGCGACCTTCTCTAGGCCCTATTCTTCTGCTTCGCCCAGGCGTCTCGGAGGGTGACGGTGCGATTGAAGACGGGCGCGCCCGGTTTCGAATCGGGATCGAGTGCGAAGTAGGCGAGGCGTTCGAACTGGTAACGCGACTCCGGGTTGGCGTCGGCTAACGAGGGCTCGCATTTCGCCGGCACGACTTCGAGCGAGTCCGGATTGAGGTGGGCTTTGAAATCGCCGTCCGCATCTGGCTCCGGCACGGTGAAGAGCCGGTCGTAGAGCCGCACTTCGGCATCGATGGCGTGGGCGGCGCTGACCCAGTGGATGGTGCCTTTCACCTTCCGATTCGAGGTCGGGCCGCCGGACTTACTCTCCAGATCTACTGTGCAACGCAGCTCGCTGATATTCCCGGCATCGCCTTTGACCACTTCCTCGCACTTGATGATGTAGGCGTATTTGAGACGCACTTCGCCGCCTGGTCGGAGGCGGAAGTATTTTGGCGCCGGCACTTCCATGAAGTCGGCGCTATCGATGTAAAGCTCGCGGCTGAATGGGAGGGAGCGGGTGCCGTCGTCCGGGTTTTCGGGATTGTTCGCGGCGGTCAGCTCTTCGACCTGATCGGCCGGATAATTCGTGAGGACGACCCTGATCGGATGGAGGACGGCCAAGCGGCGCTGCGCGGTTTTATTGAACTCATTCCGCACCGCGTGCTCGAGGACGCTGAACTCGGTCAGGCTCGGATATTTGGTTACGCCCAGTTCGGTGACGAAGTGGCGGATTGCGCTGGGCGTAATCCCCCTGCGGCGGAGGCCAGAGAGGGTGGGCATGCGCGGATCGTCCCAGCCGCTGACGGAGCCGTCGTTAACGAGTTGGAGCAGCTTGCGCTTGCTGATGACGGTGTAATCGATGTTGAGCCGCGCGAATTCGATCTGGCGCGGGAGCGCGCGCGGGAAATCGAGCGACTCGAGAATCCAATCGTAGAGCGGGCGATGGACCTCAAACTCGAGTGTGCAAAGGGAGTGAGTGATGCCTTCGATGTAATCGCTGATGCAATGCGCGAAGTCGTACATCGGATAGATGCACCAGGCGCCGGCGGTGTGGTGATGTTCGACGTGACGGATGCGGTAGAGGATGGGATCACGTAACCACACGTTAGGCGCGGACATGTCGATCTTTGCGCGCAGGGTGCGGGTGCCATCGGGGAACTCGCCCGCTTTCATGCGCGCGAGGAGGTCGAGGTTTTCGGCTACGGTGCGGCTACGGAATGCGCACTCCCGGCCGGAGCGGCGGTGTTCGTCTGTCTCCTCGGGCGTCATGTCGCAGACGTAGGCTTTGCCCTTGTTCACGAGGCGGAGGGCGCAGGCGTAGAATTGCTCGAAGTAATCGGAAGCGTGGAAAGGCTCTAGAGGGATTTCTGATTTCCGATTTCTGATTGCTGATTGGGTGAAGTCGCTGCCGCATGTTTCGGGCGTTTTTCCGGGTGCTTTTAATCCGAGATTGTCCTCCGCCCAGCCGCCGATGAGCCATTTGATATCGGCTAGAATGGATTGGACGTATGCCGCTTCTTCCTTGGTGGGATTGGTGTCGTCCATGCGAACGTTGCAGATGCCGTCGAATTCGCGCGCGAGACCGAAGCCGAGACAGATGGCTTTGGCGTGGCCAATGTGGAGGTAGCCGTTCGGTTCCGGTGGGAAGCGGGTATGCACGGACGCGTGTTTGCCCGTCGTCACGTCTTCGCTCACGATCTCGCGGATGAAATCGGTCGGAGCTTCAGTCGGTTCGCTCATGGTCGGTCGACATTAGCAGACGAAGCGGAAGATGGTAGGGTCAGCGCGGTACGGTCATGAAGGACGTTTACACACTCGCGGATCTCAAGAATTGGACGCCCACTGAGCCTCCGGTTCGATTGGGAGTTTTCGGCGACCCGGTCGCGCACTCGCTTTCGTCGCAGATGCAGAATGCCGCTTTGGAAAAATGCGAACTGCCGATGCGCTACGCGGCCTTTCAGATTCGCGCGGAGGAGTTGGCCGAGGCGTTGCCCGTGCTGGCGGCGCGCGATTTTGTGGGGATCAATCTCACCATTCCGCATAAGATCGCGGCCGCGGGTCTGGTGGACGAACTGGACGATTTCTCACGGAAGGTGGGCGCGATTAACACGGTGACGCTACGTGACGGGAAGCTCTGGGGCTCGAATACGGATGGGCCCGGTTTCGCGCGGGCGATTCGGAGCGAGTTCTCGGTCGATTTGCGGGATTTGCGCGTGCTCTTGTTAGGCGCGGGCGGCGGCGCGGGCCGGGCGATCGCGATGCAATGCGCGGCGGAAGGGTGCGAGCGGTTGGTGCTGGTGAATCGGACGTTAGCGAAGGCGCAGGCGTTGGCGGCGGAATTGAAGCCGGCCTTCAGCGATGCACGCGTTTCGGCGCCGGTCGCTCGACTGGAAGCGATCCCTTGGGAGGAGCGCGCGTTGCGATTTCAGATCGCTAACGCGGATCTGTTGGTCAATGCGACCTCGCTCGGGATGCATCGCTCCGATCCGTTGCCGTTATCGGCGTCGTGGCTCGCGCCGCACCTGATGGTTTACGATACAATCTACGCGGCGGTGCGGACCGCGCTGCTGAGCGCCGCGGCGGAAGCCGGGGCGCGCGGGGCCGATGGTCGCTCGATGCTTTTGCACCAAGGAGCACTAGCCTTTGAGGAATGGTTTGATCGCGAGGCGCCGATCGACGCGATGCGCGAGGCTTTGAGGCGGGATTAGGCACCCTCCTGCGGCGGCTCAGGATGACGGATCAGCGCTTGTTAGGCGCGCCGTCGCTGGTGGGCGTCGCCATCTCGGCGCCGCGGGCGGCGGCGGCGTGGACGGCGGCGGCGAGGCCGGCGGCGGTGCCGTGTTTTCTCATCGCTTCGAGGCCGGCGGCGGTGGTGCCGCCCGGGGTGATGACCATGAGGCGCAGTTCTTCGGGGGAGAGTGGGCTTTCGGAGGCGAGCTGGGCGGCGCCGAGGACGGTCTGGGTGGCGAGGGCGAGGGCGATCTCGGCGGGCAGGCCGGTTTCCTGGCCGCCTTCCGCGAGGGCTTCGATGACGGAATAGACGAAGGCGGGACCGCTGCCCGCCAGCGCGGTGACGGCGTCGATATTCTCTTCGCGCACCTGCAAGGCGATGCCGATGGCACCGAAGATTTTTTTGGTCAAGGTGAGGTCTTCCATGGTGGTGCGGGCGCCGGGCGCGAAGGCGGTGGCTCCGCGACCGATGGCGCTGGGCGTGTTGGTCATGGCGCGGAGGAAGCGGGCCTCGGCAAGGGATTCCATGTCGGGTAAGCGAATGCCGGCGGCGAGAGAGATGACGAGCTGGCTGCGCAGCGCCTCAGCCATCTCCTTGATCACCGGTAAGACGACGGTTGGTTTCACCCCGAGCAAAATCACGTCCGCCTTCTCCGCGACCTCCGCGTTCTCGGCGGTGACGGAAACGCCGGTCTCCTTTTGCAAAGTGGCGCGGAGTTCTTCATTCGGCTCACTGGCGATGATTGCATCCGGTGCGCAAAATTTGGCGCGGAGGAGACCTCGAATGACGGAGCCAGCCAGCTTGCCCGCGCCGATGAAACCGAGCTTTGTTTGAGTACCCATGAGAATGCGGGAACGTAAGCGATGGTCTCGACAGGTGTAAACTTCGGTCTCGATTTAGTGGAGGAAATCGCGGAGCTGAAGCGCGAACGCAACGCGGTGATCCTGGCGCACAATTATCAGGTGCCGGAGTTGCAGGATATTGCCGATTATGTGGGCGACTCGTTAGGCTTGAGCTATCGCGCGCGCGAGACGGAGGCGGAGGTGATCCTGTTCTGCGGGGTTCATTTCATGGCGGAGACGGCGAAGATCATCAATCCGAGCAAACGCGTCCTACTGCCGGATCTGGACGCGGGCTGCTCGCTCTCGGAATCCTGCCCGCCGGAGAAGCTGGCGGCGTTCCTGGAGAAGCACGCGGAGAAGAATTACTACGTGATCGCTTACATTAACTGCAGCGCTGGGGTGAAGGCGCTCTCGGATGTGATTTGCACGAGCGGGAACGCGGAGAAGATCGTGGCGAGCGCGCCGGCGGATCGGAATATCCTCTTCGTGCCGGACCAGAATCTGGGCGCGTGGGTGATCGAGAAGACGGGGCGACCGATGGATTTATGGCAGGGCAATTGTTATGTGCATGTCGAGTTTACGGCGCGGAGCATCGGGAAGATCCGGGAGGAATTTCCGGACGCGCCGGTGGTGGCACACCCCGAATGTCCGTATGCAGTGCGGCTGTTGGCGGATGAAGTTTGCTCGACCGAAAAAATGGTCGACTACGCGCGGGAATCGCCCGCGCGGGAGATCATCGTGGTGACGGAAGCGGGCATGCTGCACCGGCTGCGGCGGGAAGTGCCGGGGAAGAATTTTATTCCCGGGCCGACGGAGCACTGCGCGTGCGCGGAGTGCCGGTTTATGAAATTGAACACCCTGGAGAAGGCGCACGCGGCGCTCTTGAGGATGGAGCCGGAGATCATTCTCCCGGAGCCGCTGCGGCAGCGGGCGGAGGCGCCGATTCTGCGGATGCTGGAGCTGAGTCGGGCGTAGAAACGAGGCGGCCAGGAGAGCGCCTCTCCTTGAGGTTGGGCATTGCACTGGCGGGGAGCTTTTAGTTTGTCTTTAGGCAGAGACTTCCTACTTTCTGCCGCGATGCCGCGACCTTCTCCATGGCTCATCCTGGTGGTTTTGCTCCTGGGAGTTTTGGTCGTGCGGGAGCCGCGTTTTAATCGGGCGGAGGAGGTTTTCCTGGGGTGGATGATCCGGTATTCGGAAGCGAAGGGACCGGCCGTGCCGTTGACGGTGGTGGAGATCGGGGCGGACCCGCTCATGACGACGGCGAATGCACCGGCCGCGGCGCCAGGGACGGCGCCGGCGACTTCTTCAGGCGCGGCGATTACGCCGCTGGAGTTTGCGCTTTATCTCCAGTCGCTGCTCGATTTCCAACCGGGCGTGGTGGCTTTCGAAAACGTGCTGCGCTGGCGGGAGCGGGATAAGGCTCAGGAGCAGGTCTTTCTGGATCAGGCGATGCGGGTGCCGAAGCTTTTGCTGGCGGCGGAATTGGGCGCGACGCCGGATCCGGATGCGCCGTGGGCGGAGATCCGCGGGTTTACGCAGGTGGCTGGGAAACGGGGAGACCTGGCGCCGTTCCCCGGGGTGGCGCGGCAGGCGAATGAGGACCTCCGGCTTATCTCGACGGCGGGATTTATTAATCTGCCGGACGAGATTTCCTCTCGGATTCGCGTGCCGCTGCTCTTTCTGCTCCGGGGCGAAGTGGTGCCTTCGTTCCCACTCCAAGCCATCCTGCTCTGGCAACGCGCGACCCCAGCGGAGGTGAAGATCGTGCTCGGCTCGCATATTGAATTGCCACAGGGAGGCCGGATTCCGATCCAGGCCGATGGGACGATGCTGATCCATCCTAACGCGGCGCTCCGCGCGCGGCGGCTGAGTTTGAACGAACTGCTGCTCGCCGCGCAGCAGCGGGAATCGGGTCAGACCGCGGAACTGGCCGATCTGAAGGATCAGATTGTGCTCGCGCGCACGCCGGCGAATCCGTTATCCCCGCCGGATCTTTTCGCGGCCACGATCGCGACCATCCAGGGGCGTAATTACATTCACCGGATCACGCCTTTTTTTGATTACGCGCTGCTGGTCTTGATCGCGGCCGGGGCTGGTTTTTTGTATCGCTTCGAGCGATTCGATCTTTTCCTCTGCGGAATTGCGGCGAGTGCGGCGTATTGTTTGATCGCGCTGGGAACACTTTCGCGCTGGGGGCTGTGGCTGCCGGGGATCCTCCCGTTAGGCGCGATCTGGGTGGCGATTCTGTGCGCGATGTTCTTCCGGAGGAAAGGAGACGCGGTGAGCGAGTTGCCGCCGCCGATCGCGTAGCGGGCTGTCTTCGTTGTGAAGTTTACCAACCTGACCCGCCGCACGGAAATTGGTGCGAATTCCTATTATCTCGAAAGCGGGGAACAGGGGTTCATCCTCGATAGCGGGATGCATCCGAAGCAGCAGGGCGAGGAGGCGTTGCCCAACTTTAACGCGATCGGCGCGGGGCCGGTGGATGCGATTATCATTTCGCACGCGCATCAGGATCATCTCGGGACGCTGCCGGTTTTGATGCGGCGGGAGCCGCCGGCGCGCGTCTTCATGACGGAGGCGACGGCGGAGATCGGGAGCGCGTTGCTGCATAATTCGGTGAACGTGATGACGCGGCAACGCGAGGAACTCGGGAACTCATTCTATCCGCTCTTTACCCACAAGGAGGCGAACCGCGCCACGGAGGCTTGGCGTTCCTGTCGGTTCAAGCAGGCGATCAGTCTGAGGGGGGAGCGGGTGGGGAATCGGACGGGCGACGGGGTGACGTTTGAATTTGTGGACGCGGGCCATGTGCTCGGCTCGGCGGGCGTGATCTTGCGCGCGGAAGGGCGGACGTTTTTCTACAGCGGCGATGTGAATTTTGCCGATCAGACGATCGCGCGGGGCGCAGTGTTCCCGGAGAGCGGGGTGGATGTGCTGATCATGGAATGCACGCGCGGGGATGCGCCGGAGCCGGAGGGTTTCACGCGCGCGGCGGAGGAGAATCGGCTCGCGGCGGCGATCGAGCGGGCGTTCTCGGCGGGCGGGTGCGTGCTGATGCCGGTCTTCGCGCTCGGGAAAACGCAGGAAGCGCTGGCGATGATCCATCGGTTTCGGCGCGAAAGCTTGCTGGGCGAATTTCCGCTCTACATCGGCGGGTTGAGCACAAAGATGACGCAGATTTACGATCGCTTTGCGCTGAATAGCCGGCGGAATTTTCCCCGGCTGCAATTACTGGAGGCGCTCGAACCGTTCGTCCTCAATGGCCAGACGATCGCCGACGCGCCGGCGAAACCGGGCCGCATCTACGCGCTCTCCAGCGGGATGATGACGCCGAAGACGCTCTCGAATATTTTTGCGCGCAGGGTGCTGAGCGATCCGAAACATTCCATCTTTTTTGTCGGCTACGCGGACCCGGCCTCGCCGGCCGGGATTCTGCGCGCGGCGCAGGCGGGCGATCCGGTGGCGCTCGATCCGGAGCTGCCGCCGCTGGAGTTGCGCTGCCAGGTGGAGAATTTTCAATTCAGCGCGCACGCCTCGCGGGAATCGATTGTGGCTTATGTGAAGAAGCTGGCGCCAAAGAAGATCGTGCTCGTGCACGGTGATCCAGCGGCGGTTGCGTGGACGCAGGCGCAGTTGGTGACGGCGTTGGACTCGGAGGTGATCGTGCCGCCGCCGGGGGTGACGGTGGACCTCTGACTCCTACTCTTAATCCTAATCTTACTCCTCCAGTATGCGGGTCGTGGGCAGAGGGATTAGGAGTAGGATCAGAAGTATGAGTAGGAGAAGAATTTTCCGATGAGGATTGTCTCGTGGAATATCAACTCGCTCCGGAAACGGCAGGAGCGTTTGCTGGCTTGGCTCGCCGAGACGCAGCCGGATATTGTTTGCCTGCAGGAAACGAAGTGCACCGATGAGCAGTTTCCGGCGGCGGATCTGCGGATGGCAGGATATCACGCCACGTTTCACGGGCAGAAATCGTATAACGGCGTGGCTATTCTCTCGAAGGAGGAGGCGCGCGAAGTGCGGGTTGGGTTGGGCGATGAGGAGGACGATCCGCAGGCGCGGGTGATCGCGGCCACGATTGGGAACGTGCGCGTCTTTTCGATTTACGCGCCGAATGGGCAGTCGGTGGGCGCGCCGGCTTTTGATTACAAGCTGAAGTGGTATGCGCGGCTGGAGCGCTGTTTGCGCGAGCAGGAAACGCTGGCGGCGAAGGGCGTCGTGGTGTGCGGCGATTTTAATGTCGCGCCGCAGGACGTAGATGTGCACGACCCAATTCTTTGGGGAGGATCGATCATGTGCTCGGAGGAGGAGCGGGCGGCCTTCCGGAGTCTCTGCGGCGCGGGGTTGGCGGATACGCTGCGTTTGCATCATCCGGAGGCGGGCATTTTTACCTGGTGGGATTATCGGATGCTGGCGTTTCCGAAGAATCGAGGGCTGCGGATCGATGCGGTCCTGGCCAGCGAGTCGTTAGGCAAGCGCTGCACAGGCTCGGGGGTGAATCGGGAGATGAGGAAAGGAAAGGAGCCTTCTGATCATGCGCCGATTTGGGGGGAGTTTGCGGTCGGAGAGAACGTCGCACATCGAGCTGAGGAGAGGGGGCCAGATAAGACGCCCTGAAGACCCGCGTTTGGCGGAATTATGAGGGACCCAAAACGTCCGCCGGGACGTACTAATCAGGGAACACCATGCACATAACCCTCTCCTGCCGACGCTTTTTATGGCCCTTCCTTATCCCTCTCCTCTGCACCACTCAGGCTTTTGCGGCGACTTTCGCCGTGAGAGGCACGCGTTTTTTATTACTCCATTTTCCCGTACCTGCTTCTGAGCCTGCATCCGGATTATGTGATGGTGCACCAAGTTTGGCCGCAGGAGCCGGGTCGGACGCGGATTCTTTGCGATTGGCTTTTTCATCCGGAAGCGGCGGGCGTGGCGGGCTACCAGCCGGAGGATGCGATCGAGTTTCTTACCGGCCGGGTCCGTACTCCGAGCGGGAGGGCATTC
Organism: Chthoniobacterales bacterium; assembly: GCA_038233435.1. Taxonomy (GTDB): domain Bacteria; phylum Verrucomicrobiota; class Verrucomicrobiia; order Chthoniobacterales; family UBA10450; genus JACCTI01. The sequence continues at coordinate 10,950 of JBBSLZ010000007.1, forward strand.
CCGCCGCTTGGGATCGTGAATATTTGCGCCGGCTGGGTTAGAAATCGCCTGGAGGAAACGAGTTTTTCCACGCCGCCGGACTGCGGCGAAATTTCCGCATAGGCAGGAGGGCGACGGCTCAGTATGATCCGCGCCGACTACCCCCGGCGGCTGGCGGAACCAGAAGCTGACGTGGGCCGTGTCCAGCCATGTCCGCGAATATTTTAAGCCCGGAATTAAAGCAGCAATTCGAAGTCCTGCGCCTGTTGCTCCAGCGCGCCTTGTGGCTGGGCGACAAATGCGGGGACGCTGAGGGGACGCAGATACTGCGTGCCCGGCTGGGGAATCTACAGTCGGCTGCGTTGCTCGTCATTGTGGGGGAAGTGAAGGCTGGGAAGAGCAGCTTCCTGAATGCCCTCGTGGGAGAGGAAGTGTGCCCAGTGGCGCCAGAGCCTTGCACGGTCCGGATTCAGGAATTGGTCTATGGCGTGGAGCGTGCCGTGGCCAGCCTGGGGAATTCGTGGGAGCGGCTTTATCTGCCGAAGGAGGTTCTGCGCGAGGTCTCGCTCGTCGATACGCCGGGGACGAATTCGGTTTTGCACGAACACCAGACGATCACGGAAAAGTATTTGCCGCAGAGCGACCTGGTGGTTTTCGTGGTTTCCGCGACCAATCCGCACACCGCCACCACGTGGGAACTCCTGAGCGTGATCCGGAAGGAATGGCACCGGAAGATCGTTTTCGTGCTGCAGCAGGCGGACCGCGCCAGCGAGCACGAATTGCAGACCAACCGCGAGCACGTGCAACGCTACGCGCGCGAGCACCAGGTCCGGAATCCAACTGTTTTTACCCTCTCCGCGAAACGCGAACTGGAGGGCGCACCCGAGAGTGGCTTTGCGGAATTCCGGAATTTCCTTCGTTACGGCATCGAGTGCGGCGAAGTCTGGCGGACCAAGGTAGAAGGCTCCTACCAGACGATCCGTGCGGTCATGGGAAAACTGCTGACGCGTCTCCGCGCGGAGAAAGATGCTCTCGTGGATGAGCGGGCGTTTTACCAAAGCCTGCTGGGGAAGGTGAAGGCTCGTCAGGAACGGGCGCACGCTCTAAAGCTCTCCATCGTCGGTCAACTCTCCGCGGCCTACGATCGGATCGCGCGGGATTCCGAAGACCAATTCGAAGACAACCTGCGCTTCGGCGAGATCTTCCGGAGGGCCATCCCGTTCTCCGGGGAAAAGGAAAACGACGCCTGGGTGGGCGAGCTGAAAGCCCGTTTTCAAGAGTCGACCCGAGGCGAAATCGCGCAGGCCGCGCCCGGCATTTCGCAAGCGCTCCTCGCGGAGATGCAAGCGCTCACGGAGGAGCTGCACCACAGCATCGCGCGCCGCGCCGCGCGCATCCGGGAGAGCGTCCTCCTGCCGGAAACGGCCGGCCGTCTCGAGATGCTGGAGCAATTGAAAGCCAAACTGGCCAACCTGCGCGTGGCCGAGATCAATCAGATCGTGCACGACACCGTCGGCGAGGCGGCTGATATCAAGAAGCTGACGGTTGCCGGGAGCGGGCTGGTCGTCGTGGGACTACTCGTCGCGCTGCTCTCCACGAAGACCTGGCTCAGTCTGGCCGGCTGGATTTTGATCGGGTTGGGCGGTGTCCTTTTGGTCAGCGGACTTTTCTGGCGCAGGACGGGCGTGCTGCGGGATTTCCGGCAAAAGCTGGGCGCGTCGCGAAAGGAATTCCGCGATCGAATGGAGGCGCACATTTCCCAGATTTTCGATGGTCTTTTCTTCGAGGTGCAACAAGCGCTGACCGAATCCGCCTTTCGCCTGGAAGTGCAGGAATCGTTTCTGGCGCCGCTCCTGGAAGAGACTTTTCAAGTGGGGGAAGCCGCCGCCGAAATGATCCTCCGGGTGCAACGCACGCCGGCCCGGCCGCTCGTTCCGCAAGGCTGAGTGTGACTGCCTGGAAGTGATGGGGAGGAGGCGGATTTTTAACCGCAGATGACGCAGATGGCGCGGATGAGGGATTCTTTTATCTGCGCTATCTGTGTCATCTGCGGTTAATTTTTCCGTCACCGCAATCTGCCGGTGAATCGTCTTAAGCGTGCGAGCGCGTAGATTTATGGCCTAACGATCAGCGTTGAGGCCGAGAAACTCCCGCGCTGTACCTGCAAGTAGCTGCGCTTTCTCCGCGGCGGAGAATTCGTCGATCGACTCGATTAATGCGCCCGGAGTTTCTTCGCCGAGCGGGAAGGGATAATCGGAGCCGAGCGCGATCCTGTGCGCGCCGAAGAGCTGGAGCAACATCCGGAGCGCGCTGGCGTCGTGCACGAGCGAGTCGATGTAAAAGCGGGCCGGCGTGATCGTGCTGTCCGGGGCGGTGCGGGCGAGGTACTGGCGCGGGTTGGTTTGGTTATCGATGGCCACGAGGTCAGGTCGCACGTGGAAGCCGTGTTCGATCCGTCCGATCGTGAACGGAAACGCCCCGCCACCATGCGCGAAGGCGACCCGCAGCTTCGGGTAACGATCGAAGACGCCGCTGAAAAGCATGGAGCAAATCGCGAGCGCCGTCTCGGCCGGCATCCCGACCAGCCACGGCAGCCAGTATTTTGGCATCCGGGTCTTGCCCACCATGTCCCACGGATGCACGAAGATGCCGGCGTCGAGTTCTGCCGCGGTGCGCCAGACGACGTTGAGCGCGGCGTCATCGAGGTTTCGGCATTCCGGGCCCTGACAATACTCGTTCGCATCCACGTGGGTGCCGATCTGCGCGCCGCGCAGGCCGAGCTGGCGCACGCAGCGGTCGAGTTCCTGCGCGGCCAGTTCGGGATCTTGCAACGGGATTGTCGCCAGTCCGGCAAACCGCGTGGGATGCGCGCGCACTACTTCGGCGATGTGATCGTTTAACCGGCGCGAGAGATCGAGCGCATCCGCCGGTTTGGCCCAGTAGCTGAACATGACCGGCACGGTGGAGAGCACCTGCATGGAGACGCCGGCGCGATCGCACTCCTCGATCCGGCGGGCCGGCTCCCAAACGTTATCGGTGATCTCCCGGAAGAAGCGGTCGCCAATCATCATTCGCGCGCAGCACGGCCTGTGATGGTCAAGCCTAACGAAGCCGCCGTAGCCGTACTTCGCGTCCAGGTCCGGCCACTCGCGCGGGAGGATGTGGGTGTGGAGATCGATCTTCATCAAACTGCGCGTGTGCACACCTGTTCTAGCGCCCGCCGCGCCCGACGACAAGCCATCGCCTTGTTTTGCCTCGGGGCCGCTTTTTCGAACCTTCGCGACCTTCGTGCGAGGCTCACCGCCGTATCATCCCTAATCGCGAAGATGATGAGGGATCTCACCGATGGAATAGCGGTCACGATAGTTGCGAACCTTGCTCCGCCCAGCGCAGGCGTCCTTGACACCGCGATGGCCAGCATATGATCGCGCGCTTCTTCCAGAACCTGATCTCGTGACACGCTGGGGAAGTCCTCCAGAAATTGATCGATCGAATCGCCACCTTCCAGGTAATCGATCAGATTTTGAATCGGAACGCGCGTGCCCGCGAAACAAGGCTCGCCGCTCATGATCTCCGGATCGATCTTCACGATCGCCGGCCTCACCTCGTTCGTTCCCGCCACAGATAATAACGTTGGTCGAAAAAAGTTCGTAGTCTTTCCGAGATGATGAATGTCTTCACTCTCGCGGTCTTTGTTTTGGCGGTGTCGCTTGCCGAAGCGAACGGAATCCGGGAGTGCAACGTGCCCGTTCTTGAGAATCTTGGCCGCGAGCTTTCCCGTGGTGATTTGACCGCGGCGCGGGCGGCTGATCTGGTCGTTGCTTCTGAAGCACGGTTGAAGACGCGAGGCGTTTCGGAGCACCAACGGGGGTAATTCCTTGTCCTCAACGGCCCGATTTGGCAGCTTCGCCGCAAGCAACGAAAGGAAAACAATGGCAAAAGACACCGGAAAAGGCACACGCATCGGCGCGGTCACCGCGCGCACCCAATCGAAGAACCCAAAAACAGGCGACTGGACCAAACGCGACGAAACCCCCGACAGCCCGAAGAAGGGCCAGTTCATGGACGTAAAAAGCGACGGCAAAAAATTCAAAGGCGTCGCGAAGGAGCCGGATAAGCGGCGGAAGTAGATTTCAGGACGGCTGCGCCGATGATGTTTGAGTTCGACGAAGCCAAGAGTCGCAGCAATAAAGCGAAACACGCGATCGATTTCGTCGAGGCGCAAGCGCTCTGGAATGACCGGCTTGTTCTCTTGCCGGCGAAGGATATCGCGGAAAAGCGCTACCTGGTCCTCGGAACGATCAATCGCTCACACTGGTCGGCCATTATCACCTATCGCGGCGCGGCGATTAGGATTATTAGTGTTCGGAAGTCAACCGCGCGCGAGGTCGAAACCTATGAAAAAGCTGCTCCCTGAGGCGACCGATTCCAAGAACCTGGAAGAAAAATTCGACCAAGGCAAGGAGGTTTTGGACTATTTCGAAGTGCGCCGTGCGCAAGTCATTCCTCCGCCAAAATCGCGTAAGAACCCTCAAAAACGCGAATCGGAAAAGTCCGCGGTCGTTCGCGAGGATGCCGCTGCGTGGAGCGAGCACGGCGAAACGCCATCCGTGCGCGTTAAGGGCGACACCGGCAAAGGCACCCGCATCGGCACGGTCACCGCGCGCACGCAATCGAAGAACCCAAAAACAGGCGATTGGACCAAGCGCGACGAAACCCCCGGCAGCCCGAAGAAGGGCCAGTTCATGGACGTAAAAAGCGACGGCAAAAAATTCAAAGGTGTAGCCAAAGAGCCAGATAAACGGCGGAAGTAGAAACTCCTTGGCGTGGAAATCAGCTACACCCGAATCGCGCTGGAAGATTTGCAGCGCATTCCGAAGCGGTTCTCTCGCCAGATCGTGACCAAGGTCGCTCGATGGAAGCCGGGCCGCATGGAGACATTAAGCGCCTGACGAATTTCGACTGTGATTACCGCCTGCGCTGTGGCGATTACCGGGTGCTCTTCGACATTGAAGAGAATTCCATCGCCGTGCATCGTGTTCTGCACCGCCGCCAAGCGTATGACTAGGACCGCCCTGAAAACCTTTACGACGCAAATCGCCCGCAAGCGCCGCGAAGTCGTGCGCCTGCAGGAAGACCTCGGCGACATGCTCGATCACCTCGCCGTAATCGAAGCGCGCGCGAAGACCAACGGCGAGAAGCGCTACACGACCGCTGAAGTGAAGAAGGCGCTCGGTCTTTGAATCGCGCACAAGCACGCCTGGTGGTCGCACCGTGCAAAACATGAGCGATCTTCTGCACTTGCGATTGGACGCGATCTTCGATCCAGCTTTCCAGCAGATGCTCGATGAGCTTTATCACGCGGTGAACTGGAGCCGGGATGATCTCGCGACGCCAACGCTCTTCTATCTGCTCTCTTCAATCATGACGGAGGATGCGAAGGCGCTGGCCGCTAACCGATTACCCGCTACGGGCGTCTTGCTCACAAAGGTCGACCGGCTCCACGAGGGCGCCGTCGAGGATGTCTGCCGCGAACTCGCGTCGATTAAGGGCGCGCACATCGAGTCCTTCGACGGGAAGACAGTCCTCTCCTTGATCAAAACCTGCTTCCCAAAAGCCGTCCGGGCGCGAAAGCCGACACGCAACCAACTCCATCACGATGCCCGCCGTATGGTCATCGTGATGCGCCGTGCAAACGGCGATCTATAAGGAGCCCTCTGAACCAACTCTACTACGGCGATAATTTGCAGGTGCTGCGGGAGCACGTCGCGACGGAATCGGTGGATCTGATTTATCTCGATCCGCCGTTCAACTCGAAGCGCGATTACAATTTGCTCTTCAAGTCGCCGAAGGGCGTGGCGAGCGAGGCGCAGATCGAGGCGTTTGAGGATACTTGGCACTGGAACGAGCAGGCGGAGCGGGAGTTCGACGAGCTGCTGCACCAGCCGAATACACAGGTGGCCGACATGATGCGCGCGCTGCGAAGCTTTCTCGGCGAGAACGACATGATGGCCTACCTGACGATGATGGCCAATCGCCTGCTGGAGCTGCATCGCGTGCTCAAGCCGACCGGCTCGCTCTATCTCCACTGCGACCCGACCGCGTCGCATTATCTCAAAATTGTGCTCGATGGGTGTTCGGGAAAGAGATGTTCCGAACAGAAATCAGCTGGAAGCGCCAAAGTGCCCACAATGATGCGAAGCAAGGTCGTCAGCAATACGGCAACGTTCGCGACATTATCTTTTTCTACACGAAATCAGCCGAGTGGAAGTGGAACTGGCTCTACACGCCGTACGACGAAAAGTACACGACAGATTTCTATCGCTTCATCGAGAAGGAAACCGGCAGACGTTATCGTCTCAGTGACATCACTGCGCCCGGCGGAGCTTCCCCGGAGAAGCGTAATCCGCATTACGAATTTCTCGGGGTGACGCGATACTGGCGTTATTCGAAAGAGACGATGGCGAAGCTCCGCGCGGAAGGACGAATCGTCCAATCGGGTGAAGGCAGGGTGCCGGCCTACAAGCGCTATCTGGACGAAATGCCCGGCGTGGGTCTCTGCAGAATGACTGGAGCGATATCAATCCGGCGAGCGGGAGCGAGTCGCTTGGGTATCCCACGCAGAAGCCTCTGGCTTTATTGGACCGCATCATCTCCGCGAGCAGCAACGAAGGCGACGTGGTGCTCGATCCGTTCTGCGGTTGCGGGACGGCGGTGGATGCGGCGCAGAAGTTGAAGCGGAAATGGATCGGGATCGATATCACGCATCTGGCAATCTCGTTGATCGAGAAACGGCTGAAGGATCGCTACAAGGGCCGGGCGAAGTTTGAGGTGCATGGGACGCCGAAGGATCTGGAGGGCGCGCGCAATCTGGCGCTGCGGGATAAGTATCAATTCCAGTGGTGGGCGGTGTCGCTAGTGGAGGCGCAGCCGTTCGGGGGAAAGAAGAAGGGCGCGGATACAGGGATCGATGGGGTGAAATTCTTCCGCGATCTGGACCGGAAGGAAGTGCGCAAGATCATCGTGAGCGTCAAGGGCGGCGAGAACGTGGGCCCGACGATGGTAAAGGATTTGATCGCCACGTTGGCGCATCAGAAGGGCGACATTGGTCTCTTCATCACCCTCGCGCCGCCGACCAAGGCGTTGGTGACTGAGGCCGTGGCGGCGGGCTTCTACGAAAGCGCGGCGGGGAAGAAGTTCGCGCGGGTGCAGTTGCTGACGGTCGAGGGATTACTCGATAACACGCAGCGGGGGGAGCATCCGGATTACGAGCCGGATTTGAATTTCAAGAAGGCAAAAGCGGAGACGACGGACGATCAACGCGTCTTCGAATTGCCAGGGTAATCCCGCCCCCGCAGACGGCGCGGAGCAGGGGCTGACCCGAATGGCACTAGGTTAAGGCGGGTCGCGGCCATCAAACCTCGCGCGCTGTTTCTGGGGAGCGCACGCCTCCAGGCGTGCTGGTTGAGGCATGGAAAGCCCAGCCTCGCCTGCGGCTACGTGACGGCTGCCGAAACAGGCTTCCCTTGGCGCTTGCTCCATCGCGCTGGCCTTGCTCCACGGAAAAGTTCGTTTTCGCAGAATGCGAAAACCAGCACGCTGCAAGCGTGCGCTCCCCAGACCTGTCCGACGGCGACATCTCGAAGCCGGCGCCCCGTCCCGGAATCATCCCAATCTGGCCTTCACTTAGCGCCGTTCGGGGCTGACCCCAATTCTCCCGCCCCTAAGCATGACGAAACGCCCGGTGGCAAAAAGAAGGGCCAATTCGTGGACGTAAAAAGCGACGGGAAGAAATTTAAAGGCGTCGCCAAAAAGCCGGATAAGCGGTGGAAGTAAAACTCGCGGCGGCATAAGAGCCATTGCGATACAATTCGCGAAGGTCGCCCGACGTGCGAAAGTCTCCGCGTTATGATGCATGAATTCCTTACGTCGAATCGAGTGGAGCTGATCCGCCGCTGCCGGGGGAAAGTCGCCCGGCGTGCCACGCCGGAAGCGACGGAGCAGGAACTCGATTTTGGGATCGGGTTTTTTCTCGATCAGCTGATTGAGACGCTGCAAGTGGAAGAGACGAGCGATTTGACTGGGCAGAGTCGAAAGATTTCCGGCCCGTCGGGAGGCGACGTGTCATCTCTGTCGGACATGGGGGATGCGGCCACGAAGCACGGCCGGGAGTTATCCAAGCACGGATTTACGGTCGACCAGGTGGTGCACGATTATGGCGACCTCTGCCAGGCGGTCACGGAGCTGGCGGGGGAAAGCGAGGCCCATTTCGAGACGAAAGAGTTCAAGACGCTCAACCGCTGCCTGGATAACGTGATCGCCGATGCGGTGACCGAGTTTATGTATCAGCGCGATTTCGTCGCGGCGGCCAAGGAGGCGGACGCGGTGAATCTCCGCCTGGGAGCTTTCGCGCACGAGCTGCGGAATCTTCTTAATTCCGCGATGCTGGCGCTGACCGCGATCCAGGAAGGCGACGTGGGGCTGGGTGGCGCGACCGGCGGGGTCTTGAACCGGAGCCTCATCGGGATGCGGAAGCTGATCGATCTGTCGCTCTCCGACGTGCGGATGGAGGCGGGGATGCCCGCGCAGCATCGTCTCTTTCCCCTCTCCAAATTCATCGATGACATGAAGCTTTCCGCTTCTTTGGAAGCAAAGATGGCGGAGTGCCCTTTCACGGTTTCGCATGTCGATTCCAGTCTCGCGATCGATGTGGACAGCGACCTCCTCTCCTCCGCTGTGAGCAACGTGTTGCAGAATGCGTTCAAATTCACAGAGGCGGGGACCGAAGTGACGTTGCGCGCGTTCGCGGTCGCGGATCGGATCCTGATCGAGGTGGAGGATCACTGCGGTGGCCTGCTGCCGAGCGAGGCGGAGACAATGTTTCTTCCATTCACGCAAAGTGGCGTGAACAAAACGGGCATCGGCCTGGGCCTCTCCATCTCGCGGCGCAGCGTGGAGGTGAATAAGGGAAAACTGAGCGTGCGCGACGTGCCGGGCTCTGGCTGCGTTTTCATGATCGATCTGCCGCGGCACTCGGTGGCTGAGGCTGTTTTGACTTAATGCCGGTCGATCATTTCGACGGCGCCAAGGAGTGGGTCTGCCTTCTTGCGGTGGCCTGTCTCGCGGTTCCAGGGCTCGACCTCGCGAGGTTGTGAACCAGCTTTACTACGGCGCTAATTTGCAGGTGCTGCGGGAGCACATCGCGACGGAGTCGGTGGGAGCTGATTTTATCTCGCTCCGCCGTTCAACTCGAAGCGCGATTACAAGTGGCTCTTTAAGTCGCCGAAAGGGGTGACGAGGGAGGCGCAGATCGGCGTTTGAGGATAGATGGCATCAAGATGAGGCGATTGAGTTTCGTCCCGATGGGACTAGCAACCTCTAGTGGCGCAGTGTTACCGGTGCTGAAGCACCGGGCTATTTTCGAAGACAGTCACGTGACGCCTTGGTGGAGTTCCCGCCTGAGCCGGGCGTCATGCTTTTTGACCGTAGCCCAGCGCTTTAGCGCTGGGTGGTCGCGCGTCGTAACAGTGAAGTCCCGTAAGGACGAAAGAACATGCACTCCTTTACGAATTGCCTGGTTCATTGCGTTTTCAGCACGAAAAACCGCGCACCGGTCCTGAGCGCGGAGATACGGGGACGCCTCTGGTTCCGATGAGAGCGATGGCAACAACGCAGCGGGTTTAGCCACGGCAATGTGTTGGCGTGTTGTCACTCGGGGGACGCCTCGGGCAGCGAGGCGGCTGCATCGAGATGGCTTAAATCCGCCGCTCTCGGAGCGCTGAGGCTTTTGCTGTAGAATCCGGAGCGATCGAAGCAGCAGACGCGGCGCTTCCCGGTCGCGAGCATGGAGCAGGCATTTTTGATCCGACGGGTGCGCGTCTCGGCCTGCTTGGCGGTGGTGATCCACTGGATCCAATTTCGGCGCGCAACGGCCGTAATCTCCTCCCAGACCGTGCGCGCTTTCGGGGCCGCGGTGGCGAGCGCCTTGCGCAGGTCTGCTGGCACGGTGGGCTCCGGTTCTTCGGCCAGGGGCGCGATCTCAAGTGTGACCTCGTCGCCGGGTTCTGCGCCCGCAGCTTCGCGCAGTTTCTGGTCCACCTTGAGCCAATGGCTCTTCTGGCCGTCGGGTTCGAGGGTGGCTTGGAAGGAGGCGCCGTTGAGAGTGCCTTCGACCGAAGTCATGCTGCGCGAGGGGAGCTTGGTGCTGGCTTTGCTGGGCAGGATAAGAAAGGTCCAGGAGTCCTTCTTACCGGCGTCCGCTGGCCGGAGAAGTTTGGCTTTGAAACGGATGGGCTGGGGAGTGGTCTTGGTCATCTGGGGAGGACGATCGATCAGAAGGGTTTTACCGGCTCGGGCTTCGCTACTTTGGTTCCGCAATTTTTGCAGGTGCGGCGCGCGTCGTCGTTCCAGAAGTCCAGCATCGCCTGGCTGAAGGCTTGCACGATGTCGGCGCAGTCGAAATCGATGTCCTCCACCAAGGCTTCGCAGTTCTCGCAATAGAAGATGACGTGCTCGCGTTCGCCGGGCGGACGGCGGCGCTCGACCACGAGGCCGATCGTGTCGGGTGGGCGCACGGGGGCGTGGGCCACATTCGCGGGGATGAAGAAGGTTTCCCCTTCGCGCACCAGGTGGTCGACGATGTGCTCGCCTTCGCGGATGCGCACTTTGATGTCGCCTTTGAGTTGATGGAAAAATTCTTCGGAGTCGACGAGGTGGAAATCGTTCCGCGCGTTTGGCCCTTTGATGATCATGACGAAAAAATCGCGGCCGTCGTAGAGGTAGCGGTTGCTGACCGGCGGCTTGAAGTGGGCGCGATTTTCTTCGACCCAGGCTTCGAGGTTGATCGGAAGTTCGACGGAGGAAGTGGGCGGGGCGGCGAGGTTGGCCATGGGACGAGGCTATTTCTGGCGGGGATGGGCGTCAAGGAGGGGCGCGCCGCGAGGTGATTGATGAATGGAGCGCGCGCTCGTAGCGTGGTGGCCTTATGCCTGACGTACCTTCCCGCGCCGGAGCGGAACAACTCGACGCGGCGGATGTGCTCGCGCCTTACCGGGAGCGTTTCTTCGTTCCTGCAGGTCAGATTTATCTGGATGGAAATTCGCTCGGTCTGATGAGTGTGGACGCGGAGCGGACGCTCCTGGCCGTGCTAGAGAAATGGAAGACGGGTGGCATCGGCGGCTGGCTGGAAGGGGATTCGCCCTGGTTTACAATGGCGGAGGCGCTGGCGGCGCGGGTCGCGAAACTGGTGGGCGCGGAAGCGGACGAGGTCGCGATCGCCAACTCGATGACGATCAATTTGCACCAGTTGCTTTGCACTTTGTACAAACCGGACGCGCAGCGGCGGAAGGTCTTGATCGATGCGCATAGTTTTCCGACCGATCGCTACGCGCTACGCAGTCATCTCCAACTGCGCGGACTCGACCCGGACGAGAATATCGTGATCGCGCCGGCGGGCGATTCGCGTTTTCTGGACGAGGGAGAGATCGAAAAGGCGCTGCGCAATCCTGAGCTGCAGATGGTGCTGATCCCATCGGTGGTTTACACGACGGGTCAGTTGCTGGATTTGAAAAGGCTATGCCGGGCAGCGCGCGAGAACGGCGTCATCATCGGGCTCGACATGTCGCACTCGGTCGGTGTGATGCCGCATGCGCTGGATGAATGGGGCGCGGATTTCGCAGGGTGGGGCCATTACAAATGGTTGAACGCGGGGCCGGGGTCGGTGGCGGGTTTGTATTTGAACCGGCGCCATTTTGCTCGGGACGGGATGGTGCACGCGGGGATGGCCGGGTGGTGGAGCGTGCATAAGGAAAGCATGTTCGAGATGTCGGATGAATTTTTCCCGGGACTGGGCGCGTCGGCGCTTCAGATCGGGACGCCGGCGGTCTTGAGCATGGCGCCGATCGATGGGGCATTGCGGCCGGTGGAGGAGGCGGGGCTGGAGCGGATCCGGGCGAAGTCGGTGGCGATGACGGAGTTCATCATCCAGATCGCGGATGCGGAGCTGGCGGAGCTCGGTTTTCGGGTGGGGACGCCACGGGAGGCGGCGCGGCGCGGGGGACATGTTTCGTTACAACATGAGAAAGCGCAGCCGATGTCGCTGGCGTTGCGGGCGCGCGGGGTGATTCCGGATTTCCGGAAACCGGATGTGATCCGGCTGGCGCCTTCGCCGCTCTATAACACTTTCACACAATGCTGGGAGGCGATGCAGGCGCTGAAGGAGATTGCCTCGACGCGGGCGTATGAGGAGTTTGCGACGACGGCGACGTTGGTGACTTGAGCTTTGGGCGGTTTAAATTTTGCGCTTTGCGTGCCCCGTATCGGCGCCAGGTGCCTAAGGGGTGGACTGCGCGTGTTTCGGAGACAAGCGCCCTTGCTGTAGCACAGGCATCTTGCCTGTGTGGACACCGGGCGTCCGGCCCGGTGGGTCGATGAGGTTGGCGACTTGCAAGAAGCACCGGGCAAGATGCCCGGTGTCCACACAGGCGAGACGCCTGTGCTACGGCGGATGCGCGGCCGTCCGCGATCGGCCGGCACCTTGGCTCCATAATGGCCCTTTCGCGCTCCGGTCCTTTGACGAACTCTTTTGTGCCTGTCCTGGAACCGGCTACGCTGGGCTGAAATGGAGACGGCAAGTTGGGAAACTTGCGCCACGATGAAGATTTTCGATATCTCGCGCACCCTGGAAGGACGACTGGCGCCTTGGCCGGGCGATGTTGGGTTTGAGTTCGAGCTGAAGGCGCGGATTCCGGAAGGCTCGAGTGTGAACCTCGGGACGATGCGCACGAGCGTGCACAACGGCACGCACGCGGACGCGCCTTTCCATTTTGAAGACGACGGCTGGACGATGGAGCGGGCGCCATTAGAGGCTTATCTCGGGCCGGCGGTGGTGGCGGATCTTTCGGTGAATTATAACGGCGAGGCGATGCCGCCGATGACGGTGGCGGATTTGGAGCCAATCGGGGAGGCGTTGCGGACTGCGCCACGTTTGCTTTTGAAGACGAATGTCTGGCGCGATTCGCACCAATTCCCGTCCACGATTCCGGTGCTGGCGCCGGAGGTGCCAGGGTGGTTGCAGGCGCGGGGAGTGAAGCTGCTCGGCTTTGATGTGCCTTCGGTGGACGAGATTACCTCGAAGGATTTGCGGAATCATCACGCTCTCGGCGCGGCTGGGATCTGCATTCTGGAATCGCTCGATCTGCGTGCGGTGGAGGCCGGGCATTATCAGATCGCTGCTTTGCCGCTGAGGATCGCGGGGGGCGATGGCGCTCCAGTGCGGGCGGTGCTTTGGCAGGAGTGAGCACTTCTTGGCTGGAGCGGCGCGGAGTTTTCTGGAGCGTGGCGGCGCTGATCTTGGTGCTGGGCGCGAGCGCGAATCTGCCCTGGCATCTGGATAATTACGACCAGGCGAAGCAGGCTTACACATCCTTCGAGATGGTGGAAGCTGGGCACTGGTTTTATCAGCACACGCCGAACGAGAAGGTGGCGACGAAGCCGCCGCTAGTGGGCTGGATCTCGGCGGTGATTTACCAGGTCACGGGGGTGTGGGAACTGAGCTGGCGTCTGCCTTCGTTGGCGGCGGCGCTGGCATTGCTGGTGGTGCTGACGAGGGCGGCGGCGGCGGCTTACGGGAGTGCGGCGGGATTGGTGGCGCTGGGGGCGGCGGGGTTCAATTTGTTTACGCCTCGCCTGGCGACGCTGGTCCGGACGGACATGGCGCTGGCCTTGGTGATCTTTCTGATTGGGCTCGAGATCTGGCGGAAGCTGCGCGCGGCTGTGCCCTGGACCGGGCGGGAGCGGGCGGTGATGTTTCTGTGGTTGACCGCGGCGATGCTGATCAAGGGCCCGATCGTGTGCGCGTTCCTTTTGCCCGGGATGGTCGCCTGCCAACTTTTGCGGCGCGGCCGCGAAGGCTCGGTCTGGTTTGGCTGGTGGCCGTGGCTGGGGGCGCTGGGGGTTTTCGCGCTTTGGGTGGCGGGCGGGATGGTCTGGCTGCCGGGGTTTTATGAACAGGTGGTGCTGAAGGAGTTTGCCGGGCGCTTTGGGGGGAGCGTGCATCGCTCGCAACCGATCTATTTTTATTTGCCGCATCTGCTGCACCGGCTGGCGCCGTGGAGCTTGCTGCTTTTGATTTTGGGGGGAATCGGCTGGCGGAGGGAGCGGGGCACATTCGGGGAGCGCTGGTGCCGGCTTTCGCCGGAGGTGGCGTGGCTGGTCTGCTGGATTTTGGGCGGTTTGGTGGTGATGTCGCTGGTGCCGTCGAAGCGGGTGGATCGCATTTTTCCGCTGGTGCCGCCGATCTGTCTTTTACTGGCGTCGCAGTATGGGGGGCTGGGGGTGCGAGTCCGAGGCTGGAGCGCGCTGGCGCTGGGGCTGGCGGCGATCGGGTTCAGCGGGTATGTGGCGGCGCAGGTGGTGGGAGGTTATCGCACGGAGGAGGCGGCGCTGGTGAATTTCGGCGCGGAAGTGCGAACCCGGATGCGGGCGGAAGGCGGGCGCTATGCGGTGGTGGGCGGAAAGGAGGAGGGGCTTTTGCTTTATCTGCGCCGGCTGCATTTTTTGGAAACGAGCGAGGCGGTCGCGATTTGGCAGCGGGGGGAGCTGGAGGCGATCGTGGCGCCGACAGAGGACCTGCCCCGACTGCTGGTTGCGTTGCCGAACGCGGAGGTGTCGAGATTGGAGGCGACGGTCATGATCAATGATCGACCGCGGCGCTACCAACTGGTGACGCGGGTGAAATAGCGCGGAAAAAGGCCGCTCGACTTCGTTTCTCGCGCACGCACCTTCTTCTCTCGTGAACGAGTTTCCGAAAGACGAAATCGAGCGCCTCTGGTGTCCCTGGCGGGTGGAGTATTTCGAGCAGGAGAAGCGGAACCCGGATTTTCTCTCGGAAGCGGCGCGGGCGGCTGACGACGCGGCGCATCTGGTTTTGACCCGGCGTAAGAACGCTTTCCTGCTCATGAACCGTTATCCATATGCGGTCGGGCATTTGATGGCGGTGCCTTATCGCAAGACCGGGGAGGCGGCCTCGTTAGGCGAGAATGAGGTCATGGATCTCTGGGGCCTGGCGATGCACGGGCAACGGCTGCTCCGCGAGACGATGCGGGCACAGGGTTTTAATATCGGCTTGAATCTGGGCGCCTGCGCGGGGGCCGGGGTGCCGGATCATCTTCATCTGCATATCGTGCCGCGTTGGGACGGGGATACCAATTTCATGCCGGTCCTTTCCGGGACGCGGATGTTATCGGAGGGGTTGACGAGTTTGTTTGAAAAATTGAGCGCCACCCAAACGCGGCTGGCGGAGGCGGAGACACCGAAAAAATGAGTAATGAGACGGAAAAGATGACGCCGCGCGCGGGCTCGGGTTGTGTCGGGAAAGGCTGCACGACGCTGCTCGGGCTGGTGGCTTTCCTGACCATCGCGCTGGTGGCGGGCGCGTTTTGGGGGATTCATTATCTACGGAGTTATTCTTCTCCGGAACCGCTCGCGTGGCCGGTTGTCGAGAGCACGCCGGCGGAAGTGGTGGCTCCCATCGTGGTGCCGGCCACGCCTCCTCCATTGGCCAGTGTGCCGACGGCGACTCCCGCGGCGGCTCTGCCCGCGCCGACGGTTTCTTCTGTGCCGGTGGTGAACGATTGGAAGTCTTTTCAGCAGGCGGCGAAGCGCGGGGAGCGGGTGCAGATCGCGCTAAGTGACGCGGATATCAATGGCTTGATCTCGGGCTCGGAGGACGCGCGAGGGAAGGTGTTTGTTTCGATTAATAAGGATCTCGGCCATGTGCGGATCAGCATGCCGCTGGAAGGGGTGCCGACGATGAGCGGCCGCTATTTAAACGGCGAGATGGATGTGGAATCCTCGCCCGATGGCGACCCGGCGAAGGTGCGGGTGTCGAATATTCTGCTCAATGGGCAGCCGGTTTCGAATGCGTTTCTGGATCGGAGTTTGTTTGGGTATCCGTCGCTCCGGACGGTGGTGGGGAACTGGTTGAACCAGCAGCGGATCCAGAGTTTCCGGATCGAGAATGACCGCGCGGTGGGGGAATCTTCGGGGGGGCGGTAGGATTCACCGGGCGAGACGCCCGGTGTCCGCACAGGCAAGATGCCTGTGCTACGGCGATCGCCGGTTCCGCGGCGACGCGTTGACCGCGGCGATGCGTATGGCTGCGCCGCTGGTCGAAGGCGAGCGAGACGCTCGCGCGCTATTGCATGATTTCGCGGACGAAGACGTTGAGCTGGCCATCGGATTGTTTGCGCACTTCGGTGATCTCGTAGGGACGGGCCTGGTCGCGAGCGACGGTAGCGCCTTGGGCCGGTGGGGTGACGCCGGTGGGGAATTCGACCACGATGCGGGTGGAGGAGGGCGCGCCAAGCCTGAGGACGGAATCGGAGATCTTGTTTTTCGGGCGCAAGACGGCGCGATGCGATTCGGCGAAGTTGACCACGAATTCGCCCCGGAGGTAGACGCGTTCGCCAGCCAGGCCGCGCTGCGCGACGTCGTCGAGATCGGAGGTGGTGATGAGGCGGCCAGCGGGCATTTTGCCGGCGGGGTAAGTCTTCCAGGTGCCGCCGCCGGCGGTCGAGGCGAGGGTGGTGTCGCCGGTGACGGGGAGTGCGGCGAGGGCGGCGACGGTGGGAGCGGGGGAGGCTTCGGCGACGACTGGCTGTGCCTTTGGAATGACGGATGCCGAAGAGCCCGGAGTAGCGGCGGCGAGGGCGGCCGGAGTGGGCGATGGTTTTTCGTTTTTGGCGACCTTTCCGCTCTTCGGCGTGGGGCTGGCCTTGGCGAGGGCGGCGGCGGGCTTGGGCGATGGAGTCTGGACGGGCTCGGCGGCTTCCACGCGGACTAGTTCATTGGCGGCGGAGGGGGGGGTGGGGGTGAGGTTAAGGCCGGGAAGAGGGACTTGCTGACCGGTTGGGGCTGCCTTTTGGCGATATTCTGCAAAACGCATCTCGGCCTTGCGCCGGAGCGCTTGTTTAAAGATGGGCCAGCCGGCCGCCATATTGAGCGCGAGCGGCGGCTCGAGACTGAAGCTGCCGCGACCCTGAGTAACGGTGTAGCTGCCGTAAAGCAACGGGACGGCGGTGATGAGGAGGCGGCCATCGGAGAGACGCTCGGCATGCACGACGGCGGAGAGATCGTGGCCGCGGTCCAGTTTCATCTCAAGACCGGTGACGAGCGTTTCCTTCATCAATGGCACGGCCTGCGCATCGGCTGGATAGATGTGTTCGAGGAGGAGTTCGCCGTATTCGACCGCGGTGGTGAGCGCGGTGACGCCGGAGGGAAAGAGGTCGCCCGCGCCTAACTGGTGCGTCTCCATGATGGTGTAGCGCCCGGTGACGTAGGGAACGGAGCCGGCCATCTGCTGGAAGTTCCGGATGTAATTGCGGGTGAGTTCGGCATTTTTCCGGGCCAGCTCGGCGGGACGCAAGGCGCTGTAGCGCTCAAAGAGTTGCTTGCTGTTTAGGAATTCGCCCGGCGGGGCGGCGGTGAGCTGGAAGCGCTTTGGCTCTTCGATTTTGTGCAGCTTCTGCAGGATGCGATAGCTATCGGGCCGTTCCGGTTGGCCGAAGATGTAGTAACTGCCGAGCCAGGCGGCGAGGGTGAGGCCGCTCAGGATGAGGATGGCGATCGTCCAGCCGAAGAGATTGGTTTTCCGTTGCGGGCGACCGTAGGGCTCGTCGTAGCGGAAGAATGAAGGATCCATCGTGCAGCGCGGGCGCCGGCGGGATGCGCCTGCTTAGGCGGGGTGGGCGGCCGGCTCGAAGGAGGTGCCGCAGCCGCAGGTGCGCGCGGCGTTGGGATTCACGATTTGAAAGCCGGTGCCGGTGAGGCCGTCGTGGTAATCGAGGGTGGCGCCGCGGAGCATCTGCGCGCTTTCTTCGTCGACTAAAAATTCGACGCCGTCGCGGGCGACGATGGCGTCGCCGGGCTGGCGCGAGTCGAGCGTCATCTCGTATTGCAGGCCGGAGCAACCGCCTTTGGCGATGCCGACGCGGAGGCCTTTGCCTTCGCTGGCGGGCTGGGCTTCGAGGAGCGAGCGCAGGTGCTGGACGGCGTTATCCGTTACTTCGATCATGGGTGAAACGAGCGTATCGCGCTGGGGTGGCAAGTCAATTCGGGGGGTGGGATGTGAGAGGCGGCGGGAACTCGGTGCGGCGCGTTTTTTTCTGGCGTGTAGCCACGTCCCTGCGGGACGTGCGGGGACGGGGCGGATAGCGGGAAATGGAGGATGCGAAGGAGGTCGGCCGTGCTCCCGCACGTCGCGCAGCGACGTGGCTACAGGCGCGGGTTTGGCGGCGCCTCGTCAGACGGCATTTCAACGTTTTTTTATTCGATGGATCGGGTGGCATCTCGCGTAATTGCGGGAGCGGTTTACACTTGGCTGCGCATGAGCCGGATTCAACTTCTCTCCGATATTCTGGCCAGCCAGGTGGCCGCGGGCGAGGTAGTGGAACGGCCAGCTTCGGTGGTGAAGGAGCTGGTCGAGAATAGTCTGGATGCCGGGGCGCGCCAGATCGAGGTGAGCCTGCGGCGGGGCGGCATTTCGCTCGTGCGGGTGGTGGATGATGGCTGCGGGATGGATCGCGATGACGCGCTCCTTTCGCTGGAGCGACACGCCACGAGCAAGATCCGGCAGGCGGCGGATCTGGCGGCGATTTCCACCCTGGGTTTCCGGGGGGAGGCGCTGCCGAGCATCGCGAGTGTGTCGCGCTTTCGTTTGACCACGCGGGAGCCGGGCGCGGTGGCGGGGACGGAGATCCTGGTGACGGGCGGGCGGATCGAGACGGTGCGGGACGGGGGCGAGGCGCCCGGGACGCAGATCGAGGCGCGGTCGCTTTTTTTTAATTTGCCGGCGCGGCGGAAATTCCTGCGGACGGAGAATACGGAGAGCCGACACGTCGAACATCAACTGCATCTCCAGGCGATCGGGCACCCGGGGGTGGCGTTCGCGCTGGTGCGGGATGAACGGGTCGTCTTCCAGTTGCCGGCGACGAGTTCTTTGCGCGATCGGATTCGCGATCTGCATGGGCAGGCGCTGGTGGACCAGTTGCTGGAGGTGGCGGCGATCCCGGCGGAGAGAGCGAAGGGAATCGCGGTGACGGGTTTGCTGGGACGGGCCGGGGTGAGCCGGCAGACGCGGGCGCAGCAGGTCGTGTTTGTGAACGGGCGCGCGATCGAGAGCCCGGTGCTTTCGGCGGGGCTGCGGGAGGGTTATCACACCGCGCTGATGAAGGGGCAATTCCCGGTGACGTTTCTGTTTCTCACGCTCGATCCGGCGGCGGTGGATGTGAATGTGCATCCCGCGAAACGGGAAGTGCGCTTTCGCGATCCGGCCGGGGTGCGGGAGGCGATCGTGGCGGCGGTGCGCCGGACTCTCGAGGGCGGACGGGCGGAATGGCAGGAGCAATTCCGCGCGCCCACGGAAGGCGAGCGCGGCGCGGCGATGGTGGCGGGTTTGCCTAACGAGAACCGGTCACCGGAGAACTCCCTCCCGCCGACGGACGAGACGGCGGCGTCGGCACTTTTTCCGGAGGGGGACGGTGAGGAGACGTCGCTTTCTTTCGGTAACGAGTTTTCCGATCAAGCGGCTGGCAAGCTGTCGGCGGGCGCGGAGTTCAAAATCATCGGGGTGCTGAATCGGCTTTATGTCTTGATGGAGAATGGCGCCGGGCTGGTGCTGGTGGATCAGCACGCGGCGCATGAACGGATTCTCTTTGAGGAATTACGCCGGCGGATGGAGGAGAAAGGGGTGCCGTCGCAGCGGTTGCTCCTGCCGCAGACGTTCGATCTCCCTCCGCGCGATGCGGAGTGGGTGGAGCGGAATCTCGGCACGCTGCAGAAGATGGGGATCGGGATTGAGCCTTTCGGCGCGCAGACGTTTAAGGTGGATAGTCTGCCGACTTTCCTGGGGACGCCGGATGCGGTCGGTTTTTTGCGCGGGGTGATCGATGGCTTGCGGAGCGTGAGCCAGGGCAGCTCGGCGTTGCGCCTGGGCGAGGATATGATCGCGAAGACGGTCTGTCGCCACGCGGTGAAGGCGAACGATCCGCTCCGTTATCTGGAGATCGAGAAATTGATTCGCGATCTGCTCGCCTGCGAGCTGCCTTACTGCTGTCCGCACGGGCGACCGACGATGATTCAGATTTCGCACCTGGAGTTGGAGCGGAAGTTTGGCCGGAAGACTTGAGGCGGGCAGGCGTCGCCGGTGATGGCGCAGAAGGGGATTGTGCAGGGGGCGGGCGCGTGATTATATCCCGCCATCCTTATGAAAAAATTCCTGCTGGTGATGTTTTCCCTTTTGCTCTGCGCGGGTGTGCGCGCGGCTGAAGTGCCGTCGAAAGAGACGCTGAAGGCGATGACGGACAAGACGCTGCTCTTGTTTAACGATGCCTTGCAGAAGAAGGATTTCACGGAGTTCTACAAATCGACCGCGGAGATCTGGCAGGGCCAGACCACGCCGGAAAAGCTGCAGGCGCAGTTTACGAAGAACATCGATAGCGATTTCGAGTTTGCCGGTGCGGTGAAGGAGATGGAACCGGTCTTCGAGCCGGCGCCTGAGATCAACTCCGACAGCGTGCTGGTGGTCGGTCTTTATTACGCGACGAAGCCGAATCGGGTGACATTCAAGCTCAAGTATCTGGAGGAAAAGGGCGCCTGGAAGCTGGTGGGTTTCGCGGTGGACACGGTGCCGGCGCCGAAGGACGAGAACGAGGAAAGGTCCACGTCCTCGGAGGAGTAATTGCCGGCCTACGGCGGGTGGGTGACTGCGAATTGAAGGCGGCGCGCCGCCCAATCGACTCGAAGCCTTTAGTGATGGGTGCTGGCGATCATGGCGCTGGAGATGAAGGTGCCGCATGGATTGGCATCTTCTTTTCTGGCTTTCGCTGTTCCCGTTCGCGGCCGGTTGGATGGGGGAAAATCATTTCACGCC
>JBBSLZ010000008.1:0-31648 GCA_038233435.1 Chthoniobacterales bacterium
CGCGAGCTCCCCGCCGGCGTCCCTGGCGCCGCCCGCCTCTTCGCGAACATGATCTCGCTCGGCAAGGTTAATCCGTGATGGTGGTGGCACTCTCCCTTCTCATCTGGGGAGCGCGGGCGCCCCCCCCCCCCCGGGACCCGCCCCCCCGGGCCCCCCCCCCCCGGGCGCGGCGGTTTGGGGGCGGCGGCGGAAAAACCGCGCGGGGGGGCCCCCCGCCCCTCCCCGGATGGGAAGGGAAAGCGTCGCCATCACGGGTTGCCTTTGCCGAGCGAGATCATGTTCGCGAAGAGGCGGGTAGCACCCGGCACGCCAGCGGGGAGCTCGCGGAAGAAGGAGAGGCCGGTGTAGACGAACCAGCCTTTTCCGACGCGGGCGATGATGAGGGCGCCGTCGGACGGTTTTTCGCCGGTGTCGTTGCTGGAGAGGATGGGCGTCCACGCTTTGTCCCACTCGTTAGGGAAATAGAGCCCGCGTTCCTGGACCCAGCCGTTGAAATCGGCGGCGGTGATTTTGTTGGGCGTGTTCAGGACCGGATGGTCGGGCGCGAGGAGGCGGACCTCGGCGTCTTCTTCGGTGACGCGATCGCGGGAAACTTTGAGCGAGTAGGGCAACTGCTCGGGCTTCGGGCCGGGCGAGGTGTTGTATTGCATGACGACCACGCCGCCATTTTTCGCGTAGGCGAGCAATTCCGGGAACCAGGCGCTGAGCCGCGCGGGCTGGACATTGGCCAGACGCACGCCGAGCACGACGGCGTCGAAGCGGGCGAGATTGGCGGCTTTGATGTCGCCGTCGGCCAGGATTTCGACGGCGGACCCTATCTCGCGCAGGCTCTCGGGAATGGCGTCGCCGGCGCCGGGGATGTAGCCGACCAATTTGGCTTGGTTGGCAATGTCCGCGCGGATCACTTTCGATTGGGCGGCGTAGATGAGGGTTTGCGATTCGATATGTGGGTAATCGATGCGCTGTTCGCTGAAGGCAGGCTGGGCTTTGCCGTCGAGGTTCAGGACAGCGCGGACGAGGCCTTCGCCGGCGGCGGCGGGCGGAGTGATTTGGAAGGTGCAGGTGGTTTCGCTTTCGGCGCCTTGCAGTGCGATGGGCGCGCTGGCGGGTTCCACTTTCCAACCCGGCGGGACTTCGAGCGCGACGCTGCCGTTCACTTTATCGGCGGCGGCGACGACGCGGAGGTTGATCGTTTTGGGCGCTTTATCGGCGAAGACGAAGACGGGGCGCGGGAGTTCGACGAAGGCGGCGGGTGCGATGACGAGCGGCTCGCTTACTTCGCCAAGCACACGGTCGACTTTACGGAAGCGGGCCTCGGCCTGGTAGACGATTTCCTGGCCGCCGATGTCGAGTGTGAGCGCGATGGGAAAGGCGGGCGGATTCTCGGGCCGACCGATCAGGCTTTGGTCGGCGACGGCGAAGGTGCCGAGGGTGGCTTGCTCGCGCAACCAATAGGGCTGGGTGAACGGCAGCGCGTCCGGGAGTTTGACGGAGATTTTTTTGGTGAAGAGCGCGTCGTGTTCGAGCGCGGTGTCGATGGAGTTGGTCTCGCCGTCGGCGATGCGTGCGGATTTGAACTTCACCGGGAGGGTGGAGCGATTGATGGCTTCGAGCGTGAGCGCGATGGTTTCGCCGGGCTGGGCGAGGGCTTTTTCGGTGACGGCTTCGAGATGGAGGCCAAGGCAAGCGCCGATGATGCGATCGACTTCGCTGATCTTTTGGTCCGTCCACAATTGGTCGCTCAGTTTCGCGAGCGACGCGCGCAATTCGAGCAACGCGGGCACGGAGGCGGCCGGCATTTTCATGTCGTAGCGGACGAGGACGCGGTCGATCTGGGCGGCGATGTCGCCCGCGCCGTCCACGCGTTTCCAAGTGGTGTCGATGCCGGCGAAGAGGTTGCCGTTCTCGACCGGTTTGCCGTCGAGGAATTTGAAGTACTCGGTACGTTCGCCGCGTTCGATACCGGCGCCGAAGCCCTGACTTTTGTGCATGGTGCGGCTGGCGGCGGCGATCTCAGGATAGGATTTGCCGAGGAGCGGCTGGTAACCGCCGGCTTCGAGTTTGAGCAGGCCAGTTTCGTCGAAGGGGACGTTGCGCGCGCGGAAGAAGAAACTGGAGGCGTTCCAGAAGAGGCGGGTCGGTTGCCAGGGCTGGACGAGCTTGAGTTGCTCGGGGAATTTTTTCGCGTCGGCCGCGAGCTTGAATGCTTCCTGCGCGAGGAGCGCGGAGGAGGTGTGGTGGCCGTGCGTTTTGTCGTCGTCGGGCGGGAAGCGGGTGATCACGACGTCGGGACGGAATTTGCGGATCGCCCAAACGGTGTCGGCTAAAATCTTTTCGCGATCCCAGATGCGGAGCGTTTCTGCGGCGGATTTCGAGTAACCGAAATCGTTCGCGCGAGTGAAGAATTGCTGGCCGTGATCGATGCGGCGAGCGGCGAGCAGCTCTTGCGTGCGGATGACGCCGAGCTGCGCGCCGAGCTCGGGGCCGATCAGGTTTTGGCCGCCGTCGCCTCGGGTCAGGGAGAGGTAGGCGGTGTCGTAGAGGGCGCCGTTGGCGAAGTAGGAGATGAGGCCGGTGTTCTCGTCATCCGGATGCGCGGCGACGTAGAGGACGCGCCCGAGGACCTGCAGCTTTTCGAGCGCGAGGCGGATTTCGGCGGCGTCCATTTCGGGCGGGGCTTCGGTGGCGTGGAGCGGAAGGGCGCTGAGGAGCGACGCGGCAATCACGAGGGTGAGGTTACGCGAATTCACGGTATTGTTCTGGCGCTGACGGGGCTTGGTCGCTGGACGACGGTGCGCGGCGGCGAGGTCCCTCGCCGTCTGCGCGGCTCGGGATGACACGTCACCCCGTCAGAGCGCGGAGCGGCCGCTTTATTTCGAGCTGTCGATGATCGCCTGCGCGTTGCGCATGACGGCTTCATCGGGCGCTTTGTCCTTCTTCAGGATTTCGAGCACTTTTTCGGCGGAGGCGGCGGCTTCTTTTTTGTTGTCGAGCTTTTGCTCAATCTGGGCGCGGCGCATGTGCATGAAGTAGGCGTCGGGATTTTTCTCGATCGCCTGGTCGATCCATTTCTCGGCCTGCTTCATGTCCTTCTCGTTTTCGAGGTAGAAGACGGCGGCGGAATAGGCTTCGCGCGCTTCGAGCGGTGTGCCGCCTTTGGTGGTGGCTTCGAGTTGCTTGCTCACTTCCTCGATGTCGTCGGTGGTGAACGGAATCGCGACGCGGGTTTTATCCCAATCGAGATGCAGCACGGCGGTGGCGCCTTTCACATCCGCGACGCCGATGGTGAAGGATTCGACTGCGGCAGGTAACGTGGCCGGCTTGACCGTGACGCGGGCGACATCGTTCTCCTGTTTGTATTCAGCGGCGGTCGCTTTCGTGTCTTTGGAAAGCATCACCGTCCATTCGTTCGCGCCGGGGATGGTGAAGACGCCGTATTCGCCGGCGGGGACTTCTTTGCCGCCGAGTTTGATCGCGCCGCTGAGCTTGATCGTGGTGGTGGCGTTGGCGCCAGTGCGCCAGACTTGATCGTAGGGGACGAGGCCGCCGAAGATTTCGCGGTCGTTTTTATTCGGCCGCGAGTAATCGATCTCCACATCGGTGAGCGCGACGCGTTGCTGAACGACCCCGCGCTGACTGGTGGCGGGGAACTCGATTTTAGCGTCGGCCGCGAAGAGCGAAGGCGCGAAAAGCAGCGCGCAGGCGAGCGGAAGAAGGAAGCGGAATGAGCGGAAAGTGTAAGACATAAGCATGAAAACTGCGGAGTTGAGGTGAGCCGCAACATACGACAGAGGGCGGTGAGTCAACCCGCGGGCTGGATAAACGAGTCATGCCAGTAGCTAAAAAGGCCGCTTCGTCCTAGAGTGGGGGCGATTCGCGCAGGCGGGTCGCATTTTTTATGAAAAGCATGCATTACAGTTGGCACCAGCGCTTTCGGGAACTCTACGACAAGGCGCTGGTGAAATATCGGAACGAACATCGCGGCGTGAGCACGTTTTTCACCACGCGCGAAGTGGGCGTGCTGGCGGCGCTGGGCGCGAAGCCGATGGAGCTGTTCGATTACGCGGAGGACTCGTCCGATCTCGATCCGGAGACGGCGCTGCTGATCACGGCGGCGCGGCGCGATTATTTTCTGATCATGCAGAACGGGGAGTGGAGCGAGAAGCGGATCAAGGTGGAAAATCTCCCGGCGAAGGATGCGAAGCTGGAGGGGATCGTCTGGCTGCCGCGGGCGATCGCGAAAGCGCAGGCGCGTTTAAAGGGCGAGCTGCCGGACGAGATCATGTACGGCTGCGGCGGCGACCGGAAATTTTTCCGCTCGCACGATGTGCATCCGGCGGATTTCCTGCGCGCGGTCTGGGCGGCGAAAGGGAACGAAGAGAAGATCGTCGCGTATTTGAAGGGGAAGAAGTAGGCTCCCCCGTTCGTCGGCTTAGCGCGCGTTATAGTCGCAATCGATAGCGGCTTTGGCCTCGCTCAGAGGACGATCTGGCCAACGTTAAAGATCCCAATGGATAACAGAACGTTCGGCGATCTTCGTTGAGCCCGGACGACTTTTACTCAAGGTAAGGTCGTGCCCGTTTTCGATTTCACGATCGAGATGTCCGTGGCGTTGATCGAACCACCGGCATTCACGTCGGTGCGGAATGTTCCGGCCGTCATGGTCCCCGATGCGGCCGCCGCTTTGGTCTGACTCACGTCCGTGCCGGTGACCGCTCCGTTTCCATTGGTGTCACCGGCCAGAACTCCCAGCGGCACCATGACGCTGCCGAGATTGACTCCATCGCTCACGTTCGCCAGCGTCACGCCGATTCTCTGCCCGTCTGTGACGCCCGCGAGGTTGATGGTCACAATCGATCCGCTCACGCTGGAGCTGGCCATGCTCGCGCTGCCCGCCGTGACCGACGCTCCGCTCATCGTGACGGGGCCGGCAAAGGCTACCAATAACTGATGTTCGCCCGCGACCGCGCCGCTACGGCATTCCACGCCCACCGCTCCAGCCATCGGGACCAGCGGCAGGTTAACGTCGAAGGTCCCCGCCGCGCCATGATCCTTGCGCGAGACTGCCGAATTAACGACCGGCGCGTTTCCCCCGCAGACCGCGCTGTTGATGGAGATCGAATCGATCCGCGCTCCGGGATTGGTGCTCGGAGCCAGGCTCGCGTCAGTGCCCAGGCGCCATTTCAATTGCACGTTCTGTCCCGCGGCTGCGGCCGGCAAATTGGCGACCGTGGTAATATAAGCTGGTGCCGCCGCAGTCCCGAGGGAAAGCCCGCTCCAGGCGCTCCGGCCTGCCAACGGGTTGGCGGACGTGCCGCTGATGGTCGAATTATATCCACCACTCGTGAAGGTCCCGCCGGCCCCGAGAATATCCTGGAATTCTGCCCCATTGATGCTGATCTCCAGCACCATCCCGTCGTAGGTCGGCTCCGTATTAAAGAGATTCCTGAAGGTCAATTTCGAGACGCCGGTGGGGAGCGTGATGGTGGGTGAGACTAATTCGGAGAGACCGACACTCCTCGGCTCCGGGAAAAAGGTCGTGTTGGGCGCCGTGTCGGGAAACGCGGTCGAGGTGCCAACCGCGCTGCCGCCGCCGGAGAAGGTCGTCGTCCAGCCCGCGGGGCGGGCCGGTGCCGCCACGCCATCGAAGTTTTCCGCGAAAGGAGCAGCCAAATTTCCGGTGACGAAGGTGTAGGTGAGAGTGCCGTAATTTGTCGTTCCATCCGTCATCGCCAGCGAAACTGTCACCGTGCTGCCGCACGACAGAGCGAGATCTACCGTGAAGGTGAAATCGCGAAAAGCTGCCGGACTGCCCGAGCAGAGCGTGCCGTAATTCCGCGGACCGGACGGAGCGGTGACGCCACCGCTGGCCTGCAAGGTTCCGGTCAATCCCGCCGTGGTGCAGACGACACCCGGACTTCCGGTGTTCTTCGCACCCAGCGAGACGGTGACGGTTTCGCCCGGATCGAGAACTCCATTGGAACCCGCCGAGACAATCGATGAACCGCCAGAACTGATAAACACGCCCGGCGCATCGTTCGGTGTGAGCAAGACGGCGTGAAATTCGCCGGTGGAACGTTGAAAGCCGTCGACGGCGATTTGGCCGGCGTCGTTGATTCCAGTCGCAACATAGAGGCGGTAATCAGCGCCGGAAGCATCGACCAGCGTCTCGAGGTTAAGCATCTGGCCATCGCGATAGATGAATGGGATCTGGTAAAGCGCGCCGCCGTTGTATGGGAGGTAGGTCGAGCCCACCACGTGGTCGTGAATGTTGATGCCATAGCCGGCCGAGCGGTCGCTGAGGAAATCGTTG
Organism: Chthoniobacterales bacterium; assembly: GCA_038233435.1. Lineage (GTDB taxonomy): Bacteria > Verrucomicrobiota > Verrucomicrobiia > Chthoniobacterales > UBA10450 > JACCTI01. The sequence continues at coordinate 6,314 of JBBSLZ010000008.1, forward strand.
TTCCCGATCGCGCCCAGGTCGCGCATCGTCGTCGTTCCATCGTAGAGGAAGGCGTGCTGACGATTGTCGGACCCATTGATCGTGGAGGTGCCGGCGACGTGGCCGTTGGCGTTGATGAAAGCGCCCGAGCTGGAGTCTCCCGCGATGGTGCCAATACTCCGCATTCCATTCACCTCATCCCAGATGAAAGCCATGGAAGCCCCGAAGCCAGTCGCAGGCCGTGAATTCCCGGTCACCATGTTCGAGTTGTTGATGCTGAGGGCCCGGGCGTAGGGGCCTCCGAGCGTACCCAGGTCGCGCATCCCGTTGGTCGCGTCCCAGATAAAAGCGTGCGTATTGGTCGTGCTCAACGATGCGCCCGAGTGGCCTACTGCGACGCCGTCGTCGTTAATCCCGTTGGCTCGCGCGTAATCACCCCAGGATGGCAGGAAGCCAAGGTCGGTTACGGTGCCGTTGCTAAAAATAGCGGCGTGGCGGATCGCGCCGCCATTCACGGAATATTCCGAATCGCCTGCCACCTGACCGAGATTGTTGATTCCCACGCCAGTGCTCTTGCCACCACCTGGTATCGTGCCCAGATCCTCCACCAGGCCGTTGGTGAAGCGAGCGGCATGGAGGCTAGTGCCGGAACGGGACTCCCCTGCGACCTGGCCCGCATTGTTGATTCCCGCCGGGTGGCTAATGCGTTGCCCGGTCTGCGGGTCAGTGTTGATCGTGCCGAGATCCGTGACGCGATAAGTCTGCGCCGCCAGGGACGAAGCTATCGCAAGCAAGGCGAAGACCGCGAAAAAAAGCCGCCGCCACGGGCGGGACTTGGGATGGGTTTGCATTGGGAGTCCTCGGTTTAATTTCCGGTATCTGTCCCGGCGAGCATTTGCCCCGATATAATATCGCGGCCAAAGACCGAATCAGGTGTGTGTCATCATCGAGAAGAACCATGGGCTGGCCAGCCAGCCGCCTACAAGCCGCCCGAAGCTGCTTTCACTGCGCCCACATCGGAGCTGTTGACCGCGCCGCTCAGGTTCACGTCCGCGCGGAAGTTCGTGCTGCTTAACGCTACCCCCACATTCGCCTTGGTCTGGCTCACGTCGCTCGCGTTCACGAGGCCGTTCCCGTTGACGTCGCCCAGCAGCAGATTCATCGAGACAGAAGTCGGCGGCAGCGTTTGGCCGGATGAATCCATCACGCCGTTAAAGGTAATGGTGATGACCTGCCGATCCGCCACGCCCGAGAGCGTGACCGTGAGTGTGTTCCCACTTATCGCGGTCCCGCTGACCGCGCCCGTACCGCTGCTGACACTGGCGGTGCCGGCTGTGATCGGATTTGAAAACGTCGCCACGATCGTGTGCGCGCCGCCGCGGCTTTCGATGCCGGAAGCGCCGCTCAACGGCAGTGCGATGTCGAAGATCCCAGCCGTGCTGTGCGTCTTGCGTGAGACCACGCTGGTCGTAGCCAGCGGAACCGCCGCCACGCCGCGCAGGACGCCCACTCCGCTATCGAACCCGAGTGCCGGTCGCGCGCTCAAGACCGCCAGGTCCACCGTGCCGTCGCCCGTGAAATCCCGCAGGAGCGGCCAATGCGTGCCCGCGAAAGCTCCGAGCCGATACGGGAACGAGAAACCCCCCGCGCCATTGTTCACGTAGATCGCGACATCATTCGAGACGCCGGTTGTGACAAGATCGATGTCGCCATCGCGATCGATATCGCCCGCGGCGATGCCGGACGCGCCGAGCAAATCCGGCGAGAAGGGCGCGTAGTAATTCGTTAGGCGATTGAATGTGCCCGTGCCGGTCCCGAAGAGCAGCGTCACGCCCTCGTTGCCTTCGTTGTTATAGCCGCTGTTCACGGTCGCCAGGTCGAGGTTGCCATCGCGATCGAAATCCGCCGTGACCAGATAGAGCGGCCCCCGGCCTACTGTGTAAACGATGGGCGCTCCGAAAGTGCCGTTGCCATTCCCGAGCACGACGAAGACGCGCGAGTCGAACCCGTAGGCGCCGTTGTTCGTCATCGCGAGGTCGAGTTTTCCGTCGCGATTGAAATCTCCCGCCACCACATCCTCCGGGCGGCCCGGCAGCAGGTCGTAGGAAAACGGCACCTGGAAGGTTCCGTTGCCATTATTCATCGCGATGAAGAACCGCCCGTCGGGAATACTGGGCGCGCCTTCCGCCTCCATGTCCACCACGTCGAGATCGCCATCGCCGTCGAGATCGAACGCGTCCACCTCGCCCCAGCCCGCGCTGCCCACCACCCAGCGCACGGGCGCGGCAAAGGTGCCGTTGCCGTTGTTCTTCGCGGTGAAGAAATCATACTGCGATGAGGTGTTGGCATTGTTGAACAAGAGGTCCGGCTTCCCGTCGCCGTTCAGATCACGCAAGACGCCGGCCGCAACCCCGTCCAGGCCGTTGTTGTTATTGATCGTCGTCCGATTGAGGAAACGCCCCGTCCCATCATTGCGCAGGATCGCGCCGCTGCTGGCCGAAGGATGCGGCCCCGAAGTGAAAATATCGAGGTCGCCATCGCCATCGATGTCCGCCGCGTCCATGAAGCTTTGGATGAATTCCGCATAGTCATCCGTCTGCGTCGGGAAAACGCCGGTACCGGGATTGAAGCGAACCGTGACGGCGTTCGAATAAGAGTCTGCCGTCAAGACATCCACTTTCCCATCGCCATTCAGATCGGCTGCCGCGACCGCGGCCGTGATCTGGCCCGCCGGGTAGAGCACCGCATTACCAAATCCACCGGTGCCGTTATTTAAAATGACATAGACGCCGTCGGACGAGCGCCCGTCGTAGCTCGCCGCGACCAGATCAACCGCACCATCGCCATTTAAATCCGCTGCCGTCAAATCGGCGGGACCAACGCTGTAGATCACGAGCGGAATGTCGGCGTCGCGCGTGAGTTGGCCGGCGCCGTTGTTGCGGAGTTGGACGATGTGGCCCGTCGTCCCGTCCGAAGTGGCGGTGCTGCCGTAGAAGACGTCGATATCGCCATCCCGATCCACATCCGCGAGAGAGACTGCGGGAAAAGCATTGCCAGACTCGGGGCCGAGCCCCGCGTAAGTGATCGCGGGCGCGAAGCTGCCGGCACCATTGTTTATCAGCACCGTCACTTTGGAGGCATCATGGCCAACGACTAGATCGGGGTGCCCGTCGCCATTCAAATCCGCAGCCGCAATGTCATACGGGGCCGCCGCCGTCGGCAAAACCACTGGCGCCGCGAACGTGCCGTTCCCGTTATTGCGCAAGAGCACCACGTTCGATCCACCACCACTGTAACGAAAGGCCGCGACCGCCAAATCCTTGTCCCCATCCCCGTCGAAATCCCCCGCCACGATTCCCACCGGTACCACCGCGCCCGTCCCCACCGAGACCGCCTGCCGCGCACCGAAGTTGCCGGTGCCATCGTTCAGATAAACCGAAACCGTGTTGCCCACAGTCAGCGCATCGGAATCCGTCACCGCCACGTCCAGATCGCCATCGCCATCCAGATCGGCCAGCGCGATTCCTGCCGCGCGACCCGTCCCCGCATATGCGACCGGCGCGGCGAATTTCCCACCGCCTTCATTGCGCAAAAAAGCAAAACCACCCGCCGCGTACGCGCGTGGCACCACCACATCGATGTCGCCGTCCCCATCCAGATCGCCCGTCGCCAGCGCGATCGGGCTGCCGCTGGTGGAATTGAGCGCGGTATTAAACGACAGCCACGGCGCCTGAAACATCGGTACTGGGGGCGCGACGATGGCGGCCTCCGGGCGCCACGGCCCCACGAGTGTGGCCTTCTCCGAGGCGACACCACTTTGGATCCAGACAAAGAGCGCGAAGGCGCCGATCACGAAGTTGAAGAGACGGTGGCTCATAAATTTCCTTCGATGCTAAGAGGCGGTGAGGGAGTTTCCTTTTAGGCGGTGGGATTGTTGGGCCAGCGTAAATTCCGAGCAAGCGATAAAAAGTACAGCGCTGTTACCCGTTTAAATTTTCCCCGAAAGATCCGCGCCTATTTCGTTGCGTCGTGTCGCGCGCTCGTCCCAGTTTTTATTGCCTGACCTTGCCGGCTGCCCCCGCACCGGAAGCGGCTTTAACGATTCCGATATCGGTGCCATTGATGGCGCCGTTGGCATTGAAGTCAGAACGGAAGTTGGCTGTGGTCAACGTCGCGCCCGCGCTGGCCTTCGTCTGGCTTACGTCGGTGGCGCTGACCGCGTTGTTGCCCGTGCTGTCGCCAAGCAGGACAGCCATGGAGACGCTGAGCGGAGGCATCGTTTGGCCGAAGGTGTCGGTCACATTGCTCAAGGTGACGGTGAGCGTTTGCGCGTTGCTGACGTTGCTCAGATTCACAGTCATAGTGTTGCCGTTGAAAGTCGGGCTGCCGGAGATGCTGGCGCTGCCCGCGGTGACGGCGGCGTTTCCGCTCACCAAATTATTGCTGAAAGCGAAGACAAGAGTGTGACCGCTCGCACCGGAACGGCATTCGACTCCGGGTGGGCCGGCGAGTGGGAGATCGATGTCGAAGGTGCCGGCGCTGCCGTGGGTCTTGCGCGAGACGGCGCTCACGAGTTCTTGATTAGGCGTGAGCAGAACGGCGCGGCTCTCATTCACTGAAACCTTATTTGCTTCCACGACGATCTGGCCGGCGTCATTGATCCCCGTCGCGCTGAAGAGTCGGTAACCGGCTCCAGACTCATCGACCAGCATTTCCAGGTCGAACATCTGGCCGTCGCGATAGATAAACGCAATGGCGAAAGCCGCGCCGCTGCTGCCGTCGTCGGGCCGGAAGGTCGTGCCCACGACTTCATCGCGGTTGTTCACGCAGAACGCCGTGCTTCGATCGCGAAATAGGTCGCCCTCGCCGCCGAGCGCGCCGAGGTCTCGCAGGGTGGTACCATCGAAGAGGAAGGCATGCACGCGGCTGTCGAAGCCATTGATCGTGGAAACGCCTGCGACGTGTCCGTTATCATTAATGAAATTACCAGTGCTGGTGTCGCCGCCGAGCACGCCAAGATCGCGGACGACTCCGGTGGCGGGATTCGAAATGTAAGCGTGCCCGTTCCCGAAGGTCACGTTGGGCGGTTTCGATTGACCAGTGACGAGAGAAGAATTGTTGATGCTGCGAGCAGAACCGAAGTTGGCGTTGAGAGTCGGAAGAGCGCGGATCCCGTTGCTGGCATCCCAAATAAACGCGAGGTCGGCGGGGCTTGTGGGACTGTTGGCATTGTAGCCGACCACTTCGTTTGCATCGTTGATTCCCCGTCCGAAGCTGTTATTCCCGCCAGTGGGCAGGTTTCCGACGTCCACAGTGGTGCCGTTTTGAAAGAGTGTCGCCCGCTGAACGGCCGACCTCGACGTCCCCGCGACTGCGCCCAGATTGTTGATCGCGAAACCGGTGCTGCTGACGCGTCCGGGCAAGGTGCCCAAGTTCTCCAGCACGCCATTATACCGGAACGCGAAATTTCCCGACCGGCCTGTGAACTGGCCCGCCTGATTGATTGCGGTGGGAAAGGTGACCGGATTCTGGCCGGGAAGATGGCCGGGATCGGTGAGACGATAAGTCTGCGCGCGCGCGCTGGAGTAGCTCACCACGAGCAGAAGCAGAGAGGTGAGGATCGATCGGAAGTTTTGCGTGTTTTTCATAAGGGGAAATGACGTAAGAAGTAGTGTGACTCCTCGACTAAATTCGGGCAATCAATGAAAAGTAACAGGAACGTTATTCTTACCGGCCGACCTTTTCCTGGGAGAGACGTTTATGGTGTCGTGGGCGTTGCTTCGAAGACTTGCAGGGAAAGTCCGCTCGGGACGGACGCGGGGATCACCGGCGCAAGATTTTCCGGGAGCGCCCGTGGATCGAGCAACCCGTCACGAAGAAAGGCGAGCAAATCCGAAAACTCCCCTTCGGAGAGCGTAACCGGGCCCGTGTTGCGCGTGAGATCGGCGGCGGCGCCGGCCTGGCGCGGGTCGTAATGGCGAGCCGCTTCCATGGTGCGGAGATGATAGCGCAGCGCGTCGGAAAGGCTGGTAAACGCGCCGTTATGAAAGAAGGTGGGCTGCACCGCGAGGTTGCGCAGCGGGGAAGTGCGGAACTTATAAGCGTCCCGATCCTCCTCGGTTACGTCGTACAATCCGTAATCCTGGTTGCCATTGCTCGCGAGTTCGCCCCGGTGGTCGCGGAAAGGCACGTTGCCGGTGCCGGCGCCGAATTTCGGGGCGATCTGCGGAATGCCGGCGACATGCATTTTGAAATCGCTGAAAAGCTCGTTCGAACGACCGGAGACAGCGTGGCACTGCACGCAACTGGCCTTGCCGAAGAAGAGTAAGGCCCCTGTTTCTGGGAGACGGTCATGGACTGATTCTGCCCTCGCGCAAAGCGGTCGACCGGCGCATTCATAAAGGTGAAGCCGAACTGAAATTCGGCCAGCGCCTGTCCGACCATGGCAAAGGTGATTGGTTGCGCCGCGTTCAATTCGGGGAAAGCGGCCAGGAAGAGCTTTCGGTATGCTTCGCTGGCGTTGAGCCTCCCGAGAACGACATCGCGGATGGGTTCGTTACGGAATTCATCGAAGCCATTCCCGTGACCGCGCGGCACGCGCTGCGGCGGTGGGAGAGGAACTCCGGTGGGGCCGATCGCAGGGACGTCGAATTGCGTGAAATCGATCGGCGCCGGGCGGTCGTCTCCGGCCTCACCCGGCCGAAACATGCGGGCGGTCGTCTGCGCGGAGAGATCGAAAGCGGTCTGGATTTTCGCATCGCCTGCCTTCTTGATCAGACGCGCGCCCCCGATCGACTTGGTCTGGAAACGCGAAAGGGTGATTCACGCTGTCGTCCACTTTGGTGAAGCCAGCCGCTTCGGAAAGCTCGGTCGGCGGGATGTGCGCCTGGGCTTGCAGCAGATGGCGAAAATCGGCATCCCCGGGCGGAAATCGCGTCGTTCCTTCCGGCGCCGGGAAAGCGAAGCCGCGCGAATTATCGAACGGATCGCCCGAGGGCGCGCTGAAGCGGCCATTCCACATCAGATTAGGATAGAAGGCGGTGTTCGCGATGGTGGGGGAGCGACGCTGGTTGCGCGGACCGCTCCGGCGCGGGCCGACGAAGCCGTTGTTTTCGACACCGATCGCGATTGACTGGGAATCACCCATACCGTGCAGAGGCGAATGGCAGGCAGCGCAGGAGTTATCGCCATGCAGACCGACGAACTTATCGAAGAAAAGCGCACGCCCGACCTCAGCCTTGGCCGGATCAAGCGGACGGCCCAGGCGAGTCTGGAGCGTCGCTTCCACGTTTCCGGTAAAGCGCTGGCTCGCGAGAGTGGCGCGCAAATGGCGGTCGAGATCGCTGGCGTCGCGCTCCGCCCGTTCAACTTCCGGCGCGGGACCGCCGAAGAGGGCGGGACTGGCGCAGAAGAGAGCCGCGCAGAAAGAGGTGAAGAGCGCTTTTACCATGCGCGCGAGACAATCAGATCGAGAGCCCGGGAGTCGAGCGAGGATTGGTAACAGAGTTGTTACCTTGGCGGACTGAGAGCATGGCACCTCCCGGGCCGCCCCGCGAAAGTTCGATTGGCCCACGGCCGCGCCAACGCTGGCCTGATGTTATGTGCGGTGCCGTTATTCAGGTACCGCGAAGCGTTCACAAACGCGCCCCCGGAAGTGCCGATCCCAGTGTTGCGGAAGATGCAATTCTCCAGCCTGCACTCGCCGCCTTCCATTTCGCAACGGGTAGAGGAGCGAGCTGCAGCGCTGGAGAAACCTGGCGGGCTTAACGCGATCGAGCGTCTATCAGGTCACCAATTCCAGTCAATCGATTCGATGCGCCGCTCGGCAGCTGCGTGCCGGAGGCGGATTTCACCAATCCGATGTCGGATGCCGTAATGCTGCCGCCATTCGCAGTGACGTCCGTGCGGAAGTTTGCCGCGGTCACGGCTTGCCCGGACTGGCCTTTTACCTCGCCGATGTCGGATGCGGTGACGGAGCCATTGCCGTTGGTATCGCCGACCAGCACCCGAAACGGAATTGCGACGTCACCGACGTTGGTCCCATCGTTCACATTCGTGAGCGTGATACCAGCCGTGCTGCGTAGTTTTTCAGCTCCGCGGCCAGACCGCTTCGGACCGAAGTAAACAGCCGGCAGCGCGCCAGCGCCCAGTTCGAGAGAAAAAAAACGTAGCTTCATGAAAGGAGTGGGAAAAACGCGAGGAATGGGACGTTTGAGCGGAAGAGTTGTCGCTGAACCGTAATTTCCCTCGCAAGCGAGAAAAAGTAACAACATCGTTACCCTTCCGCGGGCGGCAGAAACCCATCTCCTAACGCAAAACGTTTTTCTGGCCTCTGAAACGTCCTTTGCCCTACGTAAACTAACTGTGATTGTGGCCGCCGCGCCGAAGACCTGGCGGGCGTAACGTGATCGAGCGTCTATGAAGTCACCAATTCCAGTCAATCGATTCGACGCGCCCGCCCGGCAGCTGCGTGCCGGAGGCGGATTTCACGTTGATTCAAACGGCTGGGCAGATGGTCTAATGGCACCCTCAAGCCCTGCTACGTAATACGCTGTGCGCCTACGTTGCGGACGTAGAATCGGCTAACATTCTGCCCATCTATTTTACGGCGGCGCTCTAAATCGTGCGGCTTTCCCACGGCTACGCACTGCGCTAATTGCCCTAGAGCCGCCGAGCAGTTGCGCCCGCGCCAGCAGCGGGTCGAGCGCGGCGAGTTATATCTACGGTTTGAACTGCCTGGAGCCCGAGCGCACCACGCCGTCCGGACCTACTTCCGGATTGCTCGTCGGTCCCGACCCAAACAACGGCAGCACCCAGCGCGGATCGCCATTCGGCGCGAAGGCTTGCGTGCCGGTGTGGACGGAATCGTCGAGCGGACTTACTGCCGTATCGCCATTGCCCGCGCCGCGTGAAGCGCAGATCGCCGCCCAGGCCAAAGGCCCAGAGTTGCGGGATGCGCTTATCGCGGAGGAACGATTCGTATGGGAAATAGAGCTGATCGATGGTGCGTCCGAAGACGATGTCCTTGTCGCCGAGTTGCCCGTAGCGATAGGTGCCTTCGTTGTAATTCCAGGCCAGCGTTCCGTTCGGATTCAAGGCAAACACGTTGGGCGCGCTGCTGGTGTTCTCGGGCCGCACGATCGCGTAAATCTTGCCGTCCGGGCCGACATTCGGGCCGCCGCGTCCGCTGATTCCGCCAGTGGCGATGTAAAGCCACTTCTCCGTCCCATCGGAGTTGAGCGCGATGATGGCCGGTTCGTTGCCGGGGCCGCTGGGCAGGATCGTCAGGAGGTAAATTGTCCCGTCCGCGCTAACGGAGACCGGGCCATCCGCGCCGGTCAGCCCGGCCTGAAACCGCCCACTGCAAAGTGCCGTCGGGATTAAGGGCATACGTCTGGCCGTGAACGTCGTTCAGATAGATCGTTCCGTCCGGACCGACGGCGGGATGGAAGGCGGTGTGCGCCGCCGGGACGCGGAAGCGCCATTTCATCCGACCGGTCTGCTCCGGCACATCGCGGCGCGGCTGCTCGCCGGGCCGCCTGAATTCCGAGGCCGTGGAGAATGAAGCGCTGAGGAGCGATCCGGCGCAGACGGCGGCAAGCAAGAGGAGGTTTCTCATAATGGATTTTTCACATTGACGAGTCCGTCGCGATTTTTGCGTCGCGAGAATCAGCCCGACCGGCCGGCCGTGAGTATAGCCTGCGGATTTCGACATGATTTCAGCTCCTTGGGAGTTTGAAGTGAGAGCACTTTGCGTAAAGATACTGGGCCACCGGTTCGCAGGTGCTGGACTGGAAAAGTAACGCGGTTACTTTGCAGGCGGACTGGGAGCGCTTCACTGGCTACGCCTTCGCCTCTACCGACTCGGGGATGGTGTAGCCGACGTGGCGCACCGTCTGGATAATGGGCGGTTGCCCGATCTTCTTGCGCAGGCGGCCGATGAAGACCTCGACCAGCTTGGTGTCGTAGTCGTGTTCGCGTTCCCAGACCCGTTCGCAGAGTTCCGTGCGGGTGAAGACGCGGCCCGGCTCGCGCATTAAAACGCGCAAGAGAGTCAGCTCCCGCGTCGAAAGTTCGATCGGCACGCCGGCGCGCTGCACCGACTGATCGGCCAGGTGCAGGGTGAGATCGCCCGCGCGCAGAGTGAGTGCTGGTTCCTCCGCATAACGGCGGCTCAACGCTCGCACCCGCGCGACCAGTTCCTGCATCGCGAACGGCTTCGGTAAATAATCGTCCGCGCCCAGCTTCAAGCCCATCAGGCGATCGTTCAGTTCGCCGCGCGCAGTCAGCATGAGGACGCGACTGGAGATGCCTTGCGACCGCAGCCGGCGCAGAACCTCGAAGCCATCCATTCCCGGCAGACCCACATCCAGCACGATCAGGTCAAACGCCGATTCCATGGCCACTCCGAGCGCCTTTTCGCCATCGTGCACGACGACTGGATCATGGCCGGCTTCGGTCAGGGCCGATTGGACGTGACGCGTGAGGTGGACTTCGTCATCGATGATGAGAATGCGCATGGCTGAAGTGCCGAGACTGTCCACGATCGACGCGACGGTGCGAATCGCCAAAGGTAACAACGCTGTTACCTCTCGCGAGGTATGGATTTTGGCGCTCCTCGGGCTGATGGCTAGGGACGGCGCTGCGCCGGTATGTCTTCAGGGTTGCGGTCGGGAGTTGTTCTGGGGAGCGCACGCCTCCAGGCGTGCTGGTTGAGGCATTCTGCCGAAACAGGCTTCCCTTGAGCAGGCCTCATCTTGGGTTCCGCGCGACGCGAAAAGTTCGTCTTCGCAGAATGCGAAGACCAGCACGCTGCAAGCGTGCGCTCCCCAGACCTTGGCCCGGACGCTAAACATACACCTGCGTCGTCCGAGACGGGGTGGTTAGCCTTGCGATGTTTGGGGAATATTGTTTGCAGGCGGCGCGTCTCGGTCGCCGCGCCGCGGCGACCCTACCCATTAACGCGGACGCTAGAAGCGGACCGTCAGTTGCGTTCCGAAGAAGTGGCCGAAGCCGTCACGCGCGTTGTCGCCGTGTTCGAGGTCGTACTGGACCTTGAGCTGGAGATGGGCGGTAAAGCGATAAGCCAAAGCCGTATCGATCCGCCAGGCGTCGTGACCCCACGGCTTTTCGCCACCGAAACCATCCGGCACATCCCCGTAAAGCTGCTGATTCCAGCGCACCGCGCCGAAGAACTGCGGCGCGAATTTGTATTTCGCTTCGATGAAATAACCGAGCACATCCGCGTTCCCGACCCGCGGCACTTCGAAACGCGCCTCATGCACTTCCGCCCAAATCTGGAGATGATGCCACTCAAAGCTGATGTCCTGCGCGATCACGGTTTCGCGGTAATCACTGAGGCTGCGGCCGGGCGGCAAAGTGGAGGCTGCTTCTTCGCTAAAATAAGAGCCGCTGCTCGCCGAAAGGCCGAGATTCCAGGCCTCGTTAGGCCGAACGCCGAGCCGGCCGCTGATCGTCGGATGCGCAAAGCCGACGCGGGTCGCATCCCACGCCTCGGGTCGTGAGGAAAGTGAGGCGTTCTTCAGCTCAAAGGCATAAGCGAAAAGTCCTACTCGGCCAGCCAGCGAAGCTCCCGTGGTATAACTCGGCCCCCAGATGACGGGGTTGTATTCATATTTTTCGTCGCTCAACTCGCTGTCCAAATCGGCGGTAGAGGCCGGTGCGGCGCGGTCCTCGATCGCGGTATTATTCTCGTAAATGAGGGGCGCGTTCAGGAACGGATTGTCCCAGGAAAGATGACGCTGCACCCAGCGCCCGATGACGGTGGCAAATTTCCCGGCCTGCAGGCTAAACCGGCCATCTTCCCACGGCGTGATGCGGACCGCGTATTCATCCAGCCGGATCTGCGCGCCCCGATTCGTCGGATCAAAATGCCGATCGATTCGTACCTGGCTGAAGAAGTAAATCGCCGATCCCATCTGGGAGTCGACGAAGAGCGTGAGCCGCGGGCTGAAAAGCGGCTGTGTGGTCGAGTCGATCAAGCCCGGCGCCGGCAGATCGAAAGCGTAGAACTCCGCGTCCAGCGTGCCGCTCAGCCGCGCCCGGAAGCGATCGTCCAATGCGCTCACAGTGAGCGTTTCATCGAGGCGATCGATGAACGCCTGCGCCTGCGCTTCGCATCCAAAGAGAAGGACGAGCAAGATGAGAAGACGACCAAGTTTCATGCGGAATGAGCCAGCACCGTCGAGTTTACTTTCGCTCCCCTGAATCGCACCTCGAACTCGGTGCCCTCGTCATCTGATCGCACCAGACGCAGGTCGCCCCCGTGCAGGCGCGCCAGCTCGCGGGCCAGGTTTAATCCGAGCCCCTGCCCGGGAATATTCTCGCCCATCCCGCAGCGATGAAAGCGCTCGAAGATATGCTCGCGCGCCGCCTCTGGAATTGGTCGCGAGGTGCTGTTTTCCACGCAGAGCGCGATATAGTCGCCTTCTTCCCGCGCGAAGACGCAAATGTAGCCTCCCGGCACATTATATTTGCGCGCGTTCTCGAGCAGGTTTTGCACGATGAGAGTGACGTAGCTGCGCTCGCCCGCGACCCGCAGGCCGGGCGGAAAGTTTGTTTCCACTTTCACCTGCAAATCGTCCGGCAGCGCACTCAGGTCGTCGATCCATTCTTCCAGAAGACGGGATAAATCCACGGTGCCGAAATTGATCTGCAATCGCCCAGCATCCATGCGTGAGAGGAGCAGTAAATCATCGATCACGCTCGTGATCCGATAAGTCTGGTGGAGGAGGGCGGAGAGTTGATCGTAGACCGCTGGAGGAAAATTTTCCCGCGTCATGAGTTCGTCAATGCCAGCGCGCAAGACGGTAACGGGCGTCTTGAGCTGATGCGACGCGTCTGCGGAAAAGCGGGCGGAACGTTGCAGCTCCAGGCTGGTGGATTCGAGCGCAGCTTCCGCGCGCTGACGTTCGGTGCGGTTTTCTTCGGAGGTGACGGCGAGTTCTTCTACCGGGGCGGAAAAGCGGTTCGAAAGAATGTAGCTGGCCAGCAGCCCGGCGCAGAGGAGAAGAGCGCCCGCGAGCAGAGCATGGGTGCGAATCTCACCCTGACGGGCGAGCGCACTGGCGAGCGAGTAAACGGCCACCTCGTACGCCGGCGGGTAAAGCGAGCCGGGATTGAGTTTCTTAAAAAAGACGAGATGCGGGGCGCCGCCGATCGTCATCTGTAATGGCTTTTCTTCAGCTCCGGGCTGCGTCACGGCGCGGTCCAGCTCTGCGGCCAGCCTGCCTTCGTCGGCCTCGGGCAAGGTCAGCAGATGCAGGCGACCGCCCAGGTAAAGGCCGCTCCTCAGATCGGGATCGGCACGGTCGTGCCCGATCTCGACTGGCTCGAAGCCAAGCACGAGGGTGGCGATGACGCGCCCGCTTTCCCTGGAGAGGATCGGGACGGCAAGGAGTTCGTCCAGAGAGGCCGCAGCGTCGCCTTCGCGGTGTCGGACGTATCCGATTTGTTGCTCGTTAGGCGTGTCCGGCAGGCTGAGTTGCGCCTCCACCGCCGGGGGCAGCTCGCCCGCGGAGTGGCTGTCGGGCGGCGTGATCACCGCGCCCTGCCGATCGAGGAAACGGTAGAAGCGAGCTTGGAGGGCATCGGAGGAAACAGGTCGATCTTGTGGCGGAGGCGTGAGCACGTCGCGCAGCTCATCCTGGGCGCTCGGGTAGAGCAGATCGAGCGCGTCATCTTCCAGCGCGGCATGAATGCGGGGACGCCGGGCCAGGGTGCGGCCGCGCTCGGCCAGCGCACCGTGACGGACCTCCTGCACGCCGTGGAGCATGGCCAGCTCGTTCCGGAAATCTTGCAGAAGATCGCGCGCCGCTTCGATCGCCACTTTGCGTTCCGCCAAAAAGAGCCCGAGCGAGGTCAGCGCCAGGACCACCAGCATCATCGCGATGAGGAGCTTCGGCCGGAAGCTGGCCACGCCGGTTTTCTTCGCGGGACTGGGCGGAGCGCTCACGGAAAATCGACGTGGAGGGCGGCGGCGTCCGCTTTGATCTCGATCGGCTTGGAATAAGTGGTGCGGCTATCGATCCAGGCTTTCACGATATATTTACCCGCGGGGCAGCCGGTGAGACGGAAACGGCCGTCCGCCTCTGTGGTCGTGAAGTAAGGCGTGTCCAGGACGAGGATGAGACCGCGCATGTGCTCGTGGATGTCACAGCGCAGCGTGACCAGGCCCGGCTGGTCGAAGACGACGGATGGGATCGGCCGCTCGTCCGGCCGGTAACGCCCGAGATCAAAACGTTTCGCCGGCGAATAGGAAAAGATGTTGTGATAGGTGCCGTCTTCGTTCGGAAACTCCACCTTTGTCCCGGTTGCGATAGCCAACAGTGTGGGCACGAAATTCATCTCCTTTTGCGTGACCTGAGCGGTCTGCTGCCTGCCGCCGGGCGCGGACGCGCCTTCCAGATAGACGATCGCGAGCGGCGGATTGGTGGCGAGGACGCCGCCTTTGGTCACGATTTCGTAGCGCTTCGTCATCACCGGCGCCGACTTTGCCTTGGGCAACGCGACCCGGCCCTCGATCGTGACCTGTGCGAGCCCGACTTCGCAAAATGTGGACAGCATGACGGTGGAGAGAAGGATGGGGCGGAGGCTCATCACGGACGGATCGTAGCAGGAAAGGTGGACCGCTGGGAAGCACTCCGCGGTGCCCATCGTCTCGCAGCGCGGTGTCCTGGGCGATTGGGCAAAAGTAACGCCCTTGTTACTTTAGCGCGCCTCGACCGGGTATCGTCCTCGCCGGCCGGAGGAGGCGGAGCCCCGAATAGGAAGAGCCGGCGTTGAAATTATCCAGAAACTCTGGCTCCAGCGCGCTGCCATCCAGCTTGCGCGTGTAGGCGAGGAATTGGTCGCGCGCGATTCCGCCATCGGTCGGATCCTTGATCACCGGGCAAATCGCGTAGCGCAACGGATCGGTACTCGGGCCCGTTACGCCGGCTTCTTCTTCGCCGCGGCCGCGGCGGCAAGATTGGCGTCCACGGCCGAGGCTTCCGTCGGATGGATCGCGTGATAGTATTGGTTAGACTTGGCCAGCTCCGGCTTTCGCATCAGAAGCGCGTCGAAACGCTCGCGCGTGCTCAACTCGAAAACCTTGTCCATTTTGATCGCCTCGAACGGGCAGACCTCCACGCAAATCTGGCAGCTCATGCAGACCGAAATATCGATGTCGAATTGCGCCGGATAAAGCTGCGGCTTGCCGATGTAGTCCGGCTTCTTGTCCGTGCTCTTGACGATATAGATGCACTGCGGCGGGCATTCCTTCTCGCAAATCTTGCAGGCCACACAACGCAAGCCGGCTTCCGCGTCGTCCCCGTCGAAAATGAGAAACGGGAAGTTGCGGTAGTTTTCCGGGAGCGGCGCACGCTCTTCCGGATATTGCACCGTCGTCAGCCGGTCCTTCTCGAAATAGCTTCCGACGAAGTTCCGCGCTGTGACGCCCATGCCCTTGAGTATCCCGGTGCCGATCATCGTGTCTTGAGTGGATAACAGACGCGCCTCGAGGCGTGCGAGCCAAAACTCGCCGTCGTCGTTCCCCGCGGCTATTCTATCCGCAATGACATTGCGGACCGAGCGCACTCCCGAGATTTCCGACAGGGATTTGGTCGATACGCTGCGACGTTCCAAGCTTTTTCGCAGCTACGAAAGCGTCTTCACCAAGGCAACCGGACTGCCTCTCGCGATCCAGCCCCTCGAGTACTGGCAGCTCGCGCATCGCGGGAAGAAGAACGAGAACCCGTTCTGCGCCTTGCTCGCGGAAACTCCGGAGACGCTCTCCGTTTGTCTACATGCACCCCACGAAATGGTCCGCCACACCGGCACGCTGCCGCACACGGTGACGTGTCCGTTCGGACTCACGGAGACGGCCGTGCCGGTAAGGCTCGGGCACGGGACGATAGGTTACCTTGCGCGTGGGCCAGGTCTTGCGACGCGCGCCGAGTCGGGCCGACACGAAAAAAGTCGGCGCTTTCGAATCAGCTCGTGCTCGAAGAGAAGAACGCCGAGCCCGCGATGGTGACGAAAGCGCGCGCCTACATTGAGAAACACAAGGGGATCGAATTGTCGCTCCCGACCGTGGCCACGGCGGCGGGCGCGAGCGTTTTCCATTTCTGCAAAGTGTTCCATGCGGCGACGGGGCTGAAGTTCACCGATTACGTCGCGCGCGCCCGGGTCGAGGACGCGCGCACGGGTTTGCTCAATCCGAAAATGCGGATCAGCGAAGTGGCCTACGACGCCGGGTTCCAATCGCTCACGCAATTCCATCGCACCTTCAAACGCGTCTTCGGCCAATCGCCGAGCGAGTTTCGCGCGGCGCTCACTTCCGAGAAGACGCGTCCGAAGCGCGGCTGAAAAGGGCGCCGCAAGAAACGCCCGTTCTCTGCTCCTGCGCTCGGCGGCGGATTGAGTTTCTCAGAAGAGCCGTCCGATCTCGACCGCGCCGAGAGAGAGGAACAGGACCAGGACAATCACGAGAATGATGTTGGCGGCGGCTTTGTTTTTTGGAACGGGCGAGGCCCAAAGCACGCGGTTGTTCAGGTGCAGGAGCGTCGCGGCGAGAAAGGGAATGAAAAAGCTACCGATGATGGTGAAAGCGACGACGAGGAACAACGGCCGGCGCAGGAAAACCAACGGTGCCGCGACCGAGGCCATGAAAACCAGCGCCGTGGTGTAGGTGCGCGATTTCTGGGCGGAACCGTCGTGGCCGGGTGCATCCGCCCGCCTTCTCAAGTGCGACCAGCAATCCGCGAAAATGTGCGGCACGGTTTGCCAGACGCCCATCAGCGATGCTGCCACCGCGGCCCAAAAGCCGAGCGAGTAGACGTAGAAACCGACAGGGCCAACGATTTCTTCCAACTGCCCCGCCATGCGCGACACGGCGTCGCGATCGGTAATGACGATTCCAGTCGCGTGAAAAACGCGCGCGGCAATGAGCATGATCGAGAGTCCGAAGATCGCTGTGAACAGATACGCCATCGCCAGATCGAGCCGGACGCGGCCGAGGTTGGCGGGATGATCGTGCTTTTCCTCGCGCAGGAGGTAGCTGTAGCTCAGGAGCGTGAGCGATCCTCCGATGCCGCCGATGAGCGACAGCACATACGGACCGCCAGCACGCGGGAGCTGAGGGATGAGGAGCCCACGCAGCACCACCGCGGGTTCGCGAAAAATCAGCGCCGCACAAGAAACGACGCTGATGAACATGATGGCGATCAGCGGCTTCATGATCGTCGCGAAGCGCTTCGTGTGGGCCGTATAGACGAAACCAAACACCACCACTCCGTGCGCGAGCGCGCCCCAGACGAACGGCACCCGGCCGCGCGTGATATTTTCGATCGCCAATCCGCATCCGCTCAGGAGCGCGCCGCCCACCGCGATCGACCATACCACCACGTAGCCGAAGAAGATCACCATGACCCAGCGCGGCAAATGGCGCGCCCAGCCTTCCAAAATCGTCGTCCCGGTGGCGAGCTGCCAGCGGGCCAGGCCTTCGGTCAGGGTAAACTTGAAAAACACGGCGAGGACGAGCGCCCAGAGCAACGTCGTCCCGTGCATCGCGCCGCCGACCGTGGCGGAGATGACATCGCTCGCGCCGATCCCGCTCACCGCCATGATTAACCCGGGACCGGCCCATTGAATTCGGAGCCGCTCTCCGGGCCCGGGGGATTCCCCTTCGCTCATCCCGCGCGCGCCGCGCCGCTCGGTGATGCGACGTTCATCTCGCGTGTCGGGACGACGAGCACCGGACGATGCGCACGCCACACGAGATGGAATCCACGTCGTGCGCGGGCCGTCGCTCTCACCGGGAAGGAGCCGCATCCGCGGCGGAAGAGGCGTTCAGGAACCGCGCTCGGGCCGATTGCAGGCGACGAATCATGACCGCGCTCATGCGTTTAAACAGTTCGAAACCGAGGCTGTGATCCTTTTCGCAATGTTCCCGCAGGACGGTGGCGTAGAAAAAGATCGCGCTCGTCGGCTGAGTGGCGCGAGCGGTGAAGTGCCACACGTAGGGAGGAAAAATCCACGACCAACCGAGCAGGTCCCCGTTGCCGAGGGTTTCGATCACCGCAGCCTGGTCGCCGCTGCCGGCGGCTTCCAGGACGATCTCGCCTTGCTCGATCAAATAGAAGCGGTTGGCCGTTTCGCCCTCGCGGAAAATAGTCTGCCCGGCGTCAGACTGCGTGCGGATCGCGCAGTCGGCGAGCAACTGCAGATGATGTTCGCTCATGCCGCGGAGGAATGGATGCGCGGCTATTTCTTCCACCAAATCGTGTCGGTTCATATCTTGGGCTCGGGTTGGCGTTGATTCATTCTTTTGGCAGCAACCGCCCGATGATCAGCGCATAAGGTGGCGATGAAGCATGCGGTCACAATAACGACGAGGTAGTCCATAGTGTCTTGAATTAGTTGGTGGCGAGGGCCAGGGCTTCGGAGGGCGTGCGCGTCTGGCGACGGCAGCCGGGACAGGGTCTGGCGTGGTCCGGGCGAGGGATCGGATGGCCCCGCGTGTCACAGGTGCAGGTTTTCGATTGGTGAATGTCTTCCGGGGGCGAGTCCGGAAATGCGTTCGCGATGTTGTCCGCTTTCATATGCCTCATGGTAAAAGGGCGCAGGCGTGCGGGCTCCACCGCGCTTGCGATTCGCTGTGCAAAAATTGCGCACGGGCTGGCGGCGGCGCCCCCGTCGCCGCGAGACGGACTCAGCGCGTCTGCTCGATCTCGCTCAGCACTTCGGCGGGCTTCCAACCGTTGCCGCGCCAGATTTTCTTGATGCGGCCATCGGGGTCGATCAACGCCGTGGCAAGGCTGTGCGAGATGGTGCCGGCTTCCGGTTGCACGAGGACGGAGAAGCCGCTCGTCAACGTCTCGATCTCTTTCTTGTCGCCGGTGGCGAAGGTCCAGATGGCGGGATCGGCTTGCTCGCGTTCGGCGTAGGTCTTGAGGATTTGCGGCGTGTCGAACTCGGGATCGAAGGAAATGCTGAGTAGTTTTGTTTTCGCCAAGGAGCCAGACCCTTCCTGAATCGCGCTTTGGAGCTGCTTAAAATTCTGCGACATCAGCGGACAAAAATTCGGGATCGGGCAGCGCGTGAAGATGAAGGTGAGGACGACCGGTTGGCCACGGAAGCTCTCGGGCGTGATCTCCTTCCCCTCCTGATCGACCAGCCGAAAAGCCGGTAACGAATCGCCTGCCCGCAAACGCGCGGAGGCGGATCGCGGCGCGGCTCTTTTCTCTGGCGGGGACGGCAGGCGTACCGTCCCGGCGTCGATCTTCTTGATCTCATCGATCCATGAATCTGCCGCGGTGACATTGAGTCGAAACGAGATGGCATCGCCCGGCCGTAAATCAGCGCGCGCGCTCTTGTCCCGCACGAGAAAAGGCATCGTCATCGCAGGCATGAATCCAGGCACAGCTTCGTGTTCGATCTCGATCGTACGATCATCGGGCGGGATCGCCCTCACGATGCCGCGCACGTCGAACTGACGAAGGTCGCCGCGTGCCGGCTCCGGTTTCCGGCCGCAGGCCGAAAGCATTAGTCCGAGCGCAAGCACGAACGCAATTTTTGTCGCGCGTTTCGCAAAATCGGAATGAAAAATCGGCTGCGGGCGAAACATGTTTTCCTTTATAAGTGAAACAAATATGTATATTTACAAAAGGAAAAAACACCCTTTACCTTGATCTGGATCAAGGCTTTCTTGGCGGCGGGAGCGGAGGCTGCAGCATATGAGAAAGAAATTCCGTCTTCCGTTTTCCCTCCTCGGTCTGGGTTGCAGCGTCCTGCTTTTTTCCGTCACCGCTTGCTCGCGGGCACCGCAAGGGCCGCCGAAAATCATCGAGATCACCGCGGATGATCAGATGAAATTCAGCCTCACCGAATTCGAGGTCGCGCCCGGGCAGAAGGTCACGGTGACGCTCAAGAACGTCGGCACTTCTCCAAAAATCTCGATGGGCCACAACTTCGTCGTCCTGAATAAGAGCGTGAACTGGAAGAATTTCGTCGAGGAAGCTTCCACCGCCGCCGGGCAGGAGTACGTCCCGGCCTCCTTGGCGAAGGATGTGATCGGGCATACCAAGCTGCTCGGTCCCGGCGAGAGCGACACTGTCACCTTCACTGCACCCTACGTGCCCGGACCGTACGATTTCGTCTGTTCCTTTCCCGGCCATGCCACGCAGGGCATGAAGGGGATCATGACCGTCAAACAATGACCGCCCCCCAAAGCATATAAAAATTAACCCCTCCACCATTGCCGCTCTGGCTTTCCTCACGGTCGCGCTGAGCGCCTGTGACAAGAGCGCAAAAAGTTCCGTGAAGACCAGCAGCGAGGACGCGGCCAACGCACAAGCCTCCTACGTTCCACCGGGCCAGAAGGATGAATTCTATCTTTTCTACTCTGGCGGGCACTCCGGGCAGGTCTTCGTCGCGGGCATCCCGTCGATGCGGCACATCTCGACCATCCCGGTTTTCGCGCCCTACCCGGGCGCGGGGTACGGCTTCGATATTGAGACGAAGAAAATGCTAGGCGATTACACCTGGGGCGATGTCCATCATCCCGGGCTCTCGCAAACCGATAGCGAATACGACGGGCGCTGGCTTTTCGTAAACGACAACGCCAACAACCGCGTCGCGCGGATCGACCTCCGTGACTTCAAGACCAAGGAAATTCTTGGCCCGATCCCGAACTCCATGGGCAACCACGGCTCGTCCTTCGTGACGGAGAACACGGAATACATTCTCGTGGCGACGCGCTTCTCGGTCCCGCTGCCGAAAGGGCGCGTGGCGGATCCGAATGATTACGCGACGCAGTTCAATGGCATGGTGAGCGGGATCAAGGTCGATCCCGCGAGCGGAAAAATGTCGGTCGGCTGGCAGATTCTGACTCCCCCCTTCGATTGGGACCTCGGCTCCACCGGCAAAGGCCCGAGCAGCGGCTGGGCTTTCTGGACTTCCTACAACACGGAGATGGCGCACACCCAGCTCGAGGCGAACGCTTCGCAACTGGATCGCGATCTGGCGGCGGTCGTGAATTGGCGCGCAGCGGAAAAGGCGGTCGCCGACGGTCAGGTCAAGATGATGGACGGCGTGTCGGTGATCGATCCGGCCAAGGTGCCAGGCGTGCTCTATTTTGTCGCGATCGCGAAATCGCCGCACGGGATGGATGTCGATCCGACCGGAAAATGGGTCGTGGCAGGCGGAAAACTCCAGCCGACTACGACGGTGATTAACGTCGAGAAGCTGCTGCAGGCGATCGAGAAGAAGGATTTCGACGGGGATTTCAAGGGCATTCCAATCGTGAAACACGAAGACGTAGTCGAAGGCGAGGTGCCAGTAGGTCTCGGTCCGCTGCATACGCAGTTCGACGGTGAGGGAAACGCTTACACCTCGCTCTTCATCGATTCGAAGGTCGCGAAATGGAAAATGCCACCGTGGAGCGAGGACGAGAAGAAAGACCTGACCAAGGTCGTGCTCGATAAGATCCCGGTGCACTACAGCGTCGGCCATCTCGTGGTCGCCGGCAGCGACACGAAGCACCCTTACGGCAAATGGTTGGTCGCGATGAACAAGCTCTCGAAAGGCCGCCATCTCAACGTCGGCCCGTCGCAACCGGAGGACAGCCAGCTTATTGACGTCAGCGGCGCGAAAATGAAGATGATCTACGAAACCTTCACCGAACCCGAGCCGCACTTCGCGCAGATCCTAAAGGCGGACAAAATCCAGCCGATCGAAGTTTATCCGAGGGACGAGAACAAGAATCCGAACGCGATCTGGGAGGCTTCGCAAGCGGGGCAAACGCGCAACGGCAACGAAGTGATCGTGAAAGTCATGGCCGTGCGCAGCCGTTTCGTGCCCGACCGCATCGATGCGAAAGTGGGCGACACGCTGACCGTGCACGTAACCAATATCGAGCAATCAACCGACATGATTCACGGTCTCGGCCTGGTCGAGAACAACCTCAACATCACGGTCGATCCGGGTGAGACGCGGACCTTTCAAATCAAGCTGACTAAGCCCGGCGTGTTTCCGTACTATTGCACGAACTTCTGCTCCGCACTCCACCAGGAGATGCAGGGATATCTGGTCGTCCAGAACGAAGGCGGCCCCGAAAGCGCGAGCCAACCCGTCGATCCCGGTAACGTTCCGCCGGCGCCCCAGACCGATGCCGCGCAGGGTGAACCAGCTGTGCCGGCAAACTCCCTGCCCGCCGTGCCGGATACGACGCAAGCTCCGAGGAGTGCGCCGGCTGACTCAAACCCGGCCGGCTCGCCGCAGCCGACGCCTTAGCCAGGATGCCGCGCGTGCGCCCGTCGGCGCGCGCGGGTTCCGGCCTCGGGAGGAAATTATGACTACGCTTCTGAATCGGGAATTTCGATTCCTGCACAAACCGCTCAACCTCTGGTCGCGTCTCTGCCTGCTTGCGGCAGCAGCGACGGTGGTGGCCTCCATTCTCTTTCCGCTCTGGAAATTGAATCTGGTGGCGCCGCAGTACGCCGACGGTCTTTCGATGCAGATCTACGCCTACAAAATCCAGGGCGGCGGCCTGAACGGTAACGACATCGCCGAGATCAATAATCTCAATCACTACATTGGGATGAAAACGATCCATCAGGCCGACTTCCGCGAAATGGAGATCATGCCCTTCATGTTCGGCGTCTTCATTCTGCTCGCGTTGCGTGCCGTCGTCTTCGGCGAGATGAAAGGGGTGATCGATCTTTTCATGATCGCCGCCTATTTCGGCGCGTTCTCCATCGGCTCGTTCTATTACCGGCTCTATTGGTATGGGCACAATCTCGACCCGAGCGCGCCGATGACGATCCAGCCGTTCACGCCGCTCATCTTTGGCACGCAACAAATCGCGAACTTCACCCAGTCGAGTTACCCCCAGCTTGGCACCTATTTGCTCTGGCTCTTCATGGTCCTGCTCATCCTCGCCATCTGGTTTTCGCGCAAGGAGGAGGCGCTGGCGGCGTGAGGCTCGAAACTTTTCTGTGCGCGTTTCTCGGCCTGGCCAGTCTGGCGCCCGCCGCAACGCTCCAGGAGCAAATCGATGCCGCCCCGCCAGAGGCCACGATTCGCGTCGCGGCCGGCGTTTACCCGGGTCCGATCAAAATCGGCAAGCCGCTCCGCCTCCTCGGCCAGCCCGGGGCTGAAATCCGCGGCCTCGCTTCTGGAAATGTCGTCACTATCACGGCTGACGATGTGACCCTCAGCGGATTCCGCATTGCCGGCTCTGGGTTGCGCTTGTCCGATGACAACGCCGCCGTCTTCGTCGCCGGCAATCGCGTCACCGTGGAAGCAAACGTGATCGAAGATTCGCTTCACGGCATTTACCTCAAGAAGGTGCGTGAAGCGCGCGTGATCAAGAATCGCATCCGCGGCAAGACCAGTCTCCTGACCACGAAAAAATCGGTCGCACAAACCCTCACCGCCGACCTTGGCGAACTTTGCGAAGTAGCAATCAACGAGAACCAACGCGGCAACGGCATCCACCAGTGGAACTGCGACGGCAATCTCATCTCGGGCAATGAGATCAGCGAGACCCGCGACGGAATCTACTTCTCTTTCACCGATCATACCCAGGTCGAGAACAACCACGTGCACCACACCCGCTATGGCCTGCACTACATGTATTCCGACGACAACGTTTTCGAGAATAACCTCTTCGCGCAAAACGCCGCCGGGGCCGCGGTCATGTTTTCGAAAGACATCGTCATCCGCAATAATCGTTTCGAAGATAACCGCGGCGCGCGCGCCTACGGCATTCTCTTCCAATCCGACGAACGCATCCGGCTGGAGAACAATATCATTCGCAACAACGCGGTCGGGCTCTCGTTCCAGCAGGCGATCGACTTTGTCGTGCGCGCGAATGACGTCAGCGGCAACTACATCGGCGTGCGCTTTTACGGGAACTCGGACGGCAATTCCTTTACCGAAAATCGCTTCACGCAAAACCTGCATCCCGTCGACACCAACGGCGCGGGGACCGACAACCACTGGGCTGTGAACGGCGTGGGAAATCTGTGGAGCGGCCAGGAGACGTTCGACCTGAACGGCGATGGGATTAACGATCTGCCGCATCGCGAGCTCGACTTGATCGGGCCGCTGCGCCGCGATTTTCCCGCGGTCGCGTTTCTTTCCGGAAGTCCGGCGGTGAAACTTCTGCGCTTCGCTAACGAACGCGCCGCGCTGCCTGGCCTCCACTCGATCGACGACCCGGCGCCGTTGACCCCGAACTACTGGACGATCCGCGCGCAACGCGTTGTGGGGCCAACCGCTGCCAGATGATGACCGCCACCGACCTGGTCAAGGCCTATGGCCGCAAAGAAGTCCTGCGTGGCCTTTCCTTCAGCGCCGCGCCCGGTGAAATCACGCTCATGGTTGGCCCAAACGGCGCGGGCAAGAGCACCACGATCAAAGTGCTGGCCGGTTTGATTCGACCCCAGAGCGGCACGGCCCGCATCCTTGGAGTCGATCTCGCTTCGCAAAGAATCGCGGCCCAAAGATCGATCGCGTATCTGCCGCAAAGTCCCAGCTTTCATCC
The DNA here is from genome assembly GCA_038233435.1 of Chthoniobacterales bacterium. Classification (GTDB taxonomy): domain Bacteria; phylum Verrucomicrobiota; class Verrucomicrobiia; order Chthoniobacterales; family UBA10450; genus JACCTI01. The sequence continues at coordinate 30,843 of JBBSLZ010000008.1, forward strand.
GCGTCTTACCTGCACGGAAGTGCTCCGATTTTATGCGCGGCTACGTGGCATTCCTCTGGCCCGCTGCGCGGCCGTGCTCGAGCTCGCGGGCCTGAGCGAATCCGCCCGCACGCGCGCAGGCCAGCTCTCTGGCGGCATGCGCCAACGGCTCGGGCTCGCCGTGCTCCTGCTCGCGGATGCGCCGGTTCTCCTGCTCGATGAGCCGGGTCTCAGTCTCGATCCCGGCTGGCGCGCGCGCCTCCAGGAAATCCTGCGCGCCGAGGCCGACCGCGGCCGCACCGTGCTCATCGCGACGCACCTGATCGCAGAGTGGAACGGCGTGGCCGATCGCTGCCTGCTCTGCCGTGAGGGCCAGATCGAACGGGAACTCGATCCGTCCGATCTTCCGCACGATTTTGACGACGTGACCCATCGCCCTCGCCTCGTAGAATTCTCCGCATGAACGCTCTCTCCATCGCCTCCACGCCGGCTCCGCTGCGCGCTGTCCTCTGGCGCGAAATGCACGGTGCCGTCTCGAGTCGCTACTTCCAGGTCTTCTGCGCGCTCTCCGTTATCGGCGGCATCGCCTCGGTCGCGTTCGCGGGCGACGCTGGTCTGTTCATCCTCCAACTCGCGCTCTATTTCGTTTCGCTCTTTGCGCTTCTCCTCGGCGTCAACAGCGCCCGCGCCGAGAGCGAAGAATGGCCGCTTCTCTTCACCCAACCGGTTGCGCGCAGCGCGTATCTTCTCGGCAAATTCCTCGCGCTCTCTCTAATTTCCGCCTCCGCCTTGCTCCTTCTTTTTCTCCCGGCCTTCTTCGCTGCGCC